>SBHG01000143.1 GCA_006226305.1 Alphaproteobacteria bacterium | reverse complement strand
TGCGCCAGATGGGACAAATAGTGCAGGGCATGATCCGGGATGCGCTGGATGCCTATGCCTGTCGGGATGCAGAACTTGCAAGGTCCGTACTTTTGCGCGATCAGGACGTGGACCGCCTCAACACGAGCCTTTTTAAGGAATTTCTGGAGTTGATGGCGGCCGAACCTCATCACATCACCGCCTGTAGCCACCTTCTGTTTATTGTCCGAGATGTAGAGCGCATTGGCGACCATGCGACCAATGTTGCCGACAAGGTGATTTACATGCTGGAAGGCTACAATGGGGATGTGACACGCCCAAAGGACGACAAATCGGCCTCAATTGTGCTTAATGTCGGTGACAACCAGATCTGAGGTAAGGATTGTGGCTCTGCACGAACAGACGAGAATTCTCATTGCGGAAGATGAACCTGCCCAGGCAGAGGTTCTCAAATACAATCTGGAAGCCGCCGGATATGAGGTTTCGATCGCCCCCGATGGCGCGGAAGCCCTTCTGCGCATTGCGGAAAATCGACCGGACTTGCTTGTTCTGGATTGGATGCTGCCTGAGGTTTCCGGCATAGAAGTCTGTCGCCAACTACGAAAGAATGACGCATTTCGCGATCTGCCCATCGTCATGCTGACCGCTCGCGGAGAGGAAGACGACCGCATCCGTGGGCTGGATGTCGGAGCTGACGACTATATGGTCAAACCTTATTCGCCTGGCGAGTTGTTGGCGCGCATCAATGCGGTAATGCGGCGCGCACGGCCTGCGCTTACTGGCGAGACCCTGGAATATGAGGGCATAGTCCTTAATCTCGCGGCCCGAAAGGTTACCCGCGACGGACAGACCCTGCATCTGGCGCCTACGGAGTTTCGTATCCTCCAGGCGCTTATGGAGCGCCCGGGCCGGGTGCTTTCGCGTCAACAGATTATCGATCTCGCCTGGGGACCCAATGTCTTCATCGAGGACCGGACTGTTGATGTGCACATCAAGCGGCTGAGAGGTGTGCTTTCTGCAGAAGGTTTCTGTGATCCCATTCGCACGGTGCGCGGCTTTGGCTATTCTCTCGACATAGATCACGACGGCTAACCTTGAGCCGTCACGACTAGTATTTCTCAGGAATAAATTTGTCTTTCCGAATAGGATATTCCTGATCGGCGCCGGTTAATTGGCGCGGCGTCAAATCAACAGGAGCAGGCACCAGATCCTCGTAGGGGATCAAAGTCAGGAAGTGGCTGATGCAATTGAGCCGGGCTTTGTATTTGTCGTCCGAGTGGACGGCATACCACGGCGCGATTGGCCGATCCGTCGCCTCGAACATACGCTCGCGGGCCTGCGCGTATTCCCGGTATTTGGATCTGGCCGCCAGATCGATGGGACTTAGTTTCCAGCGTTTCTTGTCGTCGTCATTGCGCGCCTGAAATCGCTTTTCCTGTTCTTCTTCGCTAACCGCAAACCAGTATTTGACCAGAATTATTCCTGACGAAATGAGCATTTCCTCAAAGGCCGGACAGGCGCCGAGAAAGGATTCATATTCGGCATCGCTGCAAAAGCCCATGACTCTTTCCACCCCGGCGCGGTTGTACCAACTGCGATCAAAGAAGACGATTTCCCCTTCCGTCGGCAGGTGCTTGACATATCTTTGAAAGTACCACTCACCGCGCTCACGCTCGGTCGGTTTGGGCAGAGCGACCAGTCGATAGCCTCGTGGATTAAGAGCGGCGGTCATACGCTCGATCACCCCTCCTTTGCCGGCGGCATCGCGGCCTTCAAAAAGCACGACGACACGCAAGCCTTTGTGTTGCACCCAGTGCTGGAGTTTGACCATCTCGTTCTGAAGGGCCTCCAGCGCTGTTTGATACGCGCTTTTCGATATGGATGTTTTCGTCACTTTCAAAAGCCCTCTCCATGAAAAAACGGCTGATTTCTGCGCCTTAGCTTGTTTGACACGGTCGCAATAATGTGATCACATTTAGCCCGATCTGGCAAACTTGGGCAAGAGACACACCCCGTGAAAGACACCACCCTTAGCACCGGCCCCAATAGCTGGAAATGGCGGCTTTATCAGGCCTTCAAATATACAGTCTACCTGCTGTTGATCATCAATATGATCAGCTTTTTCATGGAATCTCTGGAAGCCAGTCGCACGACATTCAAAGGCGGCATCCCCTTGAGCGAGCTCATGAATGTTTTTACCGCAGCCCTGGATTCGGGGGCGTGGATTGTGCTGCTGCTTCTTTTTGAGCTCGAAACCTTTGTGCTGCCCGACGAAAAGATTAGAGGCCTGTTGAAGTGGTCGCTGCACGCGGGGCGGGCGATCTGTTACATCGGAGTTCTCTGGGCCTTTTTCGGTTATTGGAACATGATGGAGCGGGTTTATGAATTTGAACCCTGGACCGGCGCGCCGCCTTGCGAGGTGATGACGGAAAACACCGCTCTTGCCACTTATCTGGATGAATATGTTCCCCTGACGACCGACAATTGCGGCGACCTTGTCGCGGGTGACATTTTTTACCACGCCGGCTTTGACGCCTTCGCGGATGGTGAAACTTTTAGCGTGGTCAAGCGCATGGCCTGGACGGATGTGATTAATTCCGGCGTTTGGATCCTGATCGTGATTGTATTGGAACTGGAAGTATGGCTTGCCTCTTCCAAGCTCTTTGGCACGCGGTTTTACCTCTCTTATAAGGGCGCGAAACTTCTCCTTTACGGCACTCTTTTTGTCGCTGGTATTTATTGGTGGATTTTCGGCGAGTTCCTTGATTTCTGGGATGCTTTCCTGTGGCTCGTCGCTTTCTTCTTTATCGAAATGAATGTGATCCAGTGGCAAGAGGAGGTGCATGAGCACGCCCTTGAAGAAGCCGGAGGTGCGGCATGAAGCCCGTCATTGGTATTGTTTGCGACACCTACTTTAACGGCAAACACCTTTATCATCAGGTGGGCGACAAATACATCGTCGCGCTCACAGAGGTCGGCGGTGCTCTGCCCCTTCTCGTGCCCTCTTTGGCTAACCCCTTAGACCCGGATGAGATTTTGGATCTGGTGGACGGCATGCTTTTCACCGGAGCGCCGGCCAATGTGCAGCGACAACTTTATGGGTTACCGCCCGCGCCGGACGACGAAAACGAAGATCCCTTGCGGGACCAGACTTCGCTTCCCTTTATTGAGGCGACGATTGATCGGGGTATTCCGATGCTCGGCATTTGCCGTGGGTTTCAGGAACTTAATGTTGTCATGGGGGGGACTTTATTTCCGCGCATCCATGAAATCGCTGGCCGCATGGATCACCGGGAAAACCCGGCCGATCCTGTGGATGTTCAATATGGCCCGGCCCACAAACTCACCCCCGAGCCGGGCGGCGTGCTGGCGGGGATTGTTGGTGAGGCGCCCTTTGACGTGAACTCCATCCACATGCAAGGGGTCGACCGGGTGGCCGATAGTCTCGCCGTTGAGGGCCGCGCCGTAGATGGCACCGTTGAAGCCCTGAGCGTGAAAGACGCGCCGGGCTTTACGCTTGCCATGCAATGGCACCCGGAATGGAAGGCGGCCTCTAACCCCTACTCCGTCAAGATTTTCAATCATTTCACCGACCAGGCACGCCAATTCCGCGCCGGACGCACCCGTAAAAACCCGTGATCCATACAAACCCATGCGACTGAACGACCGAGCCCATAGCCTTGAATACCCACCGTCCTATTACGCGGCGACGCGCAATGACGATCATCGCTACCCCGTGCTCGAAGGGCGTGTCGAGGCGGATGTTTGTGTGATCGGCGGAGGTTTTTCGGGCCTGTCGACCGCGCTGCATCTGGTTCAGAAAGGCTACAAAGTGGCGCTCATTGAGCAATGCCGGGTTGGCTGGGGCGCCAGTGGGCGCAATGGTGGCCAGGTGATCGGCGGATTTGGCAGTCAGACTCAGAAAGCCATCGACAAGCAGCATGGGGCCGATGTCGGTCAAGTGTTCTGGGAGATGGGTGTTGAGTGCTGCGACATTGTTCGCGATCATGTGGCGCGGTTCAACATCGACTGCGATCTGACCTGGAGCTATTACGATGCGGCGGCGCGGCCCAATGAATTAAGAGACCTCGAAGCATCCATGGAAGATGAGATCCGGCGCGGCTACCCGCACAAGCAGGTACTCATTTCAACAGAAGAGACCCGCCAATATGTCGGAACAGATCGCTACATTGGCGGGCTCACCAATGAAGGCTGGGGCCATTGCCACCCGCTTAATCTGGCGCGCGGCGAGGCCAAAGCGCTGGCGGATCTCGGCGGGTTGATCTTTGAAGGCTCGGAAGCTCAGAGCATCACTTATGGGACACGTCCGACCGTGACGACGGACAAGGGGCAAGTCACCGCGGACTTTTTGGTCTTTTGCGGAAACGCCTATCTTGGGGACTTGCAGCCCCAGCTTTCCTGGAAGGTCTTACCCGCTGGAAGTTATATCATTGCGACCGAACCTTTGGAGGAGGAGCTTGCCCAAAAACTCTTGCCCACCAATGCGGCCGTCTGCGACCAACGATTTGTGCTTGACTATTACCGCATGTCGGCGGATCGGCGGATCCTCTTTGGTGGCGGCACCACCTATCACGGCGGCCACCCGAAAGACATCATTGCCCGTATGCGACCCAAAATGTTGCGAGTTTTCCCGGAACTTGAGAACACAAAGATTGATTTTGCCTGGGGCGGTAACATGGCCATGACGCTGTCGCGCTCCCCGCATGTGGGACGCCTAGCCGACAATGTCTATTTCACGCAAGGCTATTCCGGCCACGGCCTCGCGCCCTCCCATATCACCGGGAAAATTATCGCGGAAACGATAGCGGGCCAAGCGGAGCGTTTTGATGTTTTCTCGAGTTTGACCCACCTGCCTTTCCCGGGCGGTAAGTATCTGCGGCAACCGACCCTTTTCATCGGCATGCTGTACGTAAAACTTCGTGACGAATTGGGGATCTGACATATGACGGGAAAGGTCCTGCGCATCGA
>SBHG01000148.1 GCA_006226305.1 Alphaproteobacteria bacterium | reverse complement strand
CGTCTCTCGCCAAAACTCTTAAAATTTCCAGCGGAACATTCTTATTACCTATTACTTGTTTTCGCACCTCTGGAAATTGCTCGATAATATCAATCCATACTTCGAGATCTGCTTCAACCCAAGTTGCCTTCATCCGTTCTTGAGGGTTGTCACTGCTCAGTATTTTGACAAACTCAGCAGCAGAATCTATTTTTCTAGAAACTTGAGGCATTTAGCTCTTTCCATGGAATGAAACTACCAATATCGCTCTTGTGCTTGTTTGGAATTTCTGTCCCAAACTCATCTGCATCAAATCGCCAATGCAGACCGTCCGCTTCCTCTTTGAAGACCTTCCACTTCGATCCGCCATGTCCAGCAAGATCTTTTGACCACCACGACCCGTCCGTTTTACTCTTGTGAAATTTTCCGAAGCGCCCGTGCCTTAGGGTGCGAGAAGTACCTTCCTTAGTTATCTTCCACAAGTTTCGGCAGTTATGAACCAGAATTCTGGATTCGCCAACATAATATGTCTCAAAATCTGCGACTGTTAGATTGAACGTCGGCTCCCTACCGCTCGTCTCCAGAACACTAACTATCCTATAGATTTGACCTTTTTTGTTCTCCACGACCATCCCAGCTTCAAGGTCGTCTGTCGTGACCCAATGATCGCCGCCAACCCACCATGGGTGATCGTTCGTGGTGCGAAACTGTTCCATTTCACCATCCAGGTCCTGGATTGTAACTTCCCAGATTTGTCGGTCATGCCTCTGAATGAGGCCGGTAATCGGCTTCAGCGTCTGCTCGCCTGTGACGACATCCTTGGCCAAAACCATGTCGCCGACAACAATTTGCTCAATCGGTTTTAGACCATCCTTAGTTAGGACAGGAGTGCCAGCAACAAAACAACATAGGTCACTCTCAAAATTCCGAAAAATCTTGCCCCTTAGGGGTTTGAGAACTCTTCCCCCATACCGGCCAGTAAGCGCCAAGGTTAAAGAGAATGCTGCTCGGCCATAGTGGCCGTTCTCCAAATCTTCCTTTGTGTCCAAAAGGTTCTGGACTGATTCATCTATCTGTTGGCGAGCGATTTCCTGGTAGAGGCCAGCAATAAAATCATCGACATCGCCGGGATCGTACACTTGTTGGTATGTTTTTTTCCCCTTCCGGATCACATCCTCCAGCGTGTACCTTTTACCTTATATCACCTGCCAGGTGATCCAAGGTTTGGGTGCGCTTCAAGGTACAGCCAGTACAATCTGAAACTGGCTGCGAAAATGGAGGCAAGGTCACTTTGGTTAGGTTGAGATACAGCAACAATCCTTACCTTAGAAAAAGACAATTTCAAGCGTTCCACGTTGGTTGCTAAATTCGATATCCGCCTTTCTCAACAAACTTTTCTCTGAGATCTCTCCACAGGTTTATGGGGACCAGCAAAATCGCCTGCAGAGAATCTTGGGCAGTTCACCCCAAATACAGGCCCAATGACTCTCTCCGGTTACCTAAAAAGAGAGTACGATCCCTCACAAGCATTTGAAATCTTTAAGAGAAGTATCGACGCCCAAGCTAACCGGAAGTTCGGGGGCGACTGCATGGCGGAGAGTGAGGGATTCGAACCCTCGGTACCCATAAGGCACAACGGTTTTCGAGACCGCCCCGTTCGACCACTCCGGCAACTCTCCAGCTCAAAAAGGCAGTGATACAAAATGGGCAAGGGCGCCCGCCCGCCTTTCAAAAAGCGCCGGGACTTTATCCATTGCTGCCGCCAATGGCAAGGGCTCACTCCCAGGGCCAGGGGCCCATGACATCCTCGCCCGGCGCGCCCTTTTCCGTGTCCTTGCGGATGGTCTCCTGCTCCAGCTCCTCGCCCGGCGGTGGCAAGGCCCAGCCTCGCGCATAAGCAAGACCCGCCGCGCGCGCCTTCAGACGCACAACCTCTTCGGCGGTGAGGTCCGCCAGGATCTCCGCCACCCGGCGGCAGGCATAATTCATCTCCGCGCTCGAAGCCGCCATATCGGGCGTGCATTCCAGCGCCAGGATAAACCGGCGAAAGCCCTCCACATTAGGTCCGGGCGGCGTATTAGGCAGGGGTCGCAGGCGTAGCTCAAGCCTATCGCGCTCATCAGCAACCGCTTCGGGTGTCGGAGCGCCGGGCACTTCTTCTTCCACCGGGGCCTCCTCGGCGGGCGGCGGCGCGGCCAGAACCACCAGCTCAATCGGAATTTCCGTCGACGCCTGAAACCTGAGCTTTTCCCGGCCCAATTCAAGCTGAACGATCAACAGCAAAAAAAGATGCAAAACGGCAGAAATCGCAATGGCGCGCCCATGCGCCCGCAGCCAGGACCAAATCGCACCGCCCCGTTTACGCCACCTTGTCCTGGCTAAAAAGCCCTGCCGCACCAATGCCCACATGAAATGCAGTATGTCGCAACCCCGGCCCGCAGGCTCCTGAATTCTTTGTCATGGGGGCAGGCGCGCCTCGCCTCTCCGCAAGGCTAGCTCCCCTGTCGTATCTGTGATAAGTTGCCTCCGGCTTTCGCGTAAAAGGTGTGGGGACACCTTGCAAAAGCCGGTGGCTCGCCACAATTTCGGGGGAAATATGAACAATCCACCCAGACTTCCGGTCTTTCGTCTTGTCGGCGAAGCCTTTTCTTATGTCAGCAAGAATTTCCTGCAGATCACGGTTTTAAACGCCATAACCTTTACCCTGCTCGTCGGACCCATTGTTCTCCTGGTTGCGGTTTTCTTTCAGGAATACTTCAACGCCCTTGCCGCTCAGACCGAGGCACTCACCAAGCAGCAATTGCGTGAGGTGGCAATCCGCCTTTTCCCCATCAATGTCTTCATGGCGGGCGCCACCCTCCTGCTCGCCCCCATCATTCACACGACAATTATTTCTTCGATCACCAACGGCAGCACGCTTTTGGTGCCGAGATTAAACCGCAATGTTTTACGTTATCTCTTTGCGGCCTCCATCATAGGGTCCCTGGCGATCGCCCTCATTGCCTTGGCCGGGTCCCTGGCGGCGCTCGCCTATGTCGGCATCTCTCACATGCCCTCGGCACAAAAAGAACTTCTTTTTGCAGGCGGCGCGGTAATCACCCTAGCCACACTTTATGGATTAATCCGCCTCAGCCTGGTACCCGCCGAGGTCGTTGCCAACTCAAAGCTGGGCGTAACCCGCGGCTTTGAAATAACCAAAGGCAATATTGTACCTTTGCTTTTTGCCTATTTGGTCACGGCCATCTTAATCATCCTCATCGCTTTCATGATCGCCTTTCTTGGGCCTCTTGTTTTGGGGCCAGAGGGGCCGCTCTATAGACTTTGGACCTGGGATATTCCGGGAACGGATAAATTCTTTTACCTCAACCTTCCCGACGCGGCGGCCTCTCCCCTTACCGCCATCTGGAGCCTCACGACACTCCTCATACAGATCTTCACAAGCGCAATTGCGGTTACAATTCCGGCGCTTGCTTTCGCGCACCTTAATGGAAATCGAATACTTTCGCCTCACAATGAAGTGCTGCATGAAGTCACCATCAAACCCTAAATCAGTCCGGGAGTAGCTCAGCATGTCTGCCGCCACCAAATTATCGGTTTCCGAAACACTTGGCACCACCTTTGGGTTCAGCTGGAAAAACTTTCTCCCTCTGGCGATCATATATTTTGTCCTGACCGGTCTGATCATCGGGCCAATTATCTATCTTGGCACTCAGTTATTCCCGGAGTTCTTTTCCGATCCCATGCAGGCTCTCGAAGAGCTCCTCCAAACCGACCCTGAGATGTGGGAACAAACAGCTGCCATCAGTCAATTCAACGCCCTGTCCAATCTGATGCAGGTCGGCGGCTGGCTTGTATCCGCCATCTTCGCCGTCATGGTGATCAACGCCCTCGCATTCGGAAGATCCATCTGGCGCCCCGCCCTTGGCATGAATGTCCTACGCTACATCGTCGGTAATATTGTCTTTATTTTGGTTGCCATTTTGGCCGGTCTGCTAGCGGCACTTTTTGGCTTTGCCATTTACGGCCTCGGTGGTGTGCTGTCGAACAGTGATTCCTCTGAAGGCCTGAATATTTTCATTGCGATCTTGGGGGGAATAATCCCGTTTATTTATGTCATGACACGCGCGTCCCTCATTCCTGTCGACATGGTCTACGCCAGCCATATCAGGGTCACCGAAGGATGGAACATTAGCGCGGGCAATGTCGGCCGTATCTTCCTGTCCTATTTTTGCGCCTGGCTGATCGCGCTCGTAATTGTTTTGGTCGCCATGGGCCTTGTTGCCGGGCTGCTCTTCGGCGCCGGATTGGCAGATATGATCAACATGCTCTCAGAACAATCTGAACCTGACGCCGCCCTTGTCTGGACCGAAATCAAGGCGTTGTTTCTCTCGCCTCTCGGCATCAGCGCCATCGTCGTCTATCTGGCGGCCATGATATATATTTCAATCATCCAAACGGTTCTTCCCGCCGCTGCCTATGTCGGACTAACGCAGCTCGACCGAAGCCATCTGGAACCGGACGAGGCCGAAGCCACCCTGGCCTGACCTTGAGAGCGCCTTTTAAGGCTGACCTTCAATAAAGGCCTTTAGGTTTTCAAGTCCCCGCTCATAGTCCCGGCCCACAAATTTGCTGGCAACCGGCCCCATGGCGCGGTTGATCGGGTTAAGGCCGTGCTCAGAGTAAAAGCCCCAGACAACCTCAGTACCGCCTTCAACTTCCTGAAAAAGGAAGTAAGAGTCCCCGCCGCCCATGCCGGTGAACTCCAGCCGCACATCTATGCGGTCCGGCGTACTGGCCACGATCTCCTGATGCCCGGAGCCCACATCCTTATTGCCCAGCCAGGTCATCCGCGCCCCAACCCCTGATACCGGCCCTTCAAAAGTATAGGTGGCATTGGGATCCAAATCCGCCCAGGGCGACCAGTCGTTGAAAGTTCGATAGGAATTGAGCTCCGCATACACCCGGTCTTTTGAGGCCGCAATAACAACCGACCGCTCCACCTGCATAGAGCCCGGCATAAGCATTGCAACCACAAGCGCCAGAACAATCACGCCAACCAGACCAATCAAGATTTTCTTCAACATGAGACCCTCCCTCGCGGCATCCTGAAGACCCACCCTACCCCATCCGCCCGATCCCGGCCAGATCGCCCCCTACCGCCGCACCCACCCCACCCCCAAAACACCCCAAAACATAAGGGATTCTTTGCCTTGACAGGGGCCTAATCCCGGCTATAGTGCGCGGCCTCCGGTAGGGTTTTTGAGGCCCGCCGCACCCAATTTTTATGTCCAGAAGGCGGTTGCGCTAGACTTAGAAAAGCGCGTTGTTTCAAGGACTTAGACGGAATAAAGACAATGTTTGCAGTCATCAAGACCGGCGGAAAACAATATAAAGTCGCCAAAGACGACGTGATCAAGGTTGAAAAACTGGACACGGAAGCGGGCAAAAAGGTCAAAATCAAAGAGGTTTTGATGGTCGGCGAAGGCGCCGATGTCCAGGTTGGCGACCCCATGGTCAAAGGCGCGGAAGTCACCGCGGAAGTGCTTGAGCAGGCCCGCGACAAGAAGATCATCATCTTCAAGAAGAAGCGCCGCCAAAACTATCGCCGCAAAAAGGGTCATCGCCAGCACCTCACCGTGCTCAAGATCACCGGCATCAAAGCCAGCTAAGCGGACAGGAAGAAGGAACAAACCAAATGGCACATAAAAAAGCAGGCGGTTCATCCAGAAACGGTCGCGACTCAGCCGGTCGCCGCTTGGGCGTGAAGAAATTCGGTGGCGAGCAAGTCATTCCGGGCAACATCATCCTGCGTCAGCGCGGCACCAAATGGCATCCGGGCACCGGCGTCGGCATGGGCAAGGACCACACCATCTTCGCTGTCGAGGAAGGCACTGTGGAATTCAAGGCCAAGGCCAACAAGCGGACCTATGTCTCCGTCGTTCCGGCTAACACCCCGGTGGCAGCTGAATAAGCGCTGGCGAAAAACGCCACGCTCGTGGCGAACAGAATTTCGAAAGGGAGAAGGTTCGCCTTCTCCCTTTTTCTTTGGGCAAATGTGAAAAGGAGCCTGACCGATGAAAATACTAGAGACCGACCGACTGATTCTGCGCCCCTTCAAAATGAGCGATGCGCAAAGCGTCGCCACCCTCATCGGTAATTATGACGTGGCAAAAATGCTCTCTCGCGTGCCCTATCCTTATGCGTTGTCCGATGCGGAAGGGTTTTTAAAGATGCAGATCGACGAAATCGAGCCACGCCGCAACGTTTTTGCCATTGAGATAAAAGACGGGCCCGAGGTGGCTGTCGGCGCCATCGGCGTTCACGGCGAAAACGAGCCGGAGGGTCAGGCTGAGCTCGGCTATTGGATCGGCGAGCCCTATTGGGGCCAAGGCTATGTCTCAGAAGCCGCCCGCCAGGTGGTCGCCTTCGCCTTTACCGATATGGGCCTCCACACAATCGTCGCCGGCCATTTTGTTGGCAACATGGGTTCGCGCAAGATCCTACTCGGCCTCGGATTTGAGGACGTGGATATCGCCAAGCGGCACTCCACCGCCCGCGGGCAGGACGTCGATTGCGCCAACCTGGTGCTATCGCGCTCAAAATGGGAGAACGCAAAATGAGCCAGGAGATCGCCGACATCGTCACCGAGCGCCTCATCCTGCGCGCGCCGGTGCCAGGCGACACCCATGTCTTCAACCGTGAGCTTGCAAAGTTCGACATCTCATCAAAGCTCGCCCGCGTGCCTCACCCCTACCCGCCTATGACAGAAGAGGCTTGGTGGAACTTCAATCGAGCGCGCAAGTTTCCGGCAAAAGGCGTTTGGCGGATTATTTGTCGCCGCGAGGACAAGACCCGCACCTGCATTGGCAATTTTGCCATCCAGCCCGAAGATGATGAGATCTGGTCAGCCGGATACTGGGTCGCGGAAGAAGCCTGGGGTCATGGATATATGAGCGAAGCCCTTGCAGGCGGCCTTGGCTTTGTGAGAGAAACCTGGAATCCCAAAAGGATCGTCGCCGGTGCCTTTACGGACAATCCGGCGTCCAGGCGGGTGTTAGAAAAATCCGGTTTCGTCTTGACCCATGAAACTGAAGAATGGAGCGAGGCACGCCAAACCAAGGTGCCCCATTGGAATTTTGAGCTTGTAAGGTAAATTGTCCCCATGAAATTTCTCGACCAGGCAAAAATCTTTATTCGCAGCGGCAATGGCGGCGCGGGATGCGTCTCCTTCCGCCGTGAAAAATATATTGCCTTTGGCGGGCCGGACGGGGGCGATGGCGGGCGCGGCGGTAGTGTCTATGCTGAATGCGTCGACGGTCTCAATACGCTCATCGATTATCGCTATCAGCAGCACTTCAAGGCTGGTACCGGCACCCATGGCATGGGCAAAAACCGATCCGGCGCGGCCGGCGCGGACGTCACGCTCAAAGTGCCTGTTGGCACCCAGATATTTGATGAGGACAACGAAACCCTGATTGCCGATCTCACCGAGGTTGGACAAAAGGTCACCCTGCTGGAAGGCGGTAATGGCGGTTTCGGCAATGCCCATTTCAAGAGCGCCACCAATCAGGCGCCGCGCCATGCCAATCCAGGCCTCACCGGCGAGGAAAAATGGATCTGGTTGCGCCTCAAGCTGATCGCCGACGTGGGCCTCGTTGGCCTGCCCAATGCCGGTAAGTCCACCTTCCTCTCATCCGTGACCGCCGCCAAACCCAAAATCGCCGATTATCCCTTCACCACCCTGCACCCCGGTCTCGGGGTCGTGGAGATGGACGGCGAAGGCTTTGTCATGGCGGACCTGCCGGGTCTCATCGAAGGCGCCCATGAAGGCACGGGGCTGGGCCATCGCTTCCTCGGCCATGTGGAGCGCTGCTCGGTTCTCGTCCATCTCATTGATGGCACCGAGGAAAGCCATTCCATTGAGGACGCCTGGCACACCATTCGCAATGAACTTGAAGCCTATGGCCAGGGGCTCAGCGAAAAACCGGAAATCCTGGTCTTGAACAAGATCGACGCCCTTGCGCCGGAAGATCTGGAGGAAAAGACCGCAAGGCTCACCGCTCTCGCCGGCAAGAAGCCGTTCCTCATGTCCGGCGTCTCCCATGACGGCGTCGCCGAAGTGCTACGCGCCGCTCGCCGTCAGGTGAACATCGCCAAAGGCTGGGAAGAGCCCGAGGACGACGATCTGGAAATCTCCGAGGAAGGCTGGCGCCCATGAGCCATCGCCTCAATCAGGCCAAACGACTTGTCATCAAAATCGGCTCTGCCCTATTGATCCAAGACGGCAGCGTGAATCGGAAATGGCTGGCAAGCCTTGCCGAGGATATCGCTGACCGGTGCAAGCAAGGTCAGGAAGTGGTGATCGTTTCTTCCGGCGCCATCGCCCTTGGCCGGGGCCGCATTGGCAAAAAGGGACCTCTGCGTCTGGAAGAAAGTCAGGCCGCCGCCGCCATTGGCCAGATTGATCTGGCCCATGCCTGGCAGGATATTCTGGGCACGCATGCAATGACCACGGCACAGGTGCTGCTCACCCTCGGCGACACAGAAGAGCGCCGCCGTTACTTAAATGCCCGGGGCACCATCGAAACCCTGCTTAAGGTCGGCGCCATTCCGGTGATCAATGAAAACGATACGGTCGCCACATCTGAAATCCGCTACGGCGACAATGATCGATTGGCGGCTCGGGTAGCCAGCATGATTTCCGCCGATTGCCTGATACTCCTGTCGGATGTGGATGGCCTGTATCGGGAAAACCCGATCGACAATCCCGCCGCGGAGCACCTGCCGGAAGTTACACGCATCACCCCTGAGATCGAAGCCATGGCCGCCGCGCCGCCAGAACGTTCGGAAACCAATCTTGGTTCCGGTGGTATGCAAACAAAAATCAGCGCCGCCAAGATTGCCACCGCCGCCGGTTGCCACATGGTCATCGCCAGCGGCAAAGCCCTCTCGCCCTTAAGCGCCATCGACAAAGGCGCCCGCACCACCTGGTTCACCGCGGATGACAATCCGCGCGCGGCGCGCAAGAGGTGGATTGCCGGGTCCTTGTCCCCGCTCGGCACGCTGATGATCGATTCGGGTGCCGCCAAGGCATTGCAAAAGGGAAATAGCCTTCTGCCCGCGGGCATGACCTCCGTGCAGGGTCATTTTGACCGAGGCGATGCGGTCATCGTCGCCGGACCCGACGGCGCAGAAATCGCGCGCGGTCTATCCGCCTATCCAGTCGAAGAGGCCAAAAAAATAATCGGCCTGAAATCCAGCGACATTGAAGCCCGCCTTGGATATCGTGGTCGCACGGCCATGATCCATCGCGACGATCTTGTCCTTACGGGATCTCATATAACAACAACAAAAGAGCCAGCCCAATGACAGACAAATCCATTTTCGACCAGATGCAGGAAATTGGCAAAACGGCCCGTGACGCCGCCGCCAAACTTGCCCTCGCCAACACTGACAAGAAAAACAAGGCGCTCCTGGCCATGGCAGCCAGCCTGAGGAAAAATCAGGACAAAATCCTTGCCGCCAATGCCCAGGATATGAAAGCCGGACAAGACAAGGGCCTCGCCAGCGCCATGCTCGACCGACTGCTTCTCACTGAAGAGCGCATTGAGGCCATGGCCAGAGGCATCGAAGCCATTGCCGCCTTTAAAGACCCGATCGGCGATGTCATGGACGAATGGTCGGTGCCGTCGGGCCTCAAAATTTCGCGCGTTCGGGTTCCACTGGGCGTCATCGGCATCATTTACGAGTCGCGCCCCAATGTGACCGCCGATGCGGGCGCCCTTTGTTTGAAGGCCGGTAATGCCGCAATTTTGCGAGGGGGCTCAGAGAGCTTTCATTCCTCCCGAGCCATTCACGCCTGCCTCATCGAAGGCCTGAAGGCGGCGGGCTTGCCGGAGACGTCAATCTCGCTTGTCCCCACCACGGACCGCGAAGCCGTTGGCATCCTGCTGCGCGACATGGGCGCATTTGTGGACGTTATCATCCCGCGCGGCGGACGCAGCCTCATTGAACGCGTTCAAGCCGACGCTCGTGTACCGGTTATGGGCCACCTTGAAGGCATCTGCCATGTCTACATCCACGAAAGCGCAGATCTTGACAAAGCCGTCGCCGTGACCGTCAACGCCAAGTTGCGCCGACCCGGCATCTGCGGCGCTGCGGAAACCCTGTTGATTGATGAAGCCGCCCTCGGCTCCCATCTCGGCCCCATCCTGGATGCTCTGATCGAGGGCGGCTGTGAAATTCTCGGCGATGCCGAAATTTGCGCACTGGATTCACGCGTCAAACCTGCAACCGACGACGATTGGTATACGGAGTATCTCGACAAGATTATTTCCGTCAAAGCCGTCTCGGGCATCGAAGACGCCATGGAACACATTCGCACCTACGGCTCCGGACACACCGAGAGTATTATTACCGAGGACGGGGCTGCCGCAGACACCTTCCTTTCCAAAGTGGACAGCGCCATTGTCATGCACAACGCCTCAACCCAGTTTGCCGATGGCGGCGAGTTTGGCATGGGCGCCGAAATCGGAATTGCGACCGGCAAATTGCATGCGCGCGGACCGGTCGGCGCGGCTGAGCTTACCAGCTACAAATATCAGGTGCGCGGGGACGGTACGACACGGCCATGAGGACAACACGCCCAACAGCGGCCCATGGTGCCCGCATTGGTCTTCTTGGCGGATCCTTCAATCCCGCCCATGCCGCCCATCTGCAGATCTCACAAATCGCGCTCAGACGCCTAAACCTTGATCAGGTTTGGTGGTTGGTCTCGCCGCAAAATCCTCTCAAACCCGAAGCCGGCATGGCCCCCTTTCAAGAGCGCTTCGAGAGTGCTCTCAAAGTCGCCCACCACCCACGCATTCACGTCAGCGACTGGGAAATGCGCCATCACTCCCGTTTTACGGCCGAAACCCTGGCAACCCTGACCCAACAGAGTCCGAAAATGAATTTCGTCTGGCTTATGGGCACCGACAACCTGGCAACGATCCACACCTGGAGCCGATGGCGGCAGATCTTCCAGATTATGCCTGTTGCCATCTTTGCGCGGCCCGGCTCGCTCCGCACCGGGCTCGCAAGCCCCGCCGCTCAGATCTTTGCCAATGCCCGGATCGCCCCTGAAGACGCGCGTTTTCTCGCCGACCTAGCGCCGCCCGCCTGGGTTCTGCTTCAAGAACGCCACAATCCCCTGTCCGCAACAGCCATTCGTGAAGGACGCCGCTAAGGCGTTGCGAAAATGCCGCGCGGCCAAGAGACTGTTGAACAAACCCCACCCACAAGCCTTGGTCCTCACGAGCAAAAGTGTTAGCTTAAGAGCTGAGAGGACCATCCCTCTTTGAAAATGCGCTTGTTTAAAAGACCTCTCCTGAAATCCCTCGAGAGGCAGGAAATGGAGCCAAACCCTGAGCGACGCCGCCTCCAGTCGATCCAAATCGACCCAAGTTCTCGAACTCATCCTCAAGTCCCTCGACGACGACAAGGCCCAGGACATCGTCACCATTGACCTGAAAGGCAAAACCTCTTTTGCCGATTCCATGGTCATTGCCTCGGGTCGATCCCAGCGCCATGTGGGCGCCCTCGCCGATCATCTGATGAGGGATCTGAAAGATGCCGGATTCGGCAAATGCAAAGTCGAAGGCCTGCCCAATTGCGACTGGGTTCTCTTGGATGCGGGAGACGTGATCGTGCATCTCTTCCGTCCCGAAGTACGCGATTTTTACAAGCTTGAGCAAATGTGGGCCGTCGATCCGGCAACCACAACCGCAGCGCCCGCTGCCGCGCATTAACCTCTTTCATTCATCGGTCAGTCGGCTATGCTCCTTGAAAAATAAATTTCGGGAGGAGCCGACATGGGTCGATTGCAGGACAAAGTTGCCGTCATTACCGGCGGCACAAGCGGCATTGGCAAAGCCACCGCGGAACTTTTTATCGAAGAAGGCGCGAAAGTTGTTGTTGGCGACATCTCTGACGACATCGGCGCGCGCATGACAGCCGATCTCGGTGCCAACTTCGCGTTTACCCACTGTGACGTGTCAAAGGAAGCCGACATCAAGGCCATGATCGATCTGGCGGTCGCAAAATACGGACGCCTGGACTGCCTCTTCAACAACGCCGGCATGGGCGGCGAAGGCGGCTCGATCAACGACATGACCGTCGAGGGCTTTCATTCAACGGTGGATGTCCTGCTTCTCGGCGTCATGTTGGGGATCAAACATGCCGCACCGATTATGGCCGCTCAGAATTCCGGCTCGATTATCAACACGGCCTCGATAGCCGGTGTCGGTTCGGGCTATGGACCCCACATTTATTCCGCCGCCAAGGCCGCGGTGCGTCATGTTTCCGTCACCACCGCCTCGGAGCTTGCCAAACACAACATCCGCGTGAATGCCATCTGCCCGGGCGGTATCGCCACCGCCATCTTTGCACGCGGTCTCAATCTGCCTAGCCAACTCATGGAAACCATGGCCGAGGCGGTCAAAGGAGGCTTGGAAAACTGGCAACCCATCCCGCGGGTCGGCCTGCCTCGCGACATCGCCGAAGCGGCCCTCTACCTCGCCTCCGATGGAAGCTCCTTTGTCACCGGCCAGTCGCTGATTGTCGACGGCGGCGCCACCCTTGGACAACCCTATCCCAATTTTGAGGACAATCTTGGCGTCTTTGGCGGCATCATGGAGTCCATGGTTGCAAAATTGGAAGAACTCGGCATTGAACTGCCCGAGCCTGAATAAGAGAGGTGCGCCTTGAAGATCACCCTTCTTGCTGTCGGACGTGGCAAGAACAGCCCCGAGCAGGATCTCATGGCGCGCTATTTCGAGCGCTTCAATGCGCTTGGCGCAAGCCTCGGCCTGGGGCCCATCAGCCTGATTGAAGTTGAGGAAAAACGCCCCATCAAGGGACCCGAGCGACAACGCCGTGAGGCCGAACTGCTTGAAAAGGCACTACCCGTCGGTGCTTTACGCGTGGCACTTGACGAACGCGGCAAAACGCCCACCTCGGTGGAATTTGCCGACCTTCTCAAACGCGCCCGCGACACTGGTACCCCGGATCTGGTCTTCATGATCGGCGGGGCCTATGGATTTGATCGTGAGTTTCTTGCCGCCGCGCAGCAAAAAATTTCCTTCGGCAAAATGACGTACCCGCACATGCTGGTGCGCGCACTTTTGGCCGAACAGGTTTATCGCGCCGCCACAATTTTAAGCGGCCATCCTTATCATAAAGACTGAAATTCCTTACCTTTCCAGGCCCTCTTGGCTATAAACAGACAGACGGAACTGATCCGCCGGGAAGAGTAAGATTAAAGATTATGACTGTGACCGCCCTTAAACCTGTCAAAGGCCCTGTCGTTCTTTGCATCCTGGATGGCTTCGGCTATCGCGAAGAGGCCGACATGAACGCCATCAAACAGGCCCGCACGCCAAACTACAGCCGCTATTGGGACGAGGCCCCGCGCGCCTTTGTCGCCACCTCGGGCCTCAGCGTTGGTTTGCCGGACGGTCAAATGGGCAACTCCGAAGTCGGTCATATGAACATCGGCGCTGGCCGCGTGGTCATGCAGGACTTGCCGCGCATCGACGCAGATGTTGCCAGCGGCGCCCTGGCCGAAAATCCGGCCCTAAAGGACTTCGCCGCTGCCTTAAAGGCCTCCGGCGGCGATTGTCACTTGATGGGGCTCTTGTCCCCCGGCGGCGTCCATTCCCACCAGGACCATATGGTCGCCCTCGCCAAAGCGCTTCAAGTACACGGCATCAAAGTCTGGGTGCATGCCTTTTTGGATGGCCGCGATACGCCGCCAAAGAGCGCCGCTGAATTTGTCGAAACCTTTGAAAAGGATCTCGGCGAGGCCGGCGAAATTGCCGTTCTAACCGGTCGCTACTTTGCCATGGATCGAGACAAGAACTGGGATCGCGTTGAAAAAGCCTACCGCGTCATGACGGCCGGCAAGGCGGCGGGCCAGTGTTTCTCCGATCCACATGCAGCAATCACCGCCTGCTATGGTGACGACATCACCGATGAATTCCTGACCCCGCAGGCATCTGAAAATTTTCCTGGCATGAGGGACGGCGACGCCATTCTCATGGCGAATTTCCGTGCTGACCGCGCACGCGAAATTCTGACCGCTTTACTTGATCCGCATTTCGACGGATTTGCGCGCGAGCCCCGCATCAATTTTGCCGCCGCCCTCGGCATGGTGGAATATTCAACAGCCTTGAGCGAATTCGTCAAAGCCCTTTACCCGGCTCTTGATATTCACAACACACTGGGAGAATGGACCGCCGCTAAAGGCAAGCGTCAGCTGCGCATCGCCGAGACGGAAAAATACGCCCATGTCACTTTCTTCCTGAACGGTGGCCGCGAAACCGTCTTCGACAAGGAAGAACGCATTCTGATTCCAAGCCCGAAAGTCGCCACCTATGACCTTCAACCCGAAATGTCCGCGCCAGAAGTAACCGACAAGCTGGTCGACGCTATTACCTCCGGCGGTTTTGATCTCATCGTGGTTAACTATGCCAATGGCGACATGGTGGGACACACCGGCATTATGTCGGCCGCCATCAAGGCGGTGGAAACCCTCGATGCCTGTCTTGGCCGCCTGGAAACGGCACTGAAAGAAGCTGGCGGCGTCATGTTGGTCACCGCAGATCACGGCAATGTGGAGCTGATGGAAGACCCTGAAACCCACGGACCTCATACAGCTCACACGACGTTTGATGTTCCCCTGTTGCTCATCAATGCGCAGGCCCTGAACACTGACATCGCCTTAAAAGATGGCAGGCTCGCGGACCTGGCGCCCACGACCCTTCAGCTCATGGGGCTGGACATCCCGCAAGAGATGACCGGCCAGTCGCTTCTGACGCCGGGAACCACCGCGACAGCAGCTCCTCGCGAGCGCATGGCTTGAGGACGAATCCGACGTTGAAAACTCCCGCTCGCCTGACCTGCCTGTGCCTCACTTTGATGATGGCCCTCGGCCCTCTCGCGCGCGCTCAAGACGTCGAAGAGTCCACTTACGAACTCAACACCTTGCAAAAGCAGATCCGCGAAGGTGAAGAACGCTCCCTGAAAATTCAGCGCGAAGCCGACGCGGTTGCCGAAGAAACAGAAAAGCTGCGCCGAAAGCTTGTGGGCACCGCCGCCAAGGTGCAGCAGCGTGAAGCCGACGTCACTGCCGCCGAGGCCGAACTCGACCGACTGACCAAACTGGAAGCGGAAAAGTCTGAAAGCCTGAAGAAAAATTCCCAAGCCCTGGTGGAAACCCTCGCGGCCTTGCAGCTCTTGCAGAAAAACCCGCCCCCGGCTCTTTTTGTTCACCCCGACGATGCCGCCGATGCGGCGCGCGCGGCAATTCTCATGAGCGAGATTGCTCCGGCCCTAAAAGAACAGGCTGACGCGCTGGCCAAGGAAATAGATGACCTGCGCCTTGCCCGTGAAGCTGTCACCAACCAGCGTGCCACCCTCGCCCGCGCGGATCAGGACCTGGAAGCGGAACGCCAGCGCCTCGCTGAAACCTTGGCCGAACGCGAGAACAAATATCGCGAGCTTTCAAAACTGGCCGCCACACAGACCTCCGAGCTGACAAAATTGGCGGGTAAGGCTGCGTCCATCGAAGATCTACTATCTGAAATTCGCAAAGTCGGGACCCTGGTCGCGCCGCGCCGCAAGCCATCCCCGCCGCCGGAGACCGGCCCCTTGCCAACGCCGCGCCCCTCCCCATTTAAGACAGAACCAGTAGTTGCTTCCCTGCCGCCCGGCCGCGAGCTGACTTCCGCCCCGCTGCAAGCCTCCGCGGGCCTTAAGGTCGCCCGGTTTTCCGCCGCAAAAGGCGCGGTACGCCTGCCAGCAAATGGCCGCATGATTGCCAAATTTGACAGTCAGAATGGCAAGGCCGGGAAAACCAAGGGGATCACCATCGCCACACGCCCCGGCGCTCAGGTGGTGGCCCCCTTTGACGGCGAAATTGCCTTTGCGGGCCCTTATTTGGGCTATGGCCAGCTCTTGATCATCTCTGCCGGCGAGGGATATCATTTGATCCTCTCCGGCCTGGACCAGGTCAGCGCCGTCGTCGGCCAACGCCTTCTGGCGGGCGAACCGATCGGCCAAATGGGGCCCGCGAAGGGAAAAACTCGCGCAGAAGAGGCAAATTCGGGCAATAACGCCAATTTAAACCCGCAGGGATGGCCCGAGCTCTACTTCGAGTTGCGCAAGGATGGACAAGCCTTCGATCCAGTGCCATGGTTGGCCCTGAAATAGCCTTTCGAGGAAGGCCAGGTAAAAGTAAAGGGATTTGCAATGAAAAAGCTGTTGTTGGGCGTTGTGATCGGGACCCTCTCGACCGCCGTGATTCTAACAGTACCCATGGCGCCGACCGCAACCAGCGGGTCCGCCAATGCCTCCAGCACGAGCATCTATCGCCAGCTTGATCTGTTCGGCGATGTCTATGAGCAGATCCGCACCAAATATGTCGAGGAGGTGAACGACGAATCGCTCATGGAGTCGGCCATTGACGGCATGATGTCTTCCCTTGACCCACATTCCTCCTATCTTAATCCGGACGCTTTCTCCGACATGGAAATCTCCACCTCGGGTGAGTTCGGCGGCCTCGGCATCGAAGTCACCATGGACAAGGACATGATCAAGGTGGTGGCGCCGATCGACGACACCCCGGCCTCGCGCGCTGGCATTCTGCCCGGCGATCACATCTCTCATGTGGACGGCATTTCAATCGTCGGCATGTCCATGTCCGATGCCATTGACAAGATGCGCGGACCGGAAGGAACCTCCATCACCATAACCGTCGTACGCGGCGACGAAGCTCCTTTTGACCTCACCCTGGAGCGGGCGGTCATCGCCATTACCGCGGTACGCTCACGGGTTATCGACAATGTCGGATACATCCGTATTGCCACTTTCAGCCGCAAAGCCGATTCGGGCGTCCAGAAGGCCATGGCGCTGCTGCACAAGGAACTCGGCTCCAACATGGAAGGGGTGATCATTGATCTGCGCTCAAACCCCGGCGGCCTTCTCGATCAGGCGGTTGCCATCACCGATGATTTTTTGGAGCGCGGCGAAATCGTTTCCACCTCCGGGCGCAACCCGCGTGATTCGCAGCGCCATAACGCCCGCCCTGGCGACTTGGCAGAAGGTCTGCCAATTGTTGTTTTGATCGACGGCGGTTCAGCTTCCGCTTCTGAAATCGTTGCCGGCGCGCTTCGCGATCATCGCCGCGCCACGCTAATTGGCACCAACAGCTTTGGCAAAGGCACCGTCCAGACGGTCATTCCCTTAAACAACGGCAATGATGGTGCTCTGCGTCTCACAACGGCGAAATATTACACCCCGTCCGGCCAGTCGATCCACGAGATCGGCATCGCCCCCGATATTGAAGTTAAATTCCCAGAGCTCGAACTGGACGAAGAGGGTCAGCCGATCCCCATGGAAGACATTCAATTGGACAAGGCGCTGGAGACCATTCACGGGTTGAGCGGCAAGACCCATCAGGCAGCGGCTGTCGTGAGCGAATAGGTAGGTTTACCTTTATTAACGAGGTGTAAACCAAATCAAACCATTGTGGCGGGCAGGATTTTTTAGGAGGTCCTGCCCGTTTTACCTATCCGGCGCAGGACCCAACTTCGCCAGAGGGCCCAACCTTGTCGCTTGTCCCCATCGACTATTTTGAAGAGCTTGACCACCGTTTTACTCCGCGCCGACGCGCCCAGAACTCCTGGTCGCGCACCAGCACCGCCTTTGCCGCCGTGCTCTTATCCATCGCCGCCTTGATCTTTGCTCTTCTGCTCGGCCAATCCCAATTGCCCGAGGGAAGCCGTGTGGTTTTGCGTCTTGAACCTCAACCGGCCTCGCCCGCCCGCGCCACCACCGAAGAACTCGATATCTCCGAGCCAACACCGGTGCCAACAAAGAAACCTCAGGATATTGTCATCTATGCTGAAACGCAGCCAGCGGATGTCGAAACCCTGGTGACCCAGCCCGTCCCCGCGCAACACACCCAGCGTCAGCAGCAAAAGAAAATAGCCCTCACCACCGCCCCCATAAGCGCTGTCGCCGCCCAAGGCTCTGACGGCTGGCTCCCTATCAGGGCCGCCAACGGTGCGACACCTTTAAAAATCTACGCCCGCCCCTTTGACGCCAGTGACACACGCCCGCGCATCTATTTGGTGATCGGTGGCCTCGGCTTCTTCGAAGGCGCCACGCAGGAAGCCATCAACACCCTGCCCGATGCGGTTACTCTTGGCTTTGCGCCCTACGGTGACAATCTGCAAGAGGCCATCAACAAGGCCCGCAAGGACGGCCACGAGGTTGTTCTGGAAGTTCCCATGGAGCCTTTTGCCATGGGCGGACAAGAGCCCGGCCCCCACACCCTCAAGGTTGATCCGGGTACAGAGCAAGCCATTGCCGATTTGCACTGGCTCATGAGCCGCACCACTGGCTATGTCGGTCTTGTTAATTATCTGGGCGCGCGCTTCATGTCACAGCCCGACAGCCTGACCCCCGTATTAGAGGACGCCAAGGCACGCGGCTTGATGGTCTTAGACGACGGCTCATCGCAGCGCAGCCAATTGCCGCGCCTCGCCTCAGAGGTCGGTGCCCCCTGGGCCCTCAATCAGCGCACCATTGACGCCGAGCCCAGTCAGGCCGCCATCGACGAAAATCTGGTCTCTCTTGAGGCTCTGGCCAAAACCACGGGCGGGGTTGTCGCCATGGGCTATGCCTACCCGTTGACGCTGGAGCGCGTCGCCGCCTGGTCCAAGACCCTGGAAGAAAAAGGCATTGTCTTGGCGCCCCTCTCCGCTCATGTTTTAAGCCCGAAAGAAAAACGCTTTAACGACTGAGCCCGCGCCCCATGAGCGACATTGATGTCAATGCCTTGCCTTACCGTCCCAACGTCGGGATCGTTCTGATCAACAAAGAGGGACTGATCTGGGCAGGCCAGCGGGTTTTTGGCGTGCCGGGCGCCGAAGAAGCCTGGCAAATGCCCCAGGGCGGCATCGACGAAGGCGAAGATATTGAAGCCGCCGCCTTCCGCGAAATGGAAGAGGAGATCGGGACCGATAAGGCGCGGGTCTTGCGTGTCACCCGGGACTGGATTGCCTACGACCTCCCGCCCGAGCTGATCGGCAAGGCGCTCAAGGGCAAATATCGCGGCCAGAAACAAAAGTGGTTCGCCATGGAATTCTTAGGGCAGGACAGCGACATCAACATCGCCACGGAAGAACCCGAGTTCCACACCTGGGCCTGGCGCACCGCCGACGATCTGCTCCGCGACATCGTCGAGTTCAAGCGCAACATCTACGCCCACGTCTTTGAAGAGTTTGAGGATTTGTTGGCGTAACTCTTAACGTCATCCCGCGACTTGATCGCGGGATCCAGTCCACAAAAATATGACCTCATGCAGAGGAGGGACCGAAGGGACCGTCTCGAAGCATGAGGACGACTGCCTGTCTCCTCCTTCGAGACGTTTGCTGCGCTCACCCTCAGGATGAGGAATCTTGAGTTTCGAGATCACGTGGTCTGACTGCCCACTACAAAAAAAGGCCCGGATCGCTCCGAGCCTTTTTCTTATTCATTGATGACCAAGCAGATCAAAGCGCAGCCAATGTGTCCTCAACCGCTTTCAAGTGCGACAGGATCTCTTCCGCCAGCGCCTTTTCAAGCGCGTCCTTGGCAACGGAAACATCTTCTTCCGCATCCTTAATCTTATCCGCAAGACCATCACCCTTGAGCTCTTCAACCGGCTGCGCGTCTTCTGCCAGAACAGACAGGCTCGACTGGGTCACCTCGGCAAAGCCGTGGTAGACGAAATAACGCTTAACCTCGCCATCCTTGGTCACGGTCACAAGACCCGGGCGAAGCCGCGCAATTACCGGTGCGTGGTTCGGCAAGACACCGAAGTCCCCTTCAGCGCCGGGAACCACGACGGAAGAAACTTCTTCCGAGACCAGTTCACGCTCTGGCGAAACCAGGGAAAATGTGAATGTGTCAGCCATGAAACAAACTCCGGATCAGATCAATTAAGCCGCTTCAGCCGCCAGGCGCTCTGCCTTGGCCATGGCTTCGTCAATGGTGCCGACCATGTAGAAAGCTGCTTCCGGCAGGTGATCATAGTCGCCATCGCAAAGACCCTTAAAGCCTTTAACCGTTTCCTTGACGTCGACAAGCGTACCCGGCGAACCGGTGAAGACTTCCGCCACGTGGAACGGCTGGCTAAGGAAGCGTTCAATCTTACGGGCACGTGCCACGGTAAGCTTGTCTTCTTCCGACAGTTCGTCCATGCCCAGGATGGCGATGATGTCTTGTAGCGACTTGTACTTCTGCAGGATTTCCTGCACCCGGCGCGCGGTTCGATAATGCTCGTCGCCAACAACGCGCGGCTCAAGAATCCGCGAAGTGGAGTCCAGCGGGTCCACAGCCGGATAAATCCCTTTTTCAGCGATGGCGCGGTTAAGAACCGTGGTCGCATCCAAGTGAGCAAACGAGGTTGCCGGTGCCGGGTCGGTCAAGTCGTCGGCCGGCACGTAAATCGCCTGCACCGAGGTTACCGAACCCTTGGTCGTGGTGGTAATGCGCTCCTGCATGGCGCCCATGTCGGTCGCCAGGGTTGGCTGATAGCCCACCGCCGAAGGAATACGTCCCAAAAGCGCCGACACTTCCGAGCCCGCTTGGGTAAAGCGGAAGATGTTGTCGACGAAGAACAACACGTCCTGACCCTGGTCGCGGAAGTGTTCCGCAACGGTCAGGCCCGACAGCGCCACACGAGCACGCGCCCCGGGAGGCTCGTTCATTTGACCGAAGATCAGCGAACACTTGGAGCCTTCGCCGCCACCCGGCTTGTTCACGCCGGATTCGATCATTTCGTGATAGAGGTCGTTCCCTTCACGGGTCCGCTCACCCACGCCCGCAAACACAGAGTAGCCACCGTGGGCTTTCGCAACGTTGTTGATGAGCTCCTGAATAAGAACCGTCTTGCCCACACCGGCGCCGCCGAAGAGGCCGATCTTACCGCCCTTGGCGTAAGGCGCCAGTAGGTCCACAACTTTGATGCCGGTCACCAGCATTTCTGCTTCCGTGGACTGTTCCACAAATTCCGGCGCTTCCTGGTGGATCGCGCGGCGGCTGGTCGTTTTAATCGGGCCCGCTTCGTCGATCGGCTCACCGATCACGTTCATGATACGGCCGAGAGTTTCATCTCCCACTGGAACCTGGATCGGTTCGCCAGTGTCGGTCACTGTCTGACCGCGTACCAGGCCTTCCGTTGAGTCCATGGCGATGGTGCGAACCGTGGATTCTCCAAGGTGCTGCGCCACTTCCAGAACAAGGCGGTTGCCTTGGTTGGTGGTTTCAAGACCGTTCAGAATTTCCGGCAAGCCGCCTTCAAATTGAACGTCCACCACAGCCCCAATCACCTGGGTAATTTTGCCGATGGCTTTGTCAGTCATGTCGAACTCCTAAGTTCTCTTTTAGGCTCAAAGCGCTTCTGCGCCAGAGATAATCTCAATCAATTCTTTGGTGATCTGTGCCTGACGCGACCGGTTGTACAAAATGGTCAGGCTATCAATCATTTCGCCAGCATTACGCGTCGCGTTGTCCATGGCGGACATCCGCGCGCCCTGTTCACTGGCGCCATTTTCAAGCAGTGCCTTGAAGACCTGGACCGACACATTGCGCGGCAGAAGGTCATTCAGGATCGCCTTTTCGTCCGGCTCATAGTCGTAAACATGAACCGTCTTGTCTTCGTCATTGTCAGCTGTCGGGAAGAAAGCCGGAATGATCTGCTGAGCGGTCGGCACCTGGCTGATGACCGACTCAAACTTGTTGTAGAAGATCGTGCAAACATCAAACTCATCAGCCTCAAACATGGTGATGAGCTTCGTGCCGATATCATGTGCATCGTTAAACCCGAGCTGGCGGACCGCCGACAGATCGACAACGTCAACAATGTCGGATCTAAACTCACGTTTCAGGGCGTCGTAACCCTTTTTGCCAACACAAAGAAGTTTAACGTCTTTGCCTTGAGCTTTCAGCTCAAGCGCCTTGGCGCGGGCCAGTTTCGAAATCGATGAGTTGAAACCGCCACAAAGACCGCGTTCAGCGGTCGCGACCACCAGAAGGTGCCGATCGCTTTTGCCATTGCCCGCCAGCAAGGCCGGCGCGCCTGGCATGGTGGCCATGGCAGCGGCAAGGTTACCCAAGACCGCATCCATGCGCTCCGAATAAGGACGCGCCGCTTCAGCCGCATCCTGCGCCCGGCGAAGTTTCGCCGCCGCCACCATTTGCATGGCCTTCGTGATCTTCTGCGTGTTCTTAACGCTGTCGATCCGGTTTCTAAGTTCTTTAAGGCTTGCCATCAGGCCCCTCTTTAAGACTTGGAAATGAACTTACGCAAAGTGAGCCGCGTAAGCGTCAACAGCCTCTTTCAATTTCTCTTCCGTATCCGCCGACAAAGCCTTCTCTTCGCGAATGCTGTCGAGAACACCCGATGCCTTTTCATGCACGTGACGCAGAAGACCTTCTTCAAACCGGCCCACATCGACCGCCGGGATCTTGTCGAGGTAGCCGTTCACGCCGGCGTAGATCGACACAACCTGTTCTTCAACAGCGAGCGGCGAGAATTGAGCCTGTTTCAGAAGCTCGGTCAAACGCGCGCCCCGGTTCAGGAGCTGCTGGGTAGCCGCATCAAGGTCTGAGCCGAACTGCGCAAAGGCCGCCATTTCGCGGTACTGCGCCAACTCACCCTTAATCTTACCGGCAACCTGCTTCATCGCTTTCACCTGAGCCGCCGAGCCCACACGGGACACCGACAGACCCACGTTGAGCGCCGGCCGAATGCCCTGGAAGAAGAGGTCTGTTTCCAGGAAGATCTGACCGTCGGTAATCGAAATCACATTGGTCGGAATGTAAGCGGAAACGTCGTTCGCCTGGGTTTCAATGATCGGCAGAGCGGTCAAAGAGCCCGAGCCATTTTCTTCGTTCATCTTCGCGGCCCGTTCCAGAAGACGGGAATGGAGATAGAACACGTCACCCGGATAAGCTTCACGCCCTGGCGGACGACGAAGCAGAAGCGACATCTGGCGATAAGCCACAGCTTGCTTGGACAGATCATCATAAACGATCATTGCATGCATGCCGTTGTCGCGGAAATATTCGCCCATGGTGCAGCCAGCAAAAGGAGCCAGGAACTGCAGCGGCGCCGATTCAGAAGCTGTCGCGGCGACAACGATGGAATATTCCAGCGCGCCGTTTTCTTCCAGCGTCTTCACGATTTGCGCAACTGTTGAACGCTTCTGCCCGATCGCCACATAAACGCAATAGAGCTTCGCGCTTTCATCGCCCGACTTATTGACGTCTTTCTGATTGAGGATCGCGTCAATCGCCACAGCGGTTTTACCGGTCTGACGGTCGCCAATGATCAGCTCACGCTGGCCACGGCCCACCGGGATCAGGGCGTCAATCGCCTTGATGCCGGTCTGCATCGGCTCGTGCACGGATTTACGGGGAATAATGCCCGGCGCCTTCACATCCACCTGGCGGCGCTCAGCGGCCTCAATCGGGCCCTTGCCGTCAATCGGATTGCCAAGCGGGTCGACAACGCGGCCAAGCAGGCCCTTGCCAACCGGCACATCCACAATCGCAGACGTCCGCTTAACGGTGTCGCCTTCTTTAATCTCCCGGTCCGAACCGAAGATCACGACACCGACATTGTCCTGTTCCAGGTTAAGAGCCATGCCCTTAATGCCCCCTGGAAACTCGACCATTTCACCGGCCTGCACATTGTCCAGTCCATAGACGCGGGCAATACCGTCACCGACGGAAAGCACTTGTCCGATTTCAGATACCTGAGCTTCTGCGCCAAATCCTTTGATTTGTTCCTTCAGGATCGCAGAAATTTCAGCGGCCTGGATATCCATCAGCCTACCTCTTTCATTGCAATTTTGAGATTGGAAAGTTTGGTTTTCAAAGACGAGTCG
>SBHG01000080.1 GCA_006226305.1 Alphaproteobacteria bacterium | reverse complement strand
TTAAACCTCTGGGTCATCTCTTGCGTGACATAGTCTCGGCCGTCACGGAATATGGCGCCGCGTGAATGACTGCCCGCAAAGGCGATCCGGTAGGCCTCGCCGTCAGCAAGCACCCGGTCGAGATTGGCTTTGTTGCGGCCGAGATAAAGGTGGGGCACTTGTCCGGCGCGCTCATCCTTCAAAATCAGTTCTTCAAGAGTGGACTGACCATCCCCGATGACATGAGGAAAATATTTTAACGTCAAGGAAAAGATCTCGCCCGTCTCCTCGCCAGGGCGTCTGATAAAGAAAACGCCCGCCTCCGGTTCATAATCGATGAGCTGTTGAAGGACGATCCGGGCATTAGGCGGATAGCTTTCCAAATAGCTCATAAGATCGATGTCGCTGCGGGCGACCTTGACGCCGGCGCCGCGGCAGCCCATGTCCGGTTTGCAGACAACGGGATAAGCCAGGTTGGCTTCCGACATAAGTTGGCGCGCCTTTTGAACCGCTTCTTCCAACAGGCTGTCTTGAGGCCGGACGATGGAGGTATAGGGCGCCAGGCGATCTTTGGCGGCGCCTTCCACGAGCGAGAAAATCGTCGATTTGCTTTCCCCCACCAAGCCGCCATGGGGGAAACTCGGGTTGGCCGCTGTCGGCAGAGTGGCCCCGCCAAACCGTAAAGAGAGCCAAGCCCAATGAAGGGCGACAGGAATGTAAAAAAGGCGCGGGGGCCAAAATTCAAAGTGCGAGATGGGGGGTTGATCCGAACGCATGGGCGGCATGCCTGCGTGGGGGACCTTGGCCCCGGAAATCGTGGTGGTGTCGCTCATGTTGCCCCTCAGGTTATCGCCCGCCCGGTGGAAGATTATTCGTCTTCGGTGTCTTCGTCTACTGAGAGGCGTCTGGCCCAGGCTTTGGGCAGGAAGATCATGAATACCAGAAGGATGAGGCCGACAACCCAAATGTGGCTGCCAATGCGCTCAACGATGATCTGCCCAAAGGTGAAGATGGCCCAAAAGAAAAAGGAGGCCCAAAGGCTGGCGGCGATGATGGCCACCATGGCGAAATGCAGAAAATTGACCCTGAGGAAACCGCTCGCCACATAGGTGGGCATGCGTGTGCCTGGCAGACACCGCGCGGTGATGAGCGCCATGGTGAGGCGTTCGTTTAAATATCTGCGGCCCCGGGTGATCCGTTTCTCACCGATATATTTAAGCGCTTTGGGGTGGTCGGAGGCATAGGCGCCCAGACCATAAAGTCCCAAATCGCCAATCACGATCCCGAAGATCAGGGAGCCGAGAGCCAGTTGGGGGTCCATATAGCCATCGAGCGCCAGAAGGCAGGCACCGATGGTAGCGCCATCCTCGAGGATGAAGGTCGCCAGAACGATCAAAACAGCGAGCACCCAGGGGTAGGCTGAAAAATAATTCAGTACCGCCATCAGGGTATCGTTGGACATGAGAAGGGCAATCACTGGCAAAGCTCGCTGGGGTAATGTCAGGCCTGATAAAGCACTAATGGCTACTTGTTAGCGGGTCTGGCCGCCTGGTTCAATGGCGGCGTGATTGGAATTGGCACCTGTGGTCGCTGCTAAACGTTGATAAGCGGTTACGATTTCCTGCTTTGAGTTCCATGGCAAGAAATGATTCCTGCCTTCGAGCCGCACAACCTCAAGATTGCTGGCCTTTTTAAGTCTTGGTTGCAGAAAAGCGACATTGGAATAGGGCACCAGATTGTCATCTGTGCCGTGGAGGACAATTGTCGGGGTTGTGATCTGATCAAGCTCCAGGGTGAGGGTCTCAAGTTCTGGTTTCAGGGCGATGAGCTCCCGGTTTGAATTGCGAATGGCATCCGGCAGGATCTGGCCAATAGGCCAAAGCTCGCCAAGACGCTGAACGAAATGAATTTTCTCAAGATCCGGGTCGAAAGACCCCGCGACGATGACCAGGCCGCCGACCTTTTCCGGTGCCATGACCGCGACTTTGGCGATGATGGGGCCGCCGAGGGAGTGCCCGACAAGGATTGGCCATTTACCATCTCGTTCTTCCAACAGGGGAAGGATGGCTTCGGCCTGCTCCTTCAGTGTCACAATGGCCTTGTCCGGACTCGAGCTGCCAAAGCCCGGCCTGTCGATGGCCACATATTCAAAGTCTTTTGGGGCGTCTTCCAGATAGTCGGTCCAGGCACCGGCGCTGCCAGGTGTGCCGTGGACGAAAATGATCCGCTGTGCCGAAGGGTTGCCGCTGGTGAAATAAGAAACATGGATTTCTTCAGAGGCGACTTCAATGGTTTCAAACTGCTGGCCGGCGAGGGTTTCTCCATGAGGGGTGCAAGCAGCGCCCGCGCTGAAACTGGCGGCGATCAGCGCGGTGACATGGACAATTCGGGACGGGCGTGTGCGATCCGACCCGTGAGTCCAGGCCTTGCGGTGGGGGATGTGGAATTTGATCACGTCGCCTTCTTTCATGGGGTGTGAGATTACGCCACAGGTCTTTATGACTGGTTGACGTCATGACCGGTTGACGGTGGCCCCTATAAGCTTGAATTATATGGCTGATATAGGCCAGTTTTATGTGAATATTGACGGGCTGGCTCGCGATAATTTGAAAAAGAGGTCCGGACAAAACCGGGCCCGGAAAGGTCATTTCCATGACGCTTGAATTCCCTGTGGATATCGACACGGTTAAAGGCTTCATGCCTCCAGATGAGGGGGCAGCTTTGCTCGAGGCGGCGCTTCAAGAGGCGGGTAAAGGTCCTTGCCTTGAGGTTGGTTCCTATTGCGGCAAATCGGCGGTCTATCTCGGCTCTGCGTGTAAGGAGGTGGGGTCGACGCTCTTTACCGTCGATCACCACCGGGGATCGGAAGAAAATCAGCCGGGCTGGGAGCATCATGACCCGGAGACCTGGGACGGGGAGGCGGGCGCCATGGACACGCTGCCTTTTCTTAGGCGCACGCTGCGACGGGCGGGGCTTGAAGGGACCGTGGTGCCTATCGTTGGCGCGTCGCTTACGGTGGCGCGACATTGGCGTACGCCGCTTGCCCTGCTCTTTATTGATGGGGGGCACGGCATGGAACCGGCGATGGATGATTACCGAGCCTGGACGCCCCATGTGATGCCGGGGGGCTTGCTCGCGATCCACGATGTGTTTCCGAACCCGGAGAAGGGCGGCCGCCCGCCTTTTGAAATCTATCAGTTGGCGCTGGTCTCAGGTCTCTTTGAGGAAGAGGCGGGGATGGGCTCGCTCAGGTTACTCCGACGCCTTTGAGGTGCGGCGGGCTTCCGTGATCGGCTCCTCTGGTAATATCTCAGTGAAGAGTTTTGCGGCGGGCGTGGCGTGGTGCAAGGCGTCGGCTGCAAGGATCACCGCGCCGGCGGTCCAGGCCGGGCGTTCCACGGGCCAGGGCACATCTTCTTTAAACTGATAGCCCATCCAGTAGGCGCCTTCGTCGCAGCGCCATTGATGCTGCCAGGAGAAGAGTTCCCGGGCGCGGGCGGTTTGGCCTATGTTCATGAGGGCCATGGCAAGTTCGCAGCTTTCGGCAACGGTGACCCAGGGCTGTTCTTTGACGCAGCGGCAGCCTTTTTCTTCCGCCACGAAGGTTTCCCATTTTGAGGCGATGCGGGCGCGGGCGGCTTCCCCACGCATCACGCCGGTCAGCACTGGATAATACCAATCCATGGAGTAGCGGCTTTTTTCTTCCCAATTGCGATCAAAGCGCTCGGGCTTATCGCGCAGGGCCTGGCCAAGCCGGGTTCTGGCGAGGGCCCATTGCTTGCGGGCTTCTTGATCTCCGGCGACCTCGGCCAATCGCATGGCGCATTCAAGACTCTTATAAATGGATGAGCAGCCGGTGATGAGAGCATCGTCTTCAGGTGTGTGAGCATCATGGGCCGCCCAGCGGATGTCGCCGTGGTCTGACTGGAGTGACAGGACGAAATCCATGGCGCTTTTGACGATGGGCCAATAAGTCCTGAAGAAGTTTTCATCCTGATAAAGCAGGTGATGGTGCCAGACGCCGGTGGCGATATAGGCGCTGAAATTCGTGTCGCGGATTTTCTTTTCGTTGCCATCGCCGGTGTAGTGGCTCTCGTCCATCGGTACGGCGGCGCCATATTGACCGTGCCAGGAGCCGTCCCCCAGCTGGGTTTCTGCCAGATAGGCGAAAGCTTTTTCAGATCGCGCACGTTCACCGGCGACCGCCAGTCCCATGGCCGCTTCAAGGTGGTTCCAGGGATCCACCACGCCGCCGTCGAACCAGGGAATGGAGCCGTCGTCGCGCTGCAACTCGACAATGCGCGCCACCGCGCCGTCAAAGAAGCCATGCGGGAAGGGACCTTCGCGGAGGTAAAGGTTCTTCATGGCGCGGCCCCTTTGTTGAAATAAAGAACCACGCTTTTGCCCATGAGCGGATCGGCGATCTTTTCCAACAGGCGGGTCAGCAGCGGCCGTTTCATGATGTCCCAGACCAGAAAGCGATGATAGAGCGCGACAAGCTTGGAGGTGTCCCGATTATTCCAGATAGCGCATTGCAGCCACCAATAGGGCGAGTGCAGACCATGGGCCCAATGGCGGCGGAAGAAGGTGAGCCCTTCGCCTTGAATATCGTTTTTCAATCGATTGGCGTTGAAGATGCGCACGTGTCCGCCGGGGGTGTTGTGATAGCCCTCGGCAAGGGTCCAGCAGATGCGCTCGGGCCAGGCACGCGGCACGCTCACGGCCAGTTTGCCGCCGGGCTTTAAAATGCGGGTGATCTCTTTGACCGCCTGTTGATAGTCGGGGATATGTTCGAGCACCTCTGAGCAAACGACCACATCAAAAGTGTCATCGGCAAAGGGTAGGGCCAGCGCATTGCCCACGGAAAGGGAGAAGCGATTGGGTTCGCCTTCGGTGTCAGGGTAGGTTTCAAACCCTTCGCGGGTTTTTCGTACATCGTCAAAGCCGAGGTCCACGCCGACCGCATGGACCTTGGCCTTGAAATACATGGCGTGCAGATGCCGCCCTTCGCCGCAGCCAAGGTCGAGGACCCGCTGGCCATCGCTGAGGTTCAGCTCATCGAGATCCATTGT
>SBHG01000206.1 GCA_006226305.1 Alphaproteobacteria bacterium | reverse complement strand
CCAATGAGAGTATTTGCTCAAGCCGCAAAACTCGATCTTTAATTTCCTGCCTGAATCTGTCATCGTGCAGCCAATTGATTGCGCGTGAAATCCGCATGAATCCTGAGATTTCTGACAAGGGGATTAACTGATGAAACAATTGGCCGTTGCCTTTTTGGGGCTGTTTGCCGGGCTCACGATGAGTGCCTGTTCAAGTGAACCGACGAACAAGGAAGTCTTGCTCGAAAAACTTGCGAGCACAGATCGCGCGGAAGCGGATCGGGCCCGCGATGAAGGTCGCAAACCGGCTGATGTTCTTGAGTTCTTTGGCGTGACCCCGGGCATGACCGTGCTCGATCTGATGGCGGCGGGGGGCTATTACACCGAGGTGCTTTCCTTGGCCGTTGGACCAGAGGGGCATGTCTATGCGCAGAACCCGGAATTTGTTTTGAAATTCAACAATGGCGCAAATGCTTTGCAGCTCGATGAGCGGCTTGCCAACAACCGTCTGCCCAATGCGGAGCGTTTGGATTCCGAGTTTACAGACCTTGGTGTTGAAAATGACTCTCTGGATTTTGTCATCACGGCGCTTAATTTCCACGATGTGCATCAATACGACCTTGGCGTGGAGGCTCTGGTTGATGGCGTTTATCGCGCGCTCAAACCAGGCGGCGTTTTTGGTGTGATTGATCATGCGGGAGAGCCTGGAAAAGACAATCCTTCCATGCATCGACTCGAGAAACAGATCGCAATCGATGCCATGGAAGCGGGCGGGTTTGAGTATGTCGGCGAAAGCGATGTGCTTGCCAATCCCGAGGACACCCACGACAAGATGGTATTTGACAGCTCCATTCGGGGGCACACGGATCGTTTTGTTTTGAAGTTCCGAAAGCCTTAACCAACTTGTTTCAGTTTACTTGTTGCCGCGATGATAGGCATCTAAATGCTCTTCGGTATCGATGTCGAAAAGCAGGGCGCCGTCTGGTTGGGGCACTTCATGAAGTAAGGCTTGGTGAGCTTCTATCAAGGGCTTGGCGCCCATGTCGCCTTCAATCTTCAGCATCTCCTTAAAAAGCTCTGAAGGCCAGAGGACTGGGTTGCCGCGTGTTCGGTCATAGGTGGGGACGCAGATGGCATGTCCATGGTGGTTTTCAAAGGTTGCGATCAAAGTGTCGATCAGGCGTGCCGAGACGAGCGGCATATCACCGAGACAGATGATGGCTCCATTGATTTGCGGGTCGAGAACCGACAATCCGGCCTTAATGGATGTGCTCATACCCTCGGCGTGAGAGGGATTTTCGACAAATTTGACGTTTGTTCCGGCCAGGGCATCGCGAACCTGTGACTGTTCGTGGCCGAGGACAACGTGAACCTGGGTGACACGGCTTTCGAGGATGCGCTCGACCACATGGCGGATCATCGGCTTGCCGCCGATGTCGGCCAATAGTTTGTTCTTTTTGCCCATGCGCTCAGACCGTCCGGCGGCCAAAACAATGGCGGCAATTTCAGGGGTCTCCCGTGGGAGGTCCTTGCGCAACCGCTCGGTCATTTGCGCCAAGATCGAAATGGCAATCTCGGCGGGGCTCCGCGCGGCAATGTCGAGACCGACCGGGCCGTGAATGCGGCCGAGCTGTCCGGGCTGGTAACCCATATCGGTTAGGCGCGCGACCCTCGCCGCATGGGTTTTGCGACTGCCGAGCGCGCCAATGTAAAAGCAGTCTGATCTAATGGCTTCCATGAGCGCGGGATCATCGATCTTTGGGTCATGGGAAAGCGTTACCACCGCCGTGCGGCGATCAAGGGAGAGCGATCGAAGAGCTTCGTCGGGCCAGTCATGGCTGAGAGCGGCTGTCGGAAAGCGTTCTCTGGAAGCAAATGCTTCGCGAGGATCGACGATGGTGACATCATATCCGGCGGTCCCGGCCATGGCGCTGAGGGGCTGGGCGATGTGGCCCGCGCCGACGATGACGAGGCGCAAGGGCGCGTTATAGACATTGAGAAAATAGTGCTCACCGGTTTCAAGCTCGATCTCGGTGGACGTGTCGGCGCGTGCGGCGGCTTGCGCGGCCTTGGTGAGTGGATCCGCGCCGCCACCGGTAATTTCAATAACGCGTTCTTCCCGGGTTTCAAAGTTCAAAGCCAAAACTACAGAGCGTTTGGAGGCGCGTGCCTTGGCGATGATTTTCAGCGTTTCAAGTTTCATGGGCGAACAGGTTCCACGTAGATGCGGATCTGGCCGCCGCACGCCAATCCAACCTCCCAGGCGTCAGTATCGGAAACGCCGAAATCAAGGGTTTGGGCCGCACCGGATTTGATGGCGTCGATGGCCGCGTGGATGACAGCATTCTCAACACAGCCCCCTGAAACGGATCCAACAAAAGTCATGTCGTCGCATACCGCAAGCTGGCTACCGGCCGGGCGCGGGGCTGAGCCCCAGGTATGAATGACTGTCGCGAGCGCAACCTGATGGCCGCTTTCAATCCACCTAAGGGCCTGTTCGATTACCTGGTCATCTGATCGGGACATTTCAAACTCTATCAGGTTGCGAGGAAGGCCAATAACAATAACGTCGCGACAATCAAGGTGGTGGCCCAAATGAGCGGCGGCAAGCCTTGCGGGGCAGCGGCAGGGGCGACTTCTTCTTCTCGTGCGCCAAAATGATCGGACAGGTTTTGAAAAAACTCGTCAGCCAATTTTTTAGCGGATGCATCAATGAGACGTTGCCCGATTTGCGCCAGCTTACCGCCCACTTGAGCATCGACATTGTAGACGAGGGCGGTCGCGTCGCCGTCTTCTGCCAAGGTGACTTGCGCGCCACCCTTGGCAAAACCCGCCGGTCCGCCGCTGCCTTGTCCTTCAATACGATAGCTTTCCGGTGGGTTGAGATCTTTCAGATCGACCTTGCCCTTAAATTTTGCTTTGACCGGACCAATCTTGGCTTGAACCGTGGCGGTGAAAGCGGTGTCGGATTGTTTTTCGAGACTTTCACATCCGGGGATGCATTTTGCGAGAACCTCTTCTGAATTCAAGGCTTGCCAGACGGCATCGCGGGGGGCTGGGATCTTATATTGTCCAGTGAGTTCCATGGGTTTTTGCGGCTCTGATGACTTTAAACGGTTTCTAATTTGGGGATCGGTTTGGCCGAATTGTCAATGATGCGCTGCACCATTTTCCGAAGGGTGGTGGGAAATTTCACATAGGCCGGGTTTATTTTTCATAACATGCCTTTTGGGCAGAAAATTAGTACTTTTTTAATGAATTTTGCTTGGGGATATCTGGGCTTCGCCCTATCATATCATGGTTAACGACATGCACGATCGTGCATTTTGGGTGTTTGGGTAGCGCATTTCATGCGCGTAGTGGTGCCTTCATCAGAAGACATCCTGCAAAACTGGGCTGTGGGACTTGGGATGGAAAAGAGCGTGGCGTTAGCTGACGAGGCAAGTGAGTCAACGTGTCAAGTCAGGGGCGTCGTCAAGTGGTTTGACGCCGTCAAAGGGTACGGATTTGTAATTCCGAATGAAGGGGCGCCGAGTAACGATGATGTGCTACTTCATCTCTCCTGTTTAAAACAAGCTGGGCATGACAGCGCGCGCGAAGGCGCGACGGTGGTTTGTGAGGCTGTGCAAAGACCAAAAGGTTGGCAGGCCATTCGGCTGATTGACATGGACGACAGCACGGCGGTCGCGCCTGCTCCGCGAGAACATGAAACGCGTTCAGATCGTCCACCTGTTGAACCTATGGGTGATTTTGAAGACGCCCAGGTGAAATGGTTTAATCGGGCTAAGGGCTACGGTTTTGTCAATCAGGGCGAAGGGGCTCCCGACATTTTTGTTCATATGGAAACCCTGCGTCGCTGCGACATAGATGAATTGAAGCCGGGGGATCAGGTGCGGGTTAAGTTCGGCGAGGGACCTAAGGGTCTCATGGTTGCCGAGATTGAATTGCTAAGCAGCGAGGGCGATTAAGTTCGCGCCGCCTGAGAGTATTTGGTTTCACATGTTTGCGTATCTGAAAAATGAAAAAAGCAGTTTCGCTCGAGTGATGCTGCTTTTGTTTTTTGTGGCACCTTTCGGAATGGGGATGTCAGAGCCGATTGATCAGTCGGTTCTTTTCATCAGGACTGAAGGAAAGACAATCGAATTTAGCGTTGAAACAGCGACGACCGACGATCAGCGGTCGACCGGTCTTATGTATCGCCGTGAAATGGCCGATGACCACGGGATGATTTTTCTTTTCAAGCCGGAGCGTCAGGTCAACTTTACGATGCACAATACCTATATCTCCCTCGATATGATCTTCATTCGAAGTGACGGGACAATCGAGTCTGTTCTTGAAAATACCGAACCTCTCGAGTGGGGTCCTTATCCCTCCAAAGGAAAGGTTCGCGCCGTGCTCGAAATAAATGGCGGCCTGGCTAAAAAGCTCGGGATCAAGGTGGGTGACCGTGTGGAGCATTTGTTCTTTGGAAATATCGGTAAATAACCGATGAGCGATGATGATCTTGAATCAGCGCTGAAAAACGCGCGTCCACCCGAAGGCTACAAGCCGTCACGGCAGCGAGGTCCCTTTACCAGCCACAATGGCCCTTTGTTTTATAAATACGAGGGGGACAAGCTGTGGCAGGGCTTTCGGGCTCTGGAGCGTCACACCAATTCGCACGGTATCCTCCATGGCGGCATGTTGATGGCCTTTGCCGACGGAGTTCTGGCCTCAGCTGTCTATCTGGAGACTAAGGCCCGGGCGGTGACATTGCGGATGAACTCGGATTTTGTCGCCATGGCGCGTCCCGGAGAGTGGATTGAGGGGACCGCAGAGGTGACCCGTGCGGGCCGCGAAGTTGCCTTTGTCGAGGGCCGAATCATGGCGGGGGATCGGCTTATTTTTACGGCCACCGGGGTCTTTAAGCTGTTTCGGCGGGACAAACGGGGATGACAGGCGCCAAATTTGGCTTTTTTCTGGGCTTTCATGCGAATGGTTTCTTGCTCCGCTCGGCGCAATCGTGTATCGAAACTCCCGGCTTCGGGGCATGGCGCAGTCTGGTAGCGCACCTGGTTTGGGACCAGGGGGTCGCAAGTTCGAATCTTG
>SBHG01000085.1 GCA_006226305.1 Alphaproteobacteria bacterium | reverse complement strand
ATCATCGCTTACATACGGCGCCATTATAACCTGCTTATCGGGGAAGCAAGCGCAGAGCGGATCAAGAAGGCTGTGGGCTCAGCCTCTTTGCCGAAAGAGGGCAAAGACGGTGATACGATTTCGATCAAAGGCCGCGATCTGATGAACGGTGTGCCGAAGGAAATCAAGATTTCTGAAAAAGACGTGGCTGAAAGCCTGGTTGAGCCAGTTGGGCAAATCGTTGAAGCGGTTAAGATTGCTTTGGAAGCGACCCCGCCGGAACTGGCCGCTGATATCGTTGACAAAGGTATTGTGCTGACCGGCGGGGGCGCACTATTGAAAAACCTCGACACGGTTTTGCGCGATGCGACCGGTCTGCCAGTGTCGATTGCCGATGAGCCGCTCTCCTGCGTGGCGCTGGGCACTGGCAAGGCGCTGGAGCACGAACGGGAAATGGGCTCAATCCTTTTGTCGTCCTACTAAGGCAACGCAAGGCATTGGCCCGCTCTCCGGTACCAATACAACAAGGGAGGATTTGCCGTGTTTGGTCGTGACAGCAGACGTGAACGTCTTGCAGTCCCGGTCCTGGCTGCCTCCCGGCGATTGCCGGTTATCCTTTTTATGTCGATATCGCTGATCTTTGTCCTTCTGGACAAAGCGGAGGCTGATGCCTTTGACGAGGCACGAGAGGCGATCACAGACGTCACTACACCGATTTTTGAAACTCTGTCGCCGCCCGTCATGGCGGTGCGGGAGTTTTTTGGCCGGATTTTCAATGTATTTGATATCTACCGGGAAAATGAGCGTTTGCGGGCGGAAAATCGGGAGCTGCTCGCCTGGAAAGACGCCGCCTTGAAGATGGAGCACCGGCTGACCCGTCTCGAGGCGCTGATGAATGTGCAGCTCGAGCCGTCGGTGGGATATATCACAGGACGGGTGATCTCCGATACCGGAGGCCCTTTTGTGCGCATGTTTATTGTCAATGCGGGCAAGCGTGAGGGTGTACGGGACAATCAGGCGGTGATTGATGAAGATGGGCTGGTCGGGCGCATTTTGGGCGCGGGACATAAGTCCTCGCGGGTGCTTTTGCTTTCCGATCTTAACTCTCGAGTGCCGGTCCTGGTGGAGCCGTCCAACTATCGGGCGGTACTGATCGGCGACAATGAACGGGATCCGAGGCTGGAGTTTTTATCGCCTGCCGCCAAGGTTCAGGTGGGTGACCGGGTGGTGACTTCCGGTCATGATGGCCAGATGCCGCCGGGTCTGCCGGTGGGGCTGGTGTCCAAAGTCGGCAAAAACGGCGATATACGCGTGCAGACCTTCTCACGGGGGGACCACACCGAGGCTGTTCGAATGTTGTCTTACAAATTTGCCGAGCCGGATATTATCGAGACGCTGGAACCCGTTGAGGTTGGAGAAGCCTCCCCCTCTGAAGGAGAAAGTCCTGACGATGGCGCTGGCGAGTAGCGATAATCTTCGTAAATATTTCTGGACAGCTTTTCCATCGCTGAGCACGCTTTTTTGCGTGCTCTTGTCGCTTGTACCCTTTGGTCTTTCGTCGACCATCTTGGCGCCGCCAAATTTCGGTCTGATTGCCATCTTTCTGTGGACGTTGTCACGGCCGGATCTTTTGCCTTCCAGCATTGTTTTTTTGGTGGGGCTTTTGCAGGATCTTTTGTGGGGCGGGCCGTTTGGACTTTGGGCCTTTGTCTTTCTGGTGGGTTACGGGCTGACTTTGAGCCAGCGGACGTTCCTGATCGGCCGGGAGTTTGGCTTTACCTGGGTCGGCTTCGGTCTTGTGGTGGTCATTTGCTCGTTTCTTGCCTGGATTATTACCATGCTGTTCCATGGCCAATGGCTGGCGCCTTATCCGGCCATCGTTCAAGGGGTTTTGAGCGCGGCTCTTTACCCTTTGTTTGCACGTGTGACCCCATGGTTTGTCATTCGGATCGCCAGGGAGGTTTGACGTTGATCCCATGAAACCCGATGTTCGAGATAGCGCCCGTTATGAGAAGTTTTCGCGCCGCGCCGCGATCCTCTCGCTGGGTACGCTCGGGGTTTTTGGCGGGCTCGCCGCGCGCCTGTATGGGCTGCAGGTGGTCAGCTCAGATCAGTTTAAGGAATTGGCGGAGGCGAACCGGATTAATCGGCGGATCCTGCCGCCGCAGCGCGGCCGCGTGTTTGACCGCTTCGGCGTCGAGCTTGCGATAAATCGGCAAAACCTTCAGGTGCAGCTGATCCCGGAAGGGATCCGTGATCTTGAGGGCACGTTGGATCGGGTTGGAAAGTTCATCGAAATTTCTGAGGAACGCCGCGATCGCATTCTGAAAGAGATCAGTCGCCGGAAGCGGTTTTTGCCAGTGACGCTGGCGGAGAATCTGACCTGGGAAGAATTCGCGCGCATTAATGCCTATGCGCCGAAGCTGCCTGGTGTTCAGCCGAATGCCGGGGAGCTTAGATATTATCCTTACGCGGATCGGTTGGCGCATGTGCTGGGCTATGTGGCCAAACCCTCTGAGCAGGATGTGCAGGACAATGACGGCGATCCGCTTCTCATGGTGCCGGGGTTCCGGATTGGGAAGAGCGGGCTGGAGCGTACCTTCGATGATGATCTGCGCGGCAAGGCGGGAACCAAGCACGTGGTGGTCAATGCGGTTGGCCGCGAGATCAAGGAACATAGCCGTGAGGACGGTGAGCCGGGTAAGGATGCGGTGCTGACCCTCGATATGGGGCTGCAGGATTTTGCCTATGATCGGCTCAATGGCGAAAGTGGCGGGGTTGTGGTCATGGATGTGACCAATGGCGACATTCTGGCCATTGCGCAGAGCCCGGCTTTCGATCCCAACGAATTCACCACAGGCCTTAGCCAGAAGAGCTGGGATGCGCTACGCACAAATGAGATGAACCCACTCGTCAATAAGGCGCTGCAGGGCCAATATGCGCCGGGGTCGACGTTTAAGATTATCACCGCGCTGGCCGCGCTTGAGAGCGGGCTCATCAATCCCAATGAGCATTTCTACTGCAATGGCAAGACGCGGCTCGGGCGGCGCGAGTTTCATTGTTGGAAGAAAGAAGGCCACGGGTCGATGAACTTGCGCAATGGCCTTAAGAATTCCTGCAATGTGTATTTCTATGAGGTCGCCCGTAAAATCGGCATGGAGCCCATTACGGCGATGGCGGAGCGCTTTGGCCTCGGGGCCGTGCATGATTTCGGTATCCCGGGCGGCAAGGCGGGGTTGGTGCCGAGCGAAGGGTGGAAGCAGGCGGTGCAGGGCGGCCGCTGGAGCGCCGGGGACACCTTTAACTGCTCAATCGGGCAGGGCTATTTGCTGGCAACACCCATTCAGTTGGCGGTGATGATTTCTCGACTGGCTAGTGGTGGGCGCAAGGTCGAGCCACGACTGCTACGCGCCTTAGGAGATGATTTCCAGGGTCAGGGAGAGGCGTTTGACACAATGGGCCTCACACCGAAGTGGGTCGATCTGGTCACGGAAGGCGTGATCGCGGTGGTGAATGAGCCGGGCGGCACGGCCTTTGGCAAGCGTCTGACAGGGCCGGGGCTTTCGATGGCCGGCAAGACCGGTACGGTGCAGGTGCGCCAGATCTCCAGGGAAGAGCGGGCCAGTGGCGTGATCAAAAATGAAGACCTGCCGTGGAAATACCGCGACCATGGCTGGTTTGTCGGGTTCGGGCCGATCGATAATCCGCGTTATGCGGTCGCGGTTCTGATTGAGCACGGCGGCGGCGGGTCGAGCGCGGCGGCGCCGGTTGCCAAAGACGTCATGCGTGAGGTGCTCTTGCGCAATCCCTCAATCCGGCCATCTTATGGTCCCCAGGGAGACAGCGCGCTTTCGGTAAGCGGTTTGTCGGGCGCCAATGGCGGTGCTTCATGAGCAGTTATACCTATGGCGAGACGGGCCGCGAGGTACCGTTGTGGCAGAAGTTCCGCGAGATTGACTGGTGGCTCATCTTCCTTCTGTGCGCGGTGGCGGCGGTTGGTTTTATCATGCTTTATTCCACCGGCTGGGACATCGCCAAGCAGATGCGTGACCCGAGCCGGGCCTTGACCCATCTCACGCGGTTTAGCATTGCCCTGGTGCTGATGTTTATTGTTGCGCTGGTCGATGTTCGGGTGTGGATGAGCCTGGCCTATCCTGCCTATGCGGCGGCGCTGATCCTTCTCATCGGCGTTGAGCTTTTTGGAACGGTGGGCATGGGCGCGCAGCGCTGGCTGTTGATCGGGCCAATCCGGGTGCAGCCGTCTGAGGTGATGAAGATCGCCTTGGTGCTCTCCCTGGCGCGCTATCTGCATGGTCTGACCGTGGACGAGGTTTCGCGGATCAAGACTCTGGCGCCGGCCGTTTTGATGATCCTTCTGCCGGTGGCGCTGATCTTCCGTCAGCCGGATTTGGGCACGGCCCTTTTGCTTTTGATGGGCGGGGCGGCGCTTTTGTTTCTGGCGGGCTTGTCGTGGCGCATTGTGGCGGTTGCTTCAGTACTGGGCGGTGTGGCGGCTGGCTTTGCCTGGCGGTTTCTTCTGCAGGACTACCAGAAGCAACGGGTGCTAACCGCGCTGAACCCGGACAGCGATCCGCTTGGGGCGGGCTATCATATTGCCCAGTCCAAGATCGCCATTGGCGCGGGTGGGCTCTTCGGCAAGGGCTTTGGCAATGGCTCGCAGAGCCAGCTGAACTTTCTGCCGGAAAAACACACCGACTTTATCTTCACCATGCTGGCGGAGGAGTGGGGGCTGATCGGCGCGCTGACGCTTCTGGTTCTCTATCTCCTGATCCTGTTCAGGGGGCTGTCCATTGCCATGAGCTCACGGCACCATTTCGGCCGGATGGTCTCAATGGGAGTGATGTTCACCTTCTTCCTTTATGTGGCGATTAATACGGCCATGGTGATGGGGCTTATCCCGGTGGTGGGCGTACCGCTGCCGCTCGTCTCTTATGGCGGGACGGTGATGATGACCATCATGATCGGCATGGGGCTGGTGATGAGCGTCCATATTCACCGGGATATCGACGTGCCGCGCCATTCCGGCGCCTTCTGGTGAGGTGAGGGGCTCGGTTTCAGCCCTTTAATGCGGGGAAGGTCCCTTTGGTAGGCCGTGCAGGGATCGAACCTGCGACCCACTGATTAAGAGTCAGTTGCTCTACCAACTGAGCTAACGGCCCCAAAG
>SBHG01000184.1 GCA_006226305.1 Alphaproteobacteria bacterium | reverse complement strand
TCATATTCCATGAACATGTCGACCATGCGGTGTTGCAGAACCTGGAATTTGCCGATCGGCTGACCGAATTGTTCGCGGGTCTTACAATATTCCACAGTGGTGTCGTTAAGCACTTTCATGGCGCCGCAGGCTTCTGCGCAGAGCGCCGCAATACCCTGATCGACGACCTTTTCAAGCAGTGGGCCGCCCTGGCCCTCACCGCCGATGAGCGCGTCTGCTCCCACGGCGACATTTTCAAGGGTGACTTCGCTGGCACGCAACCCGTCAATGGTCGGATAATCACGAGTGGACACACCTCCTGCGGATTTATCGACCACGAAAACGGAAATGCCCGCTTCGTCGCTCTGGCCACCGGAGGTGCGTGCGGTAATGATGAGCTTGTTAGCCCAGGGGCCGCCCAGCACCACGGCCTTATACCCGTTCAGCACATAGCCATCGCCCGACTTTTCAGCCTTTGTGGTGATATCGAAGAGGTTAAAGCGGCTTTGCGGCTCGGCAAAGCCGACCGCATAAATGTCTTCACCAGAAATGATGCCCGGAATGAGCGCTTTCTTCTGATCTTCAGAGCCGCCTTCGCGGATGAAACCACCGCCCAGAACCACTGTCTGGAAATAGGGCTCGACCACCAGACCGCGACCCAGCTCTTCCATGATCACCATGGTGTCGATTTGCGAGCCACCCATGCCATCATATTCTTCCGGAAAAGGCGCCGCCAGAAGACCGAGCTCGGCAAAAGTGTTCCAGTGATCGCGACTCATGCCCTCTTCGGATTCGACGATCTTGCGCCGCGCGTCGATGTCGTAGTTTTCACGGACAAAGCGCTGCACCATGTCGCGCAACATGGTTTGTTCTTCAGTGAATGAGAAATCCATTTTGTTTCTTCCCTTTTGATATTTTTATATCGCGCCTTAAAGACCCAGAACGGCTTTGGCGATGATGTTATGTTGAATTTCGTTGGACCCGCCAAAGATTGAGGTCTTGCGGGTGTTAAGATAGGTGGGCACGGCGCCAGCGGCGTAGTTCGGACCGACCGGGAAAACATTCGAACCATCGGCCATGGGGCCGTTGCGGAACGGATAGCCGTAATAGCCAACCGCTTCGATGGTCAGCTCGGTGATGCGCTGGCCAATCTCCGTGCCACGGATCTTGAGGAGCGACGCCTCAGGCCCGGGCCCCTTCCCCGCGCTTTCCGACGCCAGGGTGCGCAGCTCGGTATATTCAAGCGCGGTCAGCTGAATTTCCACGTCGGAAATTTTGCGGGCAAAATCCTGATCTTCAATCAGCGGCGCACCGCCTGACACTTCGGTCCGTGAAATCTCGCGCAGACGCTCAATAGCGCGCTTGGATCGTGCGACACCGGCAATCCCGGAACGCTCGTGCGACAGGAGGAATTTGGCGTAGGTCCAACCTTTGTTCTCCTCACCTACCCGATTGGAAACCGGCACACGCACATCTTCGAGGAAGACCTCGTTGACCTCGTGGCCGCCTTCAAGGGTGATGATCGGGCGCACGGTGATACCCGGCGTCTTCATGTCGATGAGAATGAAGGAGATGCCTTCCTGCTTTTTCACATCCGGATCGGTGCGGCAGAGACAGAACATCCAGTCCGCATATTGACCGAGGGTGGTCCAGGTCTTGGACCCATTGATGACATATTCGTCGCCGTCGCGAACCGCGCGGGTTTTCAGGCCCGCCAGGTCAGAACCGGCACCCGGCTCAGAATAACCCTGACACCACCAGACTTCCCCTGACAGGATACCCGGGAGCACCGACTTCTTTTGCTCCTCAGATCCAAAGGCCATGATGACGGGCGCCAGCATGTTCATGCCGAAGGGGAGTGGCGGAATGGTTTCGGCAATGGCGTTTTCTTCGCCCCAGATATATTTCTGGGTCACGGTCCAGCCTGTGCCGCCGTGTTCGACCGGCCACTTCGGCGCGGCCCAGCCTTTTTTGTAACAGATCTTATGCCAAGCCAGATGCTCCTCGCGGGTCAGCTTTTCGCCCCGCTTTTGCTTGTCACGAATTTCCTTTGGGTAATTTTCAGCAATGAAAGTACGCACCTCTTCACGAAAGGCGGCATCTTCCGGCGAAAAATCAATATCCATGGCTACTCCTCCAGATGTGAACGGGCCTCGTTGTTTTTCTTTTTAAAGGCCCGAATGTGGCGGGAGATTCCTATAAAGCTGACGCGAACGTCAAGTTCAATGTCAGCCAATTGGTCAAGGGACACGTGCGCCCTTGTTCCTCCCACCAAAAGACAATTGCTAGTCACACATGAAAGCATGTGTTTTTCAAGTGGATTTGGCCTAAAGCGTGCAGGTTTCCCCCAATTTTTATCTGCGATCAGGCGCGCAAAAGGCCGAGGGTCAGGAGTCCGCCTGATGGGGCCCCTTCAAGCGCAAAAAGTGGTCGGCGCGGGAATCGCTCCAGCAGGCGCTCAGCCCCCGGGCCGGAGCCTGGATCGGTGAGCCAGGTATGATCGCTGGCGCCGGGCTGCAATGCCTCCAGCACAAGCGCCGCGACCGCCGCCGTGGGTCCGTCCAAGAAAACCGGGACGCGCATATGGCGGGCGGCAATGAGCGCCCCCAGATGCGCCGCCAGCTCGCGGCTGCCGAAGCGCGCGAGAATGGCAAGGGGATCGTTTTCTGATGGGGCGGTGATCTCTGGCGAGACATCGTCGAAGGTCCAGCCTTCAACCGGCTCACCGGTCAGGGCGGCTGCCACGAGCGTGGCGGCAGCGTCAGAGCCGAGCCCTGCCTGGCGCAAGATGATGAGATCAGCATCGGCCGCGATGACTTCCATGCCGAAGGCGATGGTGGCGGCGCAGCCCTGTTCGTCAAACGAGGGCGCATCTGCCACATTCGGTGACGGCAAACGCATGGCCAGATCAAAGGCTCTCAGCCCAGCCCCGAGCTCTCCGGCGAGCCGTGCGAGATCGCTTTGGCCGGCCTCAAGAGCGGCGAAGTCTGTCGCCAGTTTCTCGCGTTGGGCCTCAGGGCGCGTGCCAAAAACCGAGGCATAGACCGCCACCAAGGGGCGTTCCACTTTCGGCTTTTTGAGGTTCCGCCAATGGCAGACCCAGTCGCTGATCTCAAGCGGAGCCTCCCCCTCCTCGGGAAACTGTGAAACGAGATTTTTGATGTCGTCAAAAGGACTTAACTCTGTTTGCTCACTCATTTGTTTACGCTTCTCCTTGAGCAAAGCGGGTGAGCCAATCCAGCTCCTTGCGCAGGGATACGACCTTTCCGATGACGATCAGCGCGGGCGGTTTCATGCCTTCCTTTTCGATGTCACTGGCAACCTCTGCCAGGGTGGTCTCCAGCACCTTCTGCTCCGGCGTGGTGGCTTTGGAAATCACCGCCACGGGCTCGCTGGCCGCCCGACCGGCCGCCATGAAATGCCCGGCGATGGTCCCCACATGCTTCATGGCCATGTAGAGCACAATGGTGGGCGATCCTTTGGCGATGGCGGCCCAATCCAGATTGGCCGGCACGGCGCCTCCCGCCATGTGTCCAGTAAGGAAGGTGACCGCATGGCCCATGTCCCGGTGCGTGGCTGGTATGCCCGCATAGCCGAGCCCGCCCACCCCGGAGGTGATGCCCGGCACCATGCGGAAGGGAATGCCCTCGGCGATGAGGGCCAGCCCCTCCTCGCCGCCGCGGGCGAAGGTGAAAGGGTCGCCGCCTTTAAGGCGCAGGACCTTTTTGCCTGCTTTGGCGAGGCGGATCAGGGTGGCGGAGATGTCTTCCTGCTTTGGCGAAGGCGCACCGCCCTTTTTGCCGGCGTCGATCATCTCAGCGGCGGGGTTCGCCATCGCGAGAATCTCCTTCGACACCAGGGCGTCATAGACCACAGCATCGGCCTGGGTCAGCGCGTGCACGGCCAGGCGCGTGACGAGCCCGGGGTCGCCAGGACCTGCGCCCACCAGCCAGACCCAGCCCGATTTCATTTCAGGAAGCGGGGAAAAATGACCCTGATTTATCTTCTCATTTGACATTGAGTTTCTAATTTAGTGCTTTGGTTTTAATAAGTTTTTTTACTTCACCTAAAAACAGTAAGTTTATGACAGGGAATCTTCCCCTATATATGAGTGAAGAACCCAACAGATGCGAGGATTTTATGCGCGGACGCACAGCCTGGATGGCCCTTGGCGGCATTGGTCTCGCCTTTGTTTTAATTCTGCTCATCAAGGCCAATCCTGATGCGCTCAATAACCAGGGCTCGCAAATTGATCTCGTCTATACGGTGACGCTTTTGGTCTTGGTAGCCTCAAGCGTCTTTGCCGGGCAGCGATCAGATGCGTCCACAGCGATCAAATACGCTATTATCTGGGCCGGGATTTTCGTGGGCATCATCGGGCTTTATTCGTTTCGCACCGAGTTTGCCATCCTCGGCGAGCGCGTCGTGGGCGAGCTGACACCCTCCAAGCCACGTTCGAACGGGGACGGAACCGTGACCCTCTATCGAAGCCAGGGCGATCATTTTGTCGCCGATGGTCGGATCAACGGCCAGGCTGTGCGGTTTCTTATCGACACAGGCGCCAGCGATATCGCCCTGCCGATTGATGTGGCAGAGCGGATTGGCATCGACACCCGCCGTTTAACTTTTAACCGCCCCTATAGCACCGCAAACGGCCTGACATTGGGGGCCTCCATCCGCCTGCAAAAGGTCACCATCGGCGACATCACCCTTTATGATGTCGAGGCCTCTGTCATGCAAAAAGGCAGTGATATGACGCTTTTGGGGATGAGCTTTCTTGGCCGCCTGAAAGGCTACGAGGTCAGCGGCAACAAGATGACCTTGCGAAACTAGGCCCGATTTGCTCATAAACTCTTCATCTTCGCCGCGTAAAACCAACTAGCCTTAACCTCTTTTGGAGTTCCAGCCCCTCATGCTGCCAAAACCCCGCACTGACTTAAGCCCCAACACCGCCGACTATGAGCGTCTGCCTCTCGTCAAGCCAACCGGTTTTCGTGAGTATGATGCCCGGTGGCTGTTTGGCTCTGAGATCAACCTCATGGGCATCCAGGCGCTGGGCGCAGGCCTCGGCACCTTGATCCATGAGCTGGGGGTCGAACCCAAGATTGCGGTGGGTCACGACTTTCGCTCCTATTCCGGCTCGATCCAGAAGGCACTCATCGTGGGTCTTATGAGCGCGGGCTGCCGGGTCAAGGAT
>SBHG01000086.1 GCA_006226305.1 Alphaproteobacteria bacterium | reverse complement strand
AGAGCGACCAATTAGAAAACCTCAAACCCGCTTTGACCGAAGAGGACATTCTCCCGGTTGAGCCAGAGGAAATCGCCGCCGCTCAAGGGGTGACCCAGCCCGTTGCGCCCACACCGAACACGCCGGAAGAAATCACAGAGCCCGAAACCGCCAATCCGGATCTTCAAGAACCAGACGATCAACTCGCCTCACCTGAAGGCCAGAACACCGCTTTCCTACCGCGACCTAAACCGTCCCAACAGACAAGTGCCCCCTCAGAGCCACAAGCTGACCCGCAGCAACCGGCCAGCGCCGCGCCGCAAACACTACCAGTTCAAAACGAGCCGGTCGAACTCACCGAAGAAGAGCGCCTTAAACAGGAACGTCTTGCCGACGCAGAAGATTACATCTCGGTTGGTCGGCTTATCATAGAAGATCATCCGGGCGGCGCCGTCGTGCAATACCAGAAAGCACTGGATGTCTATAAGGAATATGGCACCGAGCAACAATTAGGAAATGCCTATCACGAACTCGGGCTGGCAAGCCTGAGAGCCGGCGAACTCGACGACGCCACAAAATATACCCTCACTGCGCTGAAAACCGGGCAACAACTGAACGACCAGCTGATGATCACCCGCGCCCTGACAAATCTAGGCTTCATCTATATGAACAAGCGCGATCCGGCCAATGCTTTGATTTACTACAATCAGGCCCTTGCCGAAGCCGAAGGCGCACGTCCTTCCCTGGCGCTGGCGATGCTCCAGGAAAACATCGCTTATGCCTACGGCGCGGAAGGCAAAAAAGCTGAAGCGGTCGCTCATCTCAGTGAAGCCTTGAGTATTGCCGCCCAACTTGAAACTGATGAAGACCCCGAGCTAAAAGAAGCCGTGGACGCCCTTGTCAATCGCGTCAACACCAACATCAAAGATTATCGGTAGCGCCAGCAACGCCCGTCTGTCCGCCTCAGACTAACCAACACAAATCGCTCAACTTTCAGCTTTTCAATAAACTTCTTTACTGAAAGTCGATGAATTTCTTTTCACGAAACCGTGATTTGGACTGATAAGTAGTTTACCTAATTTCCTCTCTATACGTCCTATCTTGACCTTGTTGGCACCCCCTGCCGCCAACATGTACCCAAGGACTCTCTAGGAAAGGACACCCCCAATGTTCACCCAACACACGTCAATTAAATCTTCTCTGTTCGCACTGTCTGTTGCAGGCCTGTCCCTCGGACTGGTTGCACCAGCCAATGCCGAAAACAATGCAACGCCTCAGGACTGGGCCGTTTCCGCAAGCTATCTGGTGCAAGGCAATATGTCTTATCCCAACATGGCTGAATATCGCGGTGAAAGCGGTACCGCTTACGTACGCGTGACAATCGATTCAGACGGCACCGTTCAAAACATACGGTTGACTGAAACCTCAGGCTCCAAACGCCTCGACAAGGCTGCGATGGAAACAATTGAATCTCTTGGTCAGTTCCCAGCGACAAATTTCACCTCCGACCAGTCCACCACATTTACGGTCGGACTTAATTATGTGCTCGAAAACGGCATGCGCCACACGCCGTCCAACGCGACACAAAACCGTGGACACGTGAAGGCCCGTGATGTCGCCGATGCCGGCAGCAATGACACATATGCCTCTATTTCGTTCCAAGGGGCAGAAGGCTAAGCTTTTAAAAGGCAACCCCCTTAAAAGGCTTCCCCCCAAGTCACTCAAGCCTTTTACCCCTCAGGAAGGGAGCCCTCACAAAAGAGGGCTCCCTTTCTTCATTTCAGGCAGATGGAATCATGACTAAACTCCACTCCACTCATTGAACGGCGCGACAAGGGGGATTTCCGGAATGATCGCAAGCCTCAATCAGATTTTCTTACCGGCCATGTGGCTCTACCTTGCGGTCACCCTTATCACTTTTCTTGCGCTATTTTTTATTACCGCCCCTTACGGGCGCCATGCCCGACAAGGGTGGGGTCCAACCATGCCGGCCTTTTGGGCCTGGATGATCATGGAAATGCCCGCCTTCCTGGCCCTGCCTGTCTATTTCTGGATTTCCGGAGCCCCGCTCACCTGGCCGCATTTGATTTTCATCCTGGCTTTTTCAGGTCATTACGCCCAGCGCACCTTCTATTATCCCTGGCGCAGGCGTCAAACGAGCCATCGCTGGCCGGTCACCCTGCCAGCATTGGCCTTTACCTATAATCTGCTGAACGGCTTCACCAACGGGTGGTATCTCTTCGCCATTCACGCGCCGTACACATCCGCCTGGCTCACAGATCCCCGATTTCTGATCGGCGCCGTCCTGTTCCTCGTCGGCATGGTGATCAATCTCCACTCCGACAAGGTGCTGCTGGACCTCAGAAAACCGGGCGAATTGGGATATAAAGTCCCCCAGAAGGGGCTCCACCGCTGGCTCGCCTCCCCCAACTACTTTGGCGAATTTATCGAATGGTTAGGATTTGCTGTTATGACATGGTCACCAGCGGCACTGCTGTTTGCCGCTTATACATTTGCAAATCTGGCGCCGAGGGCGCACGCGAACCTGAAATGGTATCGTGAGACCTTTGACGACTATCCCAGGACACGAAAGGCCTTTATTCCTTTCGTGTGGTAGAAAATGCGGTTGCGATTTAAATTGGCTGGTCTTCTTGCTGTCGTAGGCTATCTCGCCTCGGCCTGTAGTCATAGCCAACCCACCTCACGTGAAGTTGCCAACGCCTGCGACATTCTCGATGATCGCAAGAGCTGGTATCACGCCATGCAAAAGGCCGAAAAACGCTGGGGCACCCCCGTTCATGTCCAGCTGGCCATCATGAAACAGGAATCAAATTTTGACCGTTCGGCACGACCGCCACGCACCAAGGTATTATGGGTCGTGCCTGGCCCGCGCAAATCCTCCGCCTATGGATTTGCCCAGGCAAAAAACAGTACCTGGGATTGGTATAAACGCAGCACGGGACGCTCAGGCGCTGACCGCAACAATTTCGCCGACGCCGCGGATTTTATCTCCTGGTACGGCTATCAATCCAAAAAGATGTCCGGCATTGCCCAGTGGGACACTTACAATCTCTATTTGGCCTATCACGAAGGCCAGGGCGGCTACAACAAAGGTACCTATCGCGGCAAGGATTGGCTCTTGAACGTGGCCCACCGGGTCTCCTCCAACGCCTCCCTCTACCAGACTCAGCTATCAAGCTGCGAAGGCCGATTGCGGCGGCGGGGCTTTTTCTAAGACGTGACTAATCCTAGGCTCGCTTCTGCAAGCCATTTTGCTCCAGACGCCACAGCAGGTGGCCGATCCGGTCTTGACCAAAAAAGCATTCGTCTCCATAGGCCATCAGCGGCACGCCCCAGTGGCCCGCAGCTTCCTGCGCCTTCTCGTTTTCGGCGATAACGGCCTCGTAGTGATCAGGATCGGCTTCGATCTTGGCATCAAGTTCAGCCAGATCCAATCCGGCTCGCGCCGCTGCCTGGGCCAGATGATCCCCTTCGTTCCAGCCCTCGGTGCCTCCCCAGATGAGCTTTGAAACTTCATCGATAAAGGCTAGTCCTTTGCCTGCCTCCGCTGCGGCAACTCCCAGCCGCGTCAACCGATGAATATAGGGCTGCTCCTTCGGAATAACCTTATTGGCAAGATCCTGAACAATGGGATCGGGATTGGGCCAGGCGTAGGGAATTCCCTCCATCTGCGAGATACGGACGGTGTCTCGGATAAGATAAGGCGGCCAAAGCGGATTGACCCTGTCAAAGAACCCGGGGATCCGCACAGCGATGGGATAAACCGGGCGCACATTGACGGCCACGTCATAGGTTTTCTCGATCTCAACAATCCGCCCTGTCGCCAGATAGGAGTAGGGACTGCGAAAAGACCAGAAAAGGTCAAACGAAAGGGTCATTTTGTTCCTCCACGATTATCGTTTTGCAGGAGACTACCAGTCCTGAACCTTCGGACCAATGATAGGACATTAAAAAAGGGGCCGGACGTGACGTCCGACCCCTGCAAACCTGCTAAAAAAGCAAAACTTATTCGGCAGATGTCGGGAAGCACTCAGCAACCAGAGCCGCGCCCTCTTCCGTCCAATGGGACTCAGCATTGTCAGGGTCAGCTGAACCGGCTTCAAACCCAGCGGTCATGGCATCATCGGCGCCAGCCACAATGCACTCGCAGCCCGAAGATTTTTGCTCGTCTGTCAATTCCGCATTGCCAGCAACAGCTTCTGCACAGGCAGCACCAAGATCGTAGTCATCGGCGATCGCAGTAGAACCAAATCCAGCAAATGCAGCAACAGACAGAGCCAAAAGAACTTTTTTCACTTTTATTTCCTCCAGATAAGAAAAAAGAATTTTCATTACGCGATACTCACGCGGCAAGGCCCAGGGAAACAGCCATTCGCCGCTAAAGAAACCCAGGAACACATGCTCCCAAAGTCTCTGAGAAAACTTTTCCAACATATATCGAAACAGATGAGCGCCCTCTCTCCATTACCCTCTTCAACAGAAGATAAATAGCCACACGTTCTGTGATCTTATGTCAGACCTCCCCAAAGTATGTGTGCAAGCACCCCCGGCCAAAAGAACCCTGCTCACAATACTAAAAGAACGGGCTCTCAAGAGAACCCGTTAACTATAATTCTGGCGCGTCCTTGAACTGAACGCAAGGGCTTTTCCCTGAAGCAGATTTTGCAGAAATTTCAATAGATTGGCGCACATAGCCAATCCAGGGGCTTAAAACGAACCCGCGAATCGTGAGGGTTCGAGACCCGTCCAAGCGTTAACGAAACCCCTCTTTAGAAGATGCAATTGCGATGACAGCTGGAAGGCAATTTTAAAAAACATTTGGTTGAATAGGCCCCTATTGATGGCTGGGGGGGGCATCAGGTGGATAAAGGCCATGACACGTATTGACCCAAGTTTCGTAAAGCTTTGGCGCCTATGGATCAGGTGGTGGAACGACATCCCCTTTTGGGATCCCTGGGGCGCTGCTTTGACCTTGATCGCGATAGGCTTTCTGTCCGGATATCTGGTTTACAAGCTGCTCCACACGCGGCCAAATTGAGGCCCCATCGCGCTTGCGCCCTGCGTCTAATCCTGTTGTGGGGTAATCCCGTTCAAAAAAGCCCGCGCGAGTGTATCGATAATTCGATCGGCTGAGGCCCCTGTTTTCTGCGCGAAGATACACAAAGCATTGAGCTGTCCAACGATGGCGCAAGCCAGAACCGCTGTATCAATCGTCGGATCAATCCGGCCGTTTTCTTTTGAAACGTCAAAAAAGGCCTTCCAGTTCGCCACCCAGCGATCAACGATGGGAATGTGTTTGCCTGAGGGCGACCCAATCAGATCCGGATCCGCCATGGCCGCCGTCAAAACGCCGGGATTGGCTACCGCATATTTTAGGACCGCTTCGAAAACCGCGCGCAACCGCTCCTCAAAGCCGTCCACATCATGGCTGTAACGCTCAACCTCACGCTGCAACTCCACTTGCGCTTCATCGACGAAAGAAACGAAACATTCCCGCTTGTCTGCAAAATGAAGATAGAAGGTGCCATGACCAACACCGGCCTCGCGGGAAATATCCTGCGGCCTGGTATCGTGATAGCCCCGCTCCACAAAAAGCTTACGCGCTGCGCTGAGCAATTTACGTCGGCTTTTTTCACCCCGCTTCATCGGAGTTGAAAGCACTTTTTCTTCTGTCGCCATTTGCGTTCCTCTGGTCCTGATTCTTTGTCAGGAACTCCAGAAAGTCAACCTGAGATAGTATTCCCTTTGCCGCCGCCTATCTGGCCTTTTGCATTAAAGCCCAGATCTTCTGTGGTGTTGCGGGCATTTCCAACTCCTGAACACCCAGATCCGAGAGGGCATCAACGATGGCATTTACCGTTGCCGGAAGGGCCCCCGTCGTGCCTGCTTCACCACACCCCTTAACGCCCAGCGGATTCGATTCATCCTTGATCTCGCAATATCCCAGCTCGGTCATGACCAGATCATCTGCGCGCGGCATCGCATAATCGCTGAACGATCCGGTCAAAAGCTGCCCACTGTCGGGATCATAAACACATTCCTCGAGCAGCACCTGGCCAATACCTTGCGCCAGTCCGCCCAATACCTGACCGTCAACAATGGCCGGATTGAGCACAGTCCCGAAATCATCAACCACCGTATATCTGGCGATGGCTACTTTGCCGGTCTCTGGATCGATCTCCACCTCACAGATATGGCAGCCATTGGGCTCAGACCCACCTTGCGCCTTGTAGACCCCATCCGAGTCGAGTGCATTCCCTTGCGGCGTGGCCGCATGCTGAATGACATCCTTGAGCGTCACCGAGGCACCTGAATCGGCCACAACAAATGTGCCAACCTCGTCCTGTGTCTCAAAGGCCACCTTCTCCGGCACGCTTTGCAAGATCTCTGCCGCAACACCCCGTCCCTTCTCGATAACGGTTTCGCCGACCACCCGAATAGAGCCACTGGCCATTTGCGCCGACCGGGAGCCGCCGGTGCCATTGCCACGAGCCAGAAGATCGGTGTCCCCTTGCACAATCTCTATGTCATCAAAGTCGAGGCCGAGCTGATCAACGACCACCTGAGCAAAAACGGTTTCATGGCCTTGCCCGTTCGATTGGGTTCCAACATAGACCTTGGCTTTGCCGTCAGCCGTAAAGGCAACCCGCGCGCCCTCGACACCTGCTGCTGCGGTTTCAAAATAGTAGGCAAGGCCAATTCCGCGCCGAAGCCCCCTGGCCTCGGAGTCTTGCTTGCGCGCGGTAAACCCGTCCCAGTCTGACATCTCCAGCGCTTTGGTGAGCACCTGATCAAAGTCAGAGCTGTGGACATCCAGCCCATTCCACGCCTTGTGGGGCATCATATCCGGCGTGACAAAGTTGCGCCGCCGAAACGCAGCCTGATCCATCCCCAATGTCCGCGCGGCCACATCAACAAGCCGCTCTGTCACATAGGCCGCTTCTGGCCTTCCAGCTCCGCGATAAGCATTCATCGGCGCTGTATTGGTGAAATACATCTCACTGACAAGATGCGCGGCGGGAATCTTATAGGCGCTGGCGATCCAGCGCCCTTCCGCGAAAGTGAACTGCAATGGGCCATAGCCTGTGTTGTAAGCGCCAACGGTCGCTGTGGTATAAACCCGCAGCCCTCTGATTGTGCCATCATTGTCAAAGGCAAGCTCGCCGGTTGTTGAGGAATAACGACTATGGCTATCTGAAAGAAAACTTTCCGATCGATCCGCAATCCATTTAACCGGGCGGCCTATCTGCCTGGCCCCATGGAGGGCCACCACATATTCGGGAAAAGCTGCCGCCTTCATACCAAAGCCACCCCCCACATCCGGTGAGATGACGTGAAGCTTTGCCGGATCAATTTTCATGAGCTCCCGGGCAATCCCCTGCTGCATATTGTGGGCGCCCTGACAGGAAACATAAAGCTCATAACGATCCTGGGTGTCGTCGTAACTGGCAACCGCACCACGCGGCTCCATAGTGGCCGAGGTGATCCGGTTCTGATTGAGTTGAACTTTAATTGTGTGATCGGCTTCGGCAAAGGCCCGGTCCGTGGCGTCTTTATCGCCTTTTTCCCAATAGGCCGATTCATTGCCCGGTGCCGTCTCCCAAAGCTGCGGCGCATCCGCGGCCTTCGCTGCCTCCGGTGTCGTAATCGCCTCCAGGATATCGTAATCGACAAAAATACTGTCGAGCGCTTCTTGTGCCTGCGCCTTTGTCTCGGCAATCACACCGGCAACCGGCTGCCCGACATAGCGCACCGTGTCCCGCGCCAGCAACCATTCGTGCGAGGTTGCAAGCGGCGACCCATCGCGGCGGGTCATGGGCATGGCGCAGGACAAATGACCGTAACCGGCCTCTTCGAAATCCTGTCCCGTGATAATGGCCAGAACCCCCTCCATATCCTTCGCCATATCGGTATCGACACTTAGGATCCGGGCGTGCGCATGGGGCGACCTCAAGATCAAAAGATAAGCCTGATCCGGCTTATTGATGTCATCAATGTAATTGCCACGACCCGTAAGGAAACGATCGTCTTCCTTGCGTCTGACCGCCTGGCCGATTCCAAATTTCTGAATGCCCATGGGGAGCGATTTCCTCGATACTTCTTTGCAAAAAATGTTTTTGATTTAAAGGGTATCGCCTACCCCCGGCATGTCAAAGCCTAATGTCAGTTTTTGTCCGAAAGAACGCGCGCAACCGCCACCCGCCACCTCTCATATCGGCGGTCCCGGTGGTCTGAACTCTCTTGAGGCTCAAATTGCCTATCCATTTCCCAGGCAGACGAAAGGTCCTCCAGAGAATTGAAATATCCCAGTTGCAGACCCGCAAGATAAGCGGCGCCAAGGGCTGTCGTCTCTTGTTGTTTCGGCCGCTCAACCGGGCGGCCCAACAAATTGGCCAGGTCCTGCAAAAACCAGTCATTGGCCACCATGCCGCCGTCCACCCGCAGCGGCGCCTGCGCTGGGAACGCCTCCCCCAGATCCGCCATCATCGCCTCCATCAGGTCACGGGTCTGGTAGGAAACCGATTCGAGTGCCGCCCTGGCAATCTCTGGGATCCCGGTATCCCGGGTCATGCCGATCAAGGCGCCACGCGCATGCGGATCCCAATAGGGAGCCCCCAGTCCCGTGAAGGCTGGCACAAGAAAGACCCCCGAATCGGCAGCCGCCGCCTCGGCCAGAGCCTGGCTTTCCGAAGCTGATTTCAAAATACCGAGCTTGTCGCGCACCCACTGAATGGTCGCCCCCGCCATAAAAATGGAACCCTCCAGAGCATAGGTCACGTCACCGCCAATCTGGTAAGCGATGGTGGTCAACAGCTTGTTCGTGGAGATCACTTGGGTTCCGCCGGTATTCAGCAGGGCAAAACATCCCGTACCATATGTTGATTTCATCATGCCTGGCGCAAAACAGGTCTGCCCGATTGTCGCCGCCTGTTGATCCCCGGCGACCCCGCAAATTGGGATATTGGCGCCCAGCACGTCATCTGCCGCGACACCAAAATCATCGGCACAATTCCTAACCTCCGGCAATACCCCCATCGGCACTTCCAAGAGGTCCGCCAACTCTTCATCCCACCGCCCGTCAGCGATATTGTAAAGCAGGGTGCGCGATGCATTGGTGGCATCGGTTGCATGCACCTTGCCGCCCGTTAAATTCCAGATCAGCCAGCTATCAATGGTTCCGAACGCCAGCTCACCAGCCTCCGCCCGGACCCGGGCACCCTCCACATGATCGAGCAACCAGGCCACCTTGGTGCCGGAAAAATAAGGGTCTAGCAAAAGCCCCGTGCGTTCCTGCACCCAGGACTGATGCCCAGCCTCTTGCAAAGTTTGACAACGGTCGGCCGTTCGGCGGTCTTGCCAGACAATGGCATTGGCGATCGGCTCGCCAGTTTTGCGGTCCCACACCACCGTTGTTTCACGCTGATTGGTTATGCCGATACCCACAACCTCGTCGCCAGAACCCAGACCGCCGATCAGCTCACGGCAAAGGTCGCGAACATCCTGCCAGATATGCCGGGCATCATGCTCGACCCAGCCTTCTTTTGGGAAAACTTGAGGAAACTCGCGCTGGGCGCTCTGACACGGACGCCCGTCGAGGTCATAAAGAATGGCCCGTGAACTGGTTGTCCCCTGATCGATCGCCAATATGTATTTTTGCGCCATAGCGTTCGCCTGTTACGTCCCTGCTGCTTCCTTGAAATTCATGCCTTACAACCTAAGTCTGCCTTCGATATACTCGAAAAATCAATGGGAAAGCTCCCGCGCGGGAGAAGAAGGAAATTACACCCCAATGGACATGCCGTTTTCGGACAAAGCAGCAAAGCCACAAACCCGCTCCCCTTCTGCGCGTCGCGAGCCGATGAGCGACCCCTTTGGCCGTGCCATTACCTATTTGCGTCTGTCGGTCACAGACCGCTGCGATTTTCGCTGCGTCTATTGCATGTCGGAGAACATGACGTTTCTGCCCAAGCGCGACGTACTCACGCTTGAGGAACTTGATCGCCTGTGCAGCGTATTTATCAACAAGGGCGTGCGCAAACTGCGCCTGACCGGTGGCGAGCCGCTGGTACGCCGAGGCATGATGGCATTCATCGAAGGGCTGTCGCGGCACCTGCAAAGCGGTGACCTTGAAGAGCTCACCCTCACCACCAACGGCTCGCAGCTGAGCCGCTTTGCTCAAGACCTTTACAATTTCGGCATGAGGCGGATCAATATCTCCCTCGACACCCTTGATCCCGACAAGTTCAAATCGATCACGCGATGGGGTGAGATCGATAAGGTTCTGCAAGGTATCGCGGCTGCCAAAGCAGCGGGCCTCCAGATTAAAATCAACACTGTTGCCGTCAAAGATTTCAACGAGAGCGAAATCCCTCGCCTCATCGAGTGGGCCCACGATCAGGGCTTTGATATTTCCCTCATCGAGACCATGCCCCTGGGCGAAATCGATGGCGACCGAACCGCTCAATATCTGCCGCTCTCACGGGTTCGAGAAACTCTGGAAGCCAAATGGCAATTGGAAGAGATTGATGATCGCACCGGCGGACCTGCTCGCTATGTCCGCGTGCAGGAAACCGGCGGCCGCCTCGGATTCATAACGCCCCATACCCATAATTTCTGCGAGTCCTGCAACCGCGTGCGCTTAACCGCCACCGGTCAGCTCTATATGTGCCTCGGCCAGGAGGATAAGGCCGATCTGCGAGCGGTTGTGCACTCCACCGATGATGACGAGGTCCTCGCCAAGGCCGTTGACGCCGCTATTCTTCGCAAACCCAAAGGTCACGATTTTGACATGTCGCGGGCTGACAGGCCCGCAGTCCGGCGACACATGTCCACAACAGGCGGATAATAATAATGACAACAAAAATAGCCTTTCAGGCAGCGCCAAATCCCGAAGCCCAAAAGGCATTGACCAGGCTGACCCAGACTTACGGCAATGCGTCCCCTGAAGAACCCGATGTGGATGTCATTGTGGCCTTGGGCGGCGATGGTTTCATTCTGCAGATCCTGCATGACTATATGGACCTCGGCAAACCCGTCTATGGCATGAATTGCGGCTCTGTCGGATTTCTGATGAACGAATATGATCCGGAAAATCTGAAAGAGCGTTTGGCGCGCGCGGATGAAACTCGCATCCGGCCTTTGCGCATGCGCGCAACCACAATAGAGGGCGAAACCGTCGAGGCCCTTGCCATTAATGAGGTTTCCCTGCTGCGCGAAACAAGACAAAGCGCTAAAATACGCATTACCATTGACGATCAGGTTCGGATGAACGAACTAATCTGCGATGGCATTCTTGTCGCCACCCCCGCCGGCAGCACCGCCTACAATCTTTCAGCTCATGGACCCGTGATCCCCTTGGATGCGCCTCTTTTGGCACTGACACCAATCAGCGCCTTTCGCCCCCGACGCTGGCGCGGGGCACTATTACCTCACAAGGCCTCTGTACGCTTTGATGTGTTGGACCCTGCAAAACGGCCAGTCAGCGCTGTTGCTGATCACACCGAAGTGCGCAATGTCGACCATGTGACGGTGGCTGAGTCAGAAGACCACACCATGTCCATGCTGTTTGACCCTGACCACTCCCTACAAGAGCGCATCATTCGCGAGCAATTTGTCGATTAGCCGCCAATACTGTCGAGAGTTGTCTCTGACACGCAGTATCCAGCCTCTTCTGGAATTTGCAGATAGGCCTGATCGCCCCGTTTGATGACCTGTGGAAGGACCGTCACAATGGAGGAGCTACGCGCCGTCTCAATCGCGGCAACCGCACTTGCTGAACGGCCAAGCTTGTCCACATTCAATCGGGTTGGAAAAATTATCGTCCACTTACCTTCGTCGGCCTCCTCGATGGCCCGGTTCGGATTGAGCCAAACCGAATCGACCGCCTCACCGCCATCGTGAACCGCTATCTGGTCTGACGGCGCAATCGCCACATAAAAATGGGTGTCAAAACGCTTTGGCATGAAATCCGGGGTGATCCAATGCGCGAAAGGAACAAGCGCATCCAAGGCCAGCCGCAGCTCATGCTCCTCCAGGAAGTCAACCATGGCAAGCTCCCCGCGATCAAGCAGCTTTCGGCACCCTTCAAGCGGCTCAAGTCGCGACGGCGAGACATAGCCACTATCGCCAACGGGTCTGGCGAGCAGAACCCCGGATTCCTCAAAAGCTTCCCGGATCGCCGAAACTGCCAGGGCCAATTGCATGTCATCTAAAGCGTCGGCGCCGTCACAAAGATCGCGAAGACGTGGGTCCTGGTCCCCCACGCTCGTTTTCCCACCGGGAAACACCAAGGCACCGGAGGCAAAATCGATTTGGTGATGGCGCACAACCATGAACACCTCCAGCTCAGAGGTCTCAGAATTGTCACGTACGAGCAAAATGGTCGCCGCTGGCACCGGCACCACGTTCTTTTTCATATCAGCCACAAGGCTTCCTCCCATTATTATTGGCCAAAAGCTTAAGGTTCCTGCCGATCATTGCAAGGCATTTACGTCTTGTTAAACGCTGCCCATCACAATTAGACAAACCCAAGGCGGTCGCATGTGTGAGTGAGAGGACAGCCCAATAATGCCCCCGGCAGAACCTAATCTTCAGGGATTGGCCCTGACCAATGAAGAGATCGACAAGGCCTTTCAACAAGGTCTGTTCTCTCTTGTCTACCAGCCACAAATCGCCACTGATGGCGGCCAAATCATCGGCGCGGAAGCCTTTTGCCGGTGGCCCCACCCGGATTATGGCATGATCCCGCCCAGTCTGTTTGTTAGCTTCATTGAATCCCAGGGGCGTTCGCGCGAACTCACCAATTACACTTTGCGCCGCGCCGTGACGGCAGCCGCCAAATGGCAGCGCGCCGGCCTGACATGGAAGATAAACGCGAACGTCAATGTCTCTGACCTGGCAGACGGAACCCTTCCCCACTCCATCGACATCCTCACTCGAGAATTCGGCCTGGAGGTCTCTCAGATCGCAATCGATGTTCCCGAAGGAGAGCTGGTTCAGCAATGGGACCGCAAATGGGAAAATGTGTCACGCACATTGGCCGATCTGCAAAATCGCGGTGTTGCTGTCTGCCTGGACAGTTCTGGCCCGCTCACCCTCCAATCCGACCAGATCGACCCAAAGCTGTTTAACGTTATAAAAGTCGGCGGGCCCGCCAATCTGCGCTTTGCCCGAGAAACCGGAAATCTCAAGTTTGGTCATATCGCGCGACGGCTTGATTTCGCCGCCAAAAACAATCTCGCAACCATTGCCGTGGGTGTTGAGGATCAGCCGTCCCTGTATGCCCTCAAAAATTTTGGTTTTGACTACGTCCAGGGCCACATCATCGCCCGGCCCCTACCTCTTGAAGAGTTGACCGCCTGGCGGCGTAATTACATGCCTCCCTCAGCCTTTCTTTCCGTCCACAACTCAGAGCCCGAAGATCACGCCGAAGTGGCCCTGACGCCATCAGACTCCGGCGAGATTCAAGGGGAATGGGCTCCGACGGACGGCGCCTTGCATGAAGAAACCGTGCTGCGCAGTAAGCCGTAAGATCAGCTCTGCCCTGAGGCGCATTTCACACAGCTGGCAACCGATGGATCAAGATCAAGCCGTTTTAGCGCAATCTCATCGCCGCAACTGACACAGTAACCGTAGTCCCCTTCTTCAAGGCGCTTGAGCGCTGCTTCTATGCGCAACAGTTCTTGCTGGCGCCGCCTTTCTGTCGCTTGCGCCATAGCTTGACCCTGCAAGGCGTCCATTCTTGAAAGTCGCCCAACCCGTGACTGGTCAAGCTCTACCGCCGCGCGCGCCTCGCCGGTCGTAGCGGATTGGCTCCTGACTTCATCAAGTCGTGCAAGTAGTCGGCGACGTATTTCTCTGGTATCAATTTCTCCCATAAAAGAAAGTATACAAAAAAGGGGACGGAAATGCTTGAAGGAATCAAGGTCGTCGAATTTGCGACCTATATTGCGGCACCCTCCGCTGGGGGACTCATGGCCGATTGGGGCGCCGATGTGGTCAAAATCGAGGCCTTAGGCGGCGACCCTATTCGGCGGTTTTTCGGCAGCCTTGGTGTTGATTCCGATACAAATCCCGTCTTTGACCTGGACAACCGAGGCAAGCGCGGCATCGCCCTCGATACCAGCACGCAAGACGGCCGAAAAATCCTTCACCGGCTGATTGAGGAGGCAGATGTTTTCTTGACCAACCTGCGCCCGGGCAGCCTCGACCGCGCCGGCCTCGACTGGTCAACCCTCAGCCAACTGAACCCGCGTCTGGTCTTTGCCAGCGTGACCGGTTATGGCCTTGAGGGCGAGGAGCGCGACCGCCCCGGCTTTGACATTGCCGCCTTTTGGTCCCGCTCCGGCGTCGGCCGGCTAACCGCCCCGAAAGGCTCCGAGCCCTTCGCCACTCGCACTGCCTTTGGCGACCACATTACCGGGCTGGCGACGGTCAACGGCATTTTGGCCGCCCTGCTTGAACGTGAGCACACGGGCAAAGGGCGCCTGGTGGAAACCTCGCTCCTGCGCACCGGTATTTACGCGCTTGGCAGCGACTACGCCATTCAGCTTAAGATGGGACGGGTCGCCTCCACCAAAACCCGACACGAATCCGCGCAGCCCCTCTCCAACTACTTCAAGACCTCCGATAACGAATGGATCTGCATGGTCATGCGCCAATCAGAGGCAGACTGGCATACAATTGCCGAGGCGATTGGCCGCCCCGACCTGCTTGAAGACGAAAGGTTTGGCTCCGCCAAAGCCCGCAAAAAAAACGCCGCCGCCCTGGTCGATGAGCTCGACACGGCTTTTGCCGGCAAATCACTCGCCGATTGGGAACAAATACTGGATGCCTTTGATATTGTCTGGGCGCCTTACCAGAGCCCCGCACAAGTCGCCGAAGACCCCCAGGCAATTGCAGCCGGCGCTTTCGTCGACATGCCGGAGCCCGATGGTAGCACCTACCGCGCGCCCGCCGGACCCGTTCGGTTCCACGGCGCCGAAGACGGCCCCAAGGGACCGGCGCCACACACCGGTCAGCACACGGATCAGATCCTATCTGAAGCCGGGTACACCGCTGATGAAATTAAAACCCTGAAGACACAAAAAGTGATCGGCTAGAAGATCTCAATCACGTGCCCGTTTTCGCGACTGAACAACAGCCAGATATAAGCTCCATACCCGATCAGCAGTAAAAGTCCCTCAATCCGGGACAAACGCCAGTTCGTCATCAGGAACGGGACGAGAATGAGGGTCGACAAAAACATGATCGGTAAATCAAAATGAGCAATGGTAGACGAAATCGTGACCGGCATGACCGTGGCGGTCGTGCCGAGCACGGCAAAAATATTAAAGATATTTGAACCGATAATATTTCCGACAGCCAACTCGGGATGTTTCTTTATGGCCGCGATAATAACTGTTGTCAGCTCCGGCAAACTGGTCCCTACGGCCACCACGCTCAAACCGATAACAGCCTCCGAGACCCCAATTTTGCGCGCCAGAACAACCGAACCATCCACCAGATAGTTAGCGCCAAAACTGATCGCCACCACACCAACACCGATAATAATCAGATCCAAAACCAATCCCGGTATGTGGATCCGCTTACGGTTGACCACATCAAGAGCCACCTCACCCGCGGGCGACAGGCGGACACGCTCTGAGAAATAGGAAAAGGCAAGATAGGCGCCAAGTAAGGTCAGCATGCAAATACCCATTTGCCGCTCGACATCACCACCCAATCGGCCAAGCCAGGTCAAAAAGGCCGCGGCGAGCAACAGAACGAGAGCGTCCCTAAACACCACATTGCGCTGCGCCGGGATTGGAAAAATCACAGCGCCCAGACCAAGGATCAGTAAAATATTAGAGATATTGCTGCCGACCACATTCCCGACCGCGATGTCGGTCTCCCCGTGCATCACAGCACCGATCGAAACCGCCATTTCCGGAGCAGACGTCCCAAAGGCGACAATCACCAGCCCGACAAAAAGCGGCGACAAAGACATACGGTCGGCAAGAGTAACGGCGCCGCGAACCACAGCTTCCCCGCCGACGATAAGCAAGACCAATCCGATGGCAATTAAAGCGTAATAGTCCACAGATCCCCACATCCTACAGCTCAAAAGGCTCTAATTTCCTCCCCCAATGAGCGATCTACATCATAAACGGGAATTTGGGAGGTTGGCCAATGATTTCGCCAGAAAACCTACCTATGGCTCACAGACGACTGTTTCTTGCCAACCTGTCATGATAAACTACCAACATATGAGAGCAGTTGATTTAAGATTCCACCCTAAACAACTCCTGAGCGACCTATAAATGCGACATCTAAAAGCGTCAGAATTCTGCCCTAATTGCCCGCGATAATTTCCCCCTCAAACAAGGAGAACACCCGATGCCCCGTCTAACCAATCGCCGGTTATGGGCTGCGGTCATTGCGGCTGCGGTCATATCCTTACCCGTCTGGTCCGACGAGCCAGAAGAAACCCCCACAAATGACGAAGCCAGCAAAGAAGACAGCTGTATTTATGTGTCCGGCATCAACGGCTTCAATCCGATCGACAACAGACATTTGACTGTCACCGTCGGCGCCAACAAAACCTATCTGCTGACCCTCAGGCACACATGTCACGATCTTAAATGGACAGAGGATATTATCTACGATTCAACTCTGACCTGGTCATGCACCAACACCATGGACAAGATTATCGTCAAGGGTATGAGTTGTTATATTAAAACTATCGAACGTGTAGAAGACTGGGCGGCGGCCAAAGCGCTGGTTGCTGAACGGGAAGATGCTGAGAAAGACTAGGAGGAAACACAATGACAAACCGGTTCCCCAGAAAATTACGCCATCCTTTGGCGGCCATCGCTATTCTGGCGTCCATGGCAACACCTGCCCTTGCCGACGAAGAAACCACCGAGTCCGATGACAACAACCGGGTTTGCTTCTACTCAAGCGCGGTCAATAAATTTGAACCCATCGATGAATTTCATTTGATGGTGACCGCCCATGGTTCCAAAAAGTTTCTCCTGACACTGGTTGACCGCTGCTATGACTTGCCCAGCACACCCCAGATCGTTTTCATCGGCAATGGCGAACGTGTGTGCAATTACACACGCCACCGCATCGCGACTGGCCGCGACAGATGCACCATCAACGATATCGAAAAAGTAGATTCTTTCGAAGAAGCCGAAGAGATTGCACAGGCGCATCAGCAAGAGTGGAAAGAAAACCGCAACAAAGACAAGAACGACGAGGCCGAAGAAGCGGCAGAAGAATAACCCCCGATTTTCTTGATATCCTGGAAAGCCTCTAACGCTCAGACGTAAGGGGCTTTCTTTTTGCACAGCGACATCACCGACTGTTGCAATTTTGTCTGAGCACAGACAAAAGGCGAACAAACCGACAATTTCGGGTTGATCCCAAGGGGTCAAATGTCTATCAAACGAATATATCTGACTCGTAATACGAGTCGTTTTAAGTTTTCTGCGGGAATTTCCGCACCACGAAGGAAGTATATCTCATGGTCGCCTATGTGAAACCATCGATATCCCCAGGCCAACGTTAACAAACGTTCCGCCCGGGGACCCTACTGGCCCGGGCGCTTTGTGCACCTTCTGCGGAAATCACTTCCGCACCCCACAAAACCCAATTTGACTCTTACCCGAAGAGCGTTCGCGGCCCTCCACTCGTCACCCGTTTCTTTGACGATTGTGATCAATTTTATTGCAGGAGGCAGATGAAGACCCCCTCTCATCTGCTTGAAAAAATGAAGAATTCTGGATTTTTAGCCGCCTCGCGGTTTGTATTTTCGTATTGGCGACAATTGCCTTTTGTCATGGGGTTCCTGGTGTTTACCAAGGCCTTGATGGTTGGCTGTGATGTTCTGTTGCCTTATTTCGCGGGCCGTCTGGTCGATGCCGTTGCCATCGATGTTGGATCGTCCGGACCGAGCGAAGCTCAATCTTCCGCTGCGATCTGGGCGCTCGTCGGCGTTTTGACCATGGAAGCATCCTTTTACACCCTCCGCTTCTTTCAGGACCGGGTTTGGGTGTGGCTGGCGCCTGAGGTCATGAGCCGCATCGTCAACGATGTGTTCCGCCGTGTTCAGCGGTTTTCCACCGACTGGCATGCCAACAACTTTGCCGGCGCGACCGTGCGCAAGATCACCCGGGGCAAATGGGCCTATGACGGTTATGCCGACAGCATGTTCTTCGGGCTCATCCCGACCGTGCTCATCGTGATTGGCATGTCGGTCATGTTCTACGTTCAATGGGCCGTCATGGGATTGATGCTGTTCTTCTTTATCGTTGGGCTCATCCTGGTCAATGTGCTCCTGGTGACCAAGTATATCGCGCCCGCCAACATTCGTTTCAACAAGAACGACACCAAATTGGGTGCCATCCTGGCGGACTCGATCACCTGTAACTCAGTGGTAAAGGCCTTTGGCGCGGAAGCACGAGAAGAAGCAACAGTTGCTGACCAAACGGAGAAATGGCGGGCGACGGCGCTCAGATCCTGGAACCGGCAGGTTAACTCAGGCACGATCCACTCAGGCATTCTCGTGCTTATGTTTGGAAGTCTGCTGGGTCTCGCTCTGGTTCTTTGGAGCCGAGGGTTGACCACACCGGGTCAACTCGCCCAGGTCGTTGCCAGCTATTTCATAATCAATGGCTATCTGCGCCATATCGGCATGCACATGCGCGAAATGCAGAAAGCCGTCAATGAAATGGAAGATGCCATCGATTTCATGCACCGCCCGATGGACATGCCGGACAAGCAAAATGCCATCACCTTCAAACCGGTTGCGGGAGCCATCTCCTTTGAAGAGGTGACCTTCCACTACAAGAAGGCCTTGGCGCCGCTCTATCAGGACTTCTCCCTCGACATTCGTCCCGGCGAAAAAGTGGCCCTGGTGGGTCACTCGGGCAGTGGTAAGTCGACCCTGGTCAAGCTGGTGCAACGGCTCTACGACGTGGAGGCCGGTCGGATCGTCATTGACGGTCAGGACATCTCCGAAGTCACCCAATCGAGCCTGCGCGCCAACATCGCCCTGGTGCCCCAGGAGCCGATCCTGTTTCACCGCACCCTGCGGGAAAACATTGCATACGGCTATCCCGAGGCGACGGACGCGGAGATCATGGAAGCCGCCAAGCGTGCCCATGCGCACGAGTTCATCAAGGACCTGGAAGCAGGCTATGACACCCTGGTGGGCGAGCGCGGCATCAAGCTCTCTGGCGGGGAGCGCCAGCGGGTAGCATTGGCCCGGGCCTTCCTGGCGGATTGCCCGATCCTCATTCTGGACGAGGCCACCTCAAGCCTAGACTCTCATACCGAGAGTTACATTCAGGAGAGCATCACCGCGCTGATGGAAGGACGCACGACGATTGTCATCGCCCACCGTCTTTCCACCATCCGGGCGGTGGACCGGATCCTGGTCTTTGACAAAGGCCGCATCATCGAGGAAGGCACCCATGACGAACTCATGGCCCGCCCGGGCAGTCATTATGCCAGCCTTGTGGCAGTGCAGATGCTGGAATCCAAAGTGCCCGAGATCACGCAGGATCTGGCAAGCTAAAAAAGAGAGGGGAGTCTACGGGCTCCCCTCTTGTCTAGTGGCCCGGCGCTTGCCATGCTTAACACATGACCCATGGCTCCCAAGAACCGCTCGCTTTTATTACCCGGCACATCCCCCTTCTGCCCGAAGGCGCCCATGTGCTCGACCTCGCCTGCGGCGCCGGGCGTCACACCAAGGCCTGCCTTGAAAAGGGATTAAAGGTTACGGCTGTCGACATTGACACGTCGCACCTGCGCCCGCGCGAAAACCTCACAATCGTCACGGCTGATCTCGAAGGCGCGCCCTGGCCCTTCGACAATCAGACATTCGATGCGGTCCTCGTGACCAACTATCTCCACCGCCCACTCTTCTCTCATATAAAAGACGCCCTGAAGCCCGGCGGCCTGTTGCTCTATGAAACTTTCGCGGTGGGCAATGAAAGACATGGCCGCCCGAACAACCCTGACTTTCTTCTAAATGCAGGAGAATTGCGCCAGTCATTCAGCGAGGGCTTCGACATCCTCTCCTTTGAAGAGGTCGACGACGGCACATCTGTCAAGCAACGCCTCGCCGCAAAGAAGACTGGCCCATAACTTGCCACCGGTTCATTCTAATCAAATCGTCATTCCGCGACTTGATCGCGGAATCCAGGGGCCGAGCATTGACAACACCCGCACAATGAAAATATCGTTATGTGACAATATCTGCTGATCACTCGACTTAAACGAGAAATATGACATTCCACCAGAATGGTCAGAAGCCGGAGGAGACCCCTACGACATTCTCCATCAATGGCCAGAGGTCTATGAGATATAAAAGTCCGTCAAAAAGCTTCTCTTTTGCGAGACCGGTCGTTGTCTCAACAATCATTGCATGCCTCTTATCCGCCTGCGGTCAAAGAGATCTCGGCGATGGCTACAAGCTCACGACAATCTATTCGGGGGCCCATATCATTGAGCTCCCGAAAAGCATTCCAACCACATGCGAAGAAGGAATGTCTGAAACTGCAACATGTTCCACCGCGCTAATTTGCCCCAATGTTTCTCAAGTTGAGTTTAACGACGAATTCATTGTCGGACTAAAGGAAACGCCAGACGGTGGCGGACACTATGAATGTGATCGAACCGACAACGGTTACCTGATCATCAAAAAGGAAACTGTCGATATTGAGCTTGGGCTCACAGAGGAGGCATTCAGACAACGCTGCGAGGAGCTCGAGATTTCCTTCTGCGAACGTGTTATCGAGGAAAGCTGAACCACCCAAACAAGAAAAAGAGCCGGTGATCACTCACCAGCTCTTGACCCCAAACCTCATCCTGAGGAGCGCGCAGAGCGTCTCGACGGATGGGCCGATATAGGCGGAACCCCGTATGATATCTTTCACGACTGGATAGAAGAGTATGAAATCTAGAAACTCAAATGCGCTCAACCGCTACTTAGGTGTGTGTCTTTTGTTCTTGGCCACAATTTCACTCAATGCCTGCGGTCAAAGAGATCTCGGCGATGGCTACAAGCTCACGACAATCTATTCGGGGGCCCATATCATTGAGCTCCCGAAAAGCGTCAATTTTGGCTGCGACGCAAAAAATGATGAGATCGGAAATTGCTCTTCGACACTCATCTGCCCAAATGTATCCAGTGTGGAATACGATGACGAATATATTGTGGGGGTTAAAGAAACGCCAGACGGTGGTGGGCATCATGAGTGTGATCAGATGTACAATGGATACCTGATCATCAAAAAGGAAACTGTCGATATTGAGCTTGGGCTCACAGAGGAGGCATTCAGACAACGCTGCGCCGAACTCGAGATTTCCTTCTGCGAACGTGTTATCGAGGACAACTGAACCACCCATTCAATAAAAAAAGCCGGTGATCACTCACCGGCTCCCTTGACTCTATGTCCTCATCCTGAGGAGCGCGTAGCGCGTCTCGAAGGATGAACGCCCCAAACTTCGATATGGGCCATTGGCCCGCCTCAGCATGAGGCGCATTGTAGGATTTACGCCACCTCGAACAGGCCAGCGGCGCCCATGCCGCCACCCACGCACATGGTGATCACCACATATTTTGCGCCGCGACGTTTGCCTTCGATAAGCGCGTGGCCGGTCATCCGGTTACCCGACATGCCAAACGGGTGGCCAATGGAAATGGCGCCGCCGTTGACATTGAGTTTGTCATTCGGGATACCGAGCGTGTCGCGGCAATGGAGCACCTGAACCGCGAAAGCTTCATTGAGCTCCCACAGATCAATATCGTCCATCTTCAGGCCGTTCTTTTCCAAAAGCTTGGGAATGGCATAAACCGGGCCGATTCCCATTTCGTCCGGCTCAAGACCGGCAACCGCCATGCCGCGATAAATGCCGAGCGGCTGCAGGCCGCGTTTCTCGGCAAGCTTGGCCTCCATCACCACGCAGGCGCTCGCGCCATCAGAAAGCTGCGATGCATTACCGGCCGTGATCGTGCCGCCCTCACCCATCACCGGCGCAAGACCTGAAAGACCTTCCAGTGTCGTGCCCGGGCGGTTGCATTCATCGCTCGTCACCGTCACTTCATGCAGATCGCTTTCACCGGTCTCTTTGTTCATGACCACCATCTTGGTCGTTACCGGAATGATCTCGTCGTCGAATTTGCCCGCCTGTTGCGCCGCCGCCGTGCGCTCCTGGCTCTGAAGCGAATATGCGTCCATCGCCTCGCGCGAGATGTTGTAGCGTTTGGCCACAGTTTCGGCAGTTTCGATCATCGACATGTGAATGTGCGGATGCTTGGAAATCAGGTTGGGGTCCGGCACCCGGTAGAGATTCATGTGCTTGTTTTGGATCAGGCTGATCTGATCGACGCCGCCCGCCACACAAATGTCCTGGCCATCGCAAATGATCTGCTTGGCTGCCGTCGCGATGGACATGAGGCCCGAAGAACATTGACGGTCAAGGCTCATGCCCGAAACTTCTACTGGCAGACCGCCAGCAAGCGCCGCAAGACGCCCGATGTTCATGCCCTGCGTGCCCTGCTGCATGGCCGCGCCGACGATGCAGTCGTCGATCTCCTTGCCATCGACCCCTGCGCGCTCAACAGCCGCCGCAATAGGGTGCCCCAGCAATGTCGGTGATTCAAGATTGTTGAAAGACCCCCGAAAGGCCTTGGTCAGGCCTGTCCGCGCCGTGGATACAATGACGGCTTCTCTCATGCTTTTCTCCCTTGGTGTTGTTGTTTTAGTTGCGCTGACCCTAGCGCCCAGACCCCACCCCGGCAAAGTCTTTTTTGCCCCAATCCTCAGATTTCAGGAGCGCGCCGTGCTTGTAAAAAGCCACAGCGAAAGGCCAAAAAAGGCGCTGGCCGCCAGATGTGCAAGAAACGGCAAAGGCCACAGGAGCGCCAGCCCAAAGGCCCCAAAAGTGACCCGAAGCGGCCAGTCAAGAGCCCGCTCTGAGTGACCGGCCAACGCCGCGGTCAACCCGTAAAGGCCAAGAGCCGCAAAAACAAAAACCTCCACTGCCGCGAGCCAATCCCCTGACAATAGGGGCGTGTAAGCAAACAAAATAGGAATGATGTAAAGCCCCTTGGCGATCTTCCAGGCCGTTACGCCCGTTGACATTGGTGGCGACTTGGCAATCGCCGCCGCGGCAAAAGCCGTCAGGCAAACCGGCGGCGTTACGTTAGAATCCTGAGAGAGCCAAAAGATAATCATATGGGAGGCGATGAGCGTCGACGTTAAAATTGCAGGCTCAAAGCTCTGCTCCATGATCAAAGGCCGCATGTCAGACGGCAACATCGCCAGATAATGCGCGGCCTCGTCAGTGCTCATCGGGGCGGAAAGCGTCGCCACAGCATTGGTATCCACAAGCATGAACAGAGCCTTGGCGCTTTCAGTAAGCGTTCCCTGGGCGATCGTGTCGACCAGCGCAGAGGTGAGCATGAGATCATAGAGTGCGGGCGCCGATAGGGTTGCAAGAACAATATAGGAAGCCGTCACCGGCAACCCCATTCCCAGAACAAGGGATGCCAGGGCAACCAGCACCAATGCCAAAATCAGGCTGCCTCCAGCCCAATCGGTCATCAACAACGAGATTGTATTGCCGAGACCCGTGGCCGAAATAACCATAACGACGAGGCCCACGCCCACCAGTAGCACCGCCGTCGCGGTCATATTCTTGACGCCCAGCGCCAGCGCCTCAATGACATCGGCAAATTTCATAGGCATTGGTGTCAGCCAGCTTGACGCGATCACCGCCACGATGCCCACCGCCGCCGCATAGGTCGGCGTAAACCCAATCACCAGCAACAAGATAATAATGCCGATGGGAATCACAAAACTGGCGCTCCGCCGCCAAAGGTCAGTTTCCGCTGAGTCGCCTTCCGGTTCGATGGCAGCGCGCTTGGCCTCAATGCGCACCCAAAAACCAACGGACAAGAAATAGAGAATGGCCGGCAGCACTGACACCGCCACAATGGTAAGATAGGAAACCTGCGTATAGCTCGCCATGATGAAAGCGCCCGCCCCCATAATGGGCGGCATGAGCTGTCCGCCCGTTGAGGCCGCCGCTTCAACGGCTGCGGCAAAGCGCGGCGCATAGCCCGCCCGCATCATCAGCGGGATCGTGATCGAACCGGTCGATACTGTGTTAGCAACGGCAGACCCCGAAACCGTTCCCGTTAAAGCCGATCCCATGACCGCCACGAGCCCCGGTCCCCCGGTCATACGCTTGGCGAGCACCCGCGCAAGCGACACGACAAATTCCCCAGCGCCCGAGTGCAAAAGAAAGGCACCAAACAAAATAAACATAAAAACATAGGTCGACGAAATGCGGGCGATGGACCCGAACATGCCTGACGTTTCAAAGAATGCACGAAACAGCGTCGTCTCAAGCGTCAAGCCTGGGAAGTGGAAAAGTCCACCGACCAGATCGCCCCACCAGAACACATAGGTCAGCCCAATGAGGGCCAGCACGGGGATAAACCATCCGGCGGTACGCCGCACCATTTCCAAAGCCAACAGGATACCTAGACAGGAAGCCACCCAATCGAGCGTCGTGAAATGAACCCCTCGCGCATAAAGCGCCTCCAACGAGACCACTGCGTAGACTGCCAGAGCAAAGGCAAGCATTCCAAGCACGAGATCGACAAAGAAACTGCCACGCGCCCGGCCCTTGAGCACAGGAACCCCCACAGCGCAGAAGAAAGCAAAGCCACCCCAGTGAAGGGCCGCAAGTGTGAGCTCGGGCGGATTACCAAACGTGTTGGCCCAAACATGAAACAGCGCAAAGGCAACCGCCAGCCAATTAAGGACAGTCTCAAATGCCGCGTTGGTTATTCCGCGTTCAGTAAGAAAGGTCACCCGCTCCATCGTTCCCGCGATCAGTCAACCACGAGCCGTTCCGGGATCGACAGCCCGGCTTCCCGATAGTACCGCGCAGCGCCTACATGCAAAGGCACCGGCAATCCCTCGATCGCGCTCTCCAGGGACATGTCCAACGTCGCCTTGTGAATATTGTGCAGAAACGGAAGATTCTCGTAGATCGCCCTGGTGATCTGATAAACCGCTTCTTCAGGCACATCCGCCCGGGTCGCCATGA
>SBHG01000202.1 GCA_006226305.1 Alphaproteobacteria bacterium | reverse complement strand
GTCGGCAAGATCGAGAAGGACCAGGTCGAAGACTATGCGACCCGCAAGGAGATGTCGGTGGACGACGTGGAGCGCTGGCTGCGACCGAATTTGAATTATTGACGGTTTCGTTTTCAAGGTGCCAGGTACACTTGAAATCTAAATGGCAGAAATCTGCGAAAAACGGTATTTCAAGTGTACCTGGCACCTTGAAAAATGGCGTCTTGAGATAAGGAAGTTCCCAATGAAAACCATTGGCATTATCGGCGGCATGAGCTGGGAGAGCACGGCGGTTTACTACCGGCTTCTCAATGAAGGCGCGCGAGCGCGGCTTGGCGGCCAGCATTCGGCAAAGATCCTGCTTTGGTCGGCTGACTTTGCTGAAGTCGAAGCCTTGCAGGCTTCCGGTGACTGGGATGCGGCGACCGCCCTTATGGTCGATGTGGCGAAGCGGCTTGAAGGCGCCGGGGCGGACGTCGTTCTTATCGCCACCAATACCATGCATATTGCAGCGGAGGCTGTGGCCGGGGCGCTCGCTGTTCCCTTTCTTCACATTGCTGATGCAACGGGCGATGTGCTGCGCGCGCAGGGCTTGACCAAGCCGCTCCTCCTTGGCACGCGCTACACCATGGAGATGGACTTTTATAAAGGCCGGCTTGCCGAGAAGTTTGGTCTGGATGTGCAGATCCCGGGAGAGGGCGCCCGCGAAGAGATCAACCGTATTATTTATGACGAGCTTTGCCAGGGCGAAATCCGGGAGAGCTCGCGGGCGCGCATGCTCGATATCATTGCCTCTTCAACCGAGGCCGATAGTGTCATTCTGGGCTGTACAGAAATCGGCTTGTTGATCGATCAAAGCCATACCTCCCTGCCGGTGTTCGATACGACCGAGGTGCATGCGTTAGCAGTGCTTGAGTGGGCGTTAGGTTGAAGGATCAACCCCTCACCCAAAACACTTGCGTGTTTTGACCACTCCCCATGGGAGAGGTGCCAGGCCAAGCCCTTCAGGCTTACTCCTCAACCTGCTTTTGAACGGTCTGTTCGGCCTCTGCAGGCTTGGCGGCGGGTTCGCCTTCGCGAGAGATCTTCAAAATTGTCACAGGCTCCTTCAACATTTGACCTTTGACATAGGCGTCGTCGGCATCGTCATTCGTTGTCATGCCTTGAATCTTCCGCACCACATCCATGCCATCCGTCACATGACCGAAGGCAGCAAAGCCCTGGCCGTCAGGGTTGCGGGTGCCGCCGAAATCGAGGCTCGTCTGGTCACCGATACAGATGAAAAATTCTGAGGTTGCGGTGTTGGCCCCACCGCGGGCCATGGAGATGGCGCCGTCCTTGTGCTCAATACCGGTCTCGCCGGTCACTTCCAGTTGGATAGGCTCAAGCGTGTCGGCGATCTCTGGATTGCCGCCCTGAATGACTTCAATCTTGGGCGATCCATTGTCATTGTCCTTTGTGACAACGCGGTAAAACTGGCCACCGTCATATTGACCGTCGTCGACAAGCTTTAAAAAATTGGCGACCGTGATCGGCGCGCGGCCAGGGTAAAGCGCGAGCGTGATGGTGCCGGCGGAAGTTTCCATTTTGATCATGACGGTTTCATCTCGGTCAGAGGCCTGGGCGGGCAATGTGCTGAAGGTAAGTGTCAGGCTGAGGAGCAAACCGGTGAGAAGCGAGGCGGGGTGCATGGGAGAATGTTCCTTTCGCACAAATTGGGTTTCTTTTTGTGTGATTCCAGCCCTGGAATCTTTTAAGGTCGCCCCCATTGTCGCGACCTAGATCGCCATTTGTCAATCGATCCACGGAGTTTGAGATCCCATGTCCATTTGGGGGAAAATCGCCGGTGCTGCTGCCGGGCTTGCCCTGGGCGGGCCTTTGGGTGCGCTTGTGGGCGCCTTGGCCGGGCATTATGTGGTGGACGACGATGTGTTTGAGCTGCGCGGCGAGCGGGGCCCGGATCATCCGCGCAATCAGATTGCCTTCACCATCGGGGTGATTGCGCTTTCGGCCAAGATGGCCAAGGCGGATGGAGAGGTGACCCTTGACGAAGTCGAGGCCTTCAATAGATTCTTTAGCGTGCCGCCCGACGAGGCGCGCAATGTGGCGCGGGTGTTTGATCTGGCGCGGCAGGATGTGGCGGGATATGAGGGCTATGCCAGTCAGCTCTCGAAACTCTTTGGCGCGGGCGACCCGGTGCTGGAAGATGTGCTCGATGGGCTCTTTTACATTGCCATGGCGGATGCGGTCATGCACCCCGGCGAGATCGAATATCTTGAGCGGGTTTCGGAGATCTTTGGCTTCGGGCCGGGCGATTTTGCGCGCATCAAAGAGCGGCACCTCGGCCCCGATAAAGCGGACCCTTATGTGGTGCTTAATGTCAGCCGCGAGGCAAGCGACGACGACATTAAGAGTGTCTATCGGCAGCTGGTTAAGGAAAATCACCCGGATCAGGTGATGGCGCGCGGCGTGCCGGAAGAATTTGTGCAACTCGCTAATGAGCGATTGGCGGCCATTAATGTGGCTTATGAAAAGATCCGCCGAGAACGCGGGTTGAAATAGAGCCTCATGGCGCCACGACACCTCTTTCTGGTTTTGGTTATTGCCCTCATTTGGGGCACCAATTTTGTTATTGCAAAAATTGGTATGGGCGAGTTTCCGCCTTTTCTCTTTACGGGGCTCAGGTTTGCCTTTCTGGCCATTGTGCTGGCGCCGTTCCTGAAATGGCATCCTGGTCGCATGGCCACGATTGTTCGCATTGGCGTTCTGGCAGGCGGCTTTCATTTTGCTTTTTTCTTTGCTGGATTGGCGGTGTCTTCCGCCTCTGTTGCGGCCATTGTGGTACAGCTCAATGCACCCTTTGCGACGCTGATGTCAGTTGTCTTTCTCAAAGAACAAGTGGGATGGCGTCGCTGGAGCGGGATTGGGCTGGCGGTCGGGGGTGTGACGGTGATCAGTTTTGATCCGGCGGTGTTTAGCTATCTTGGCGGGATGGCTCTCATGGCTTTGTCGGCACTCATGTATGGCATTTCCACTATTTTCATGCGGCGCCTGAGAGGGGTGGGGGTGTTTGAGCTGCAAAGCTGGACAGCCGTTTTGAGTTTGCCCATCCTGCTGGCGATGTCTCTGATTTTCGAGCATGGTCAGATCCAGGCGCTTGCTCAAGCGAGTTGGGCTGGATGGACGACGGTTGTTTACACCGCCATATTTGCCAGCCTCGTGGGCCATGGCGGCATGTATTACCTCTATCAGCGGTATGAAGTTTCGACGGTTGCCCCGATGATGCTGGCATCGCCGCTGATTGGAATTATCAGCGGGGTCTTGTTTTTGGACGAGGCGTTGACCATCCGGGTTCTGATCGGGGGCATATCTGTTCTGATCGGGGTTGGCATCATTGCCCTGCGCCAGCGTCCGCAAAAGCCACTCGAGGCGATTAACGAACAAAGTTAAGTCTGGACCTCGCGCCGCTTTCCTGTATCTGTCGGGAAAACCTTTGGGAAGAGCGAGACATGGCGCCGGATATTATCCGTTCCATCAAAATTGACATGCTGCCCCGGCACCTTGTGATGCTGGTGGGCTTCAATTTTGTATTTGCCGTGGCGCTGGCGGTCACCAAGGTGGGGATGCAGACCCTTCCGCCTTTTCTTTTCACCGGAATTCGATTTTTGGCCTATGGGCTTATGCTTGTGCCCTTTCTTAAGTGGCACAAAGGTCGCATGGGCACATTGTTTCTGATTGCCATGTCGACGGGGGCCTTTGGTATCGGGTTTATCTATCTGGGGATCAATATTGCCGGAGATCTTTCGTCTGTTGTGGTGGCAACGCAATTGGGCATTCCGTTTACGACAATTTTTGCTTTGATCTTTTTACGGGAGCGGATCGGCTGGCGACGCTGGACCGGCATGGGGCTCGCTTTTGGCGGGGTCATGATGATCAGCTTTGATCCGCGGGTGCTGAGTTATATCGAGGGTATTCTGTTTGGAGTTCTGGGGGCGCTTGTGGGGGCTGGCGCCTTTGTGCTGATGCGCAAATCGAAGGACATCGGGGTCTTTGAAATGCAGGCCTGGATCGCCATGTTTTCCTGGCCGGTCCTGCTTGTGGTGTCCTGGTATTTTGAAGGGGCGCCCTTGCCGCTCATCCAGGCGGCACATTGGCAGGCCTGGGCCGCGATCGCCTTTACCGTGGTTGGGTCTAATTTTGTCGCGCATGCGGGCATGTATTGGCTGTTGCAACGCTATGAGGCAAGTTTGCTGTCGCCTTTTGGGGTGCTGGGTACCATTTTCACGGTGATGATCGGTGTCTTTTTTCTTGGGGATCAGCTTACGCTGGTTATGATCCTCGGTATGATCGTGACGCTTGTCGGTGTTTCGATTACCGCCGTGCGGCAACATCAGTCGCCGGAAAAGGAGTATTATGATCAACAGCCTCTCGCCTAACTTTGACGCGCGGCCTGAGGGCCAGGAGGTGGATATCCTCTTGATGCACTACACGGGTATGCGGTCTGGGGAGGCGGCGCTGGAGCGCATGTGTTCGGCGCAGGCCAAGGTGAGTGCGCATTACATGGTCGAAGAAGACGGGCGCGTCTTTCAGCTCGTCGAGGAAAAAGATCGGGCCTGGCATGCGGGGGTCGCGTCCTGGGCAGGGGCCAGCGATATTAACGCCCGCTCCATCGGCATTGAGATTGTTAATCCGGGCCATGAGTTTGGCTATCGGGCCTTTCCAGAAGTGCAGATAGCGGCGGTGGTGGAACTGGCGCGCGGGATCCTTTCGCGCCACCGGGTCCCGGCGCACCGGGTGCTCGGGCACTCGGATGTGGCGCCCTCGCGCAAAGAGGATCCCGGCGAGTTGTTCCCCTGGGGAGAGCTGGCGCAAGCGGGCGTGGGGTGGTTTCTGGATTTGACGGAGACCGGGGAGACCGCGCCGTCCGGCCTGTCTTTGGGTGATCGGGGAGAGGCGGTTTCCGATCTGCAAAAGAGATTCCGGGCCTTTGGGTATGGAATTGATATCACAGGTGAATTTGATTTGCTCACAGAGGCGGTCTGCCGTGCCTTTCAGCGCCATTACTGTCCAGCGCAGTTGTCGGGTGTCGCAGATGCTAAAACGCAAGGGGTGCTTGCGGCTTACCTCGACAAAGCGCCTTTCAGGGACTAAATAACAGGAAGCCAGATGGTCGGATGGCCGCTGGTTCGCTTTGCCTTCGGGCGGGCGGACGAGAGGAAAGTCCGGGCTCCACG
>SBHG01000028.1 GCA_006226305.1 Alphaproteobacteria bacterium | reverse complement strand
CCGATGTTCGTGGTCTTCTTCATTTCCGCCCTGGCGGAAACAAACCGCCCACCATTTGACTTGCCGGAAGCGGAATCCGAACTCGTCGCCGGGTATCAGGTAGAATACGGCTCCACGCCTTATCTCCTCTTCATGATCGGCGAATATCTCAACATCGTGCTCATGTGCGCCATGACGACCATCCTCTTCCTGGGTGGGTGGTTACCGCCGATCAAGGCGCTTGGCTTTATCCCGGGCCCTGTCTGGTTCCTCATCAAGGTCTGCATGGTCTTCTTCATGTTCGCCATGGTCAAGGCCATGGTGCCGCGCTATCGCTACGACCAACTCATGCGCCTCGGTTGGAAAGTCTTCCTGCCGCTCTCCCTCGTCTGGGTCATATTGATCTCGGGCATTGTCACTTACGTCCCGGCTCTGCCGGTACTGAAATAGGAGGCCGCGCCCATGTCGAGAGTTACCAGCACAGTCAAAGCCTTCTTCCTCTGGGATTTTGTTTCCGCCTTCTTCCTGGCCATGCGCTATTTCTTCGCGCCAAAGGTGACGGTCAACTACCCCTATGAAAAGGGACCCTTGTCGCCGCGCTTTCGCGGCGAGCATGCCCTGCGTCGCTACCCAAGCGGTGAAGAGCGCTGCATTGCCTGTAAGCTTTGCGAAGCGGTTTGCCCGGCACTTGCCATCACCATTGAAGCGGAACCGCGCGAGGATGGCTCGCGGCGCACCACTCGCTATGACATTGATATGACGAAATGCATTTACTGCGGCTTCTGTCAGGAAGCTTGTCCCGTGGATGCCATCGTCCTTGGACCTAATTTCGAATTCACAACGGAAACCCGCGAAGAGCTCTTCTACGACAAGGCGAAACTGCTCGATAATGGGGATCGCTGGGAACGCGAAATTGCAAAGAATTTGGAGCTCGACGCACCCTACCGTTAAGGCGGCAGGCTGCGGAAAGGATTGACGTAACCATGTTACCGACCATCGCCTTTTACCTCTTCTCAGGGATCGCCGTAGGCTCTGGCCTCATGATGATTTCGGCGCGCAATCCGGTACATTCAGTCTTGTACCTGATCCTGGCCTTCTTCTCGTCGGCGGGTCTCTTCGTACTCCTCGGCGCCGAGTTCCTCGCCATGCTTCTGGTCGTCGTTTACGTAGGCGCTGTCGCCGTGCTCTTCCTTTTTGTGGTGATGATGCTCGACATCGATTTTGTTCAGTTACGTCAGGGCATGATGCAAAACCTGCCCGCCAGCGCCACGGTCGGGCTTATCCTGCTGGCTGAACTGATCCTGGCCTTCACCGCCCGAAACGGGGCAGGGGAAACGGCAGAAAAGATCGCTGAGGCCGCGCCGATGGCCGAGCAAACCGCCAACACCAATGCCCTCGGCCAGGTCATTTATACGGATTACTTCTTTATGTTCCAGACCGCCGGGCTCATTTTGTTGGTTGCCATGATCGGCGCCATTGTTTTGACCCTGCGCCACCGCGAAGGGGTTCGGCGTCAGAATATCTCTGAACAGGTCAACCGCGACCCGAAAGAAGCTGTTGTTCTGACCAATCCCCGCCCGGGACAAGGGCTGTAGGAAGGAGCGCGCGCATGGAAATCGGACTTTCTCAATATCTCATCGTTGCCGCGATCCTTTTTACCATCGGGATCTTTGGCATCTTTTTGAACCGCAAGAACATCATTGTCATCTTGATGTCGGTCGAGCTCATGTTGCTCGCGGTCAATATCAATTTGGTCGCCTTTTCGAGCTTCCTCGGAAATTTGATTGGCCAGGTCTTCGCCATGTTTGTGCTCACCGTCGCTGCCGCCGAGGCGGCAATCGGCTTGGCCATTCTGGTGGTTTACTTCCGCAACCGCGGCAACATTGATGTCGAAGACGTCAATCTGATGAAGGGCTAGGGAAACATTTAGGTTATGTGGATTTACAAGCTCATAGTTCTTCTGCCCCTTATAGGCGCGCTTTTGGCGATGCCGGCAGGGCGCATGTTCTCGGCCCGCGCGGCGGAACTCCTGACCAGCGGCCTGATGATCCTCGTTGCGGTCTTTTCCTGGACTGCCTTTTTCAGTGTCACCGGCTCGCAAGCCGATCTCACCGTGCCGCTTTTTACCTGGATGACCTCCGGTGATTTCCATGTGGCCTGGGCCCTCAAGATCGACAGCCTGACCGCCGTCATGCTGGTGGTGGTCAATACCGTGTCCTGCCTGGTGCACATCTATTCGATTGGCTACATGAGCCATGATCCGCACCGCCCGCGCTTCTTTGCCTATCTGTCGCTCTTTACCTTTGCCATGTTGTCACTGGTGACGGCGTCGAACTTCCTCCAGATGTTCTTCGGCTGGGAAGGCGTGGGGCTGGCCTCATATCTGTTGATCGGATTCTGGTTCCACAAAGACTCCGCCAATGCCGCGGCCATCAAAGCCTTTGTGGTCAACCGGGTGGGGGACTTCGGATTTGTCCTCGGGATCATGGCGACCTTCATGGTGTTTGGGTCCATTGAATTCGACAAGGTCTTTCCGCAGGTTCACCATTTCGAAAATCATACCTTCCACTTCCTGGCCTGGGAAGTGCCGACCATGACAACCATTTGCCTGTTGCTCTTTGTTGGCGCCATGGGCAAGTCGGCGCAGATCATCCTGCACACCTGGCTGCCGGACGCGATGGAGGGCCCGACCCCCGTGTCCGCCCTCATTCACGCCGCGACCATGGTAACGGCGGGTGTCTTCATGGTTTGTCGTCTCAGCTACATGTTCGAGGCTGCCCCGGCGGCACTGGCCGTGGTGACCGTTGTTGGTGCGACAACGGCCTTCTTTGCCGCGACCGTGGGTCTCTTCCAGAACGACATCAAGCGCGTCATTGCTTATTCCACCTGTTCGCAGCTTGGATATATGTTCTTTGCCGCAGGCGTTTCGGCCTATCCGGTCGCCATGTTCCACCTCTTCACGCATGCCTTTTTCAAGGCGCTTCTGTTCCTCGGTGCGGGGTCTGTCATCCACGCCATGTCGGACGAACAAGACATGCGCAAAATGGGTGGCATCTACAAAATGATCCCCATGACTTGGGCCATGATGCTGATCGGCACCTTTGCGCTGACGGGCGTCGGTATCCCTGGCGTTGAAATCTTTGGGGCGCCACTCGGCTTCGCGGGGTTTGTCTCCAAGGACGGCATTCTGGAAATGGCCTATGCCGCCCATTCTGGTGTTGGCAAATATGCCTTCTGGATGGGGATTGCCGCCGCCGTAATGACAAGCTTCTACTCCTGGCGTCTGGCCTTCATGACCTTCCACGACAAGCCGCGCGCCTCCGCAGACGTCATGAGCCATGTTCATGAAAGTCCGGCTGTGATGACCGTGCCGCTCGCCATCCTGGCGCTGGGGGCGGTTCTTGCCGGTATGGTCTTCTACGGTGGTTTTATGGGCCACGATTTGGCGGCCTTCTGGGGCGCGTCCTTCCCTGAACATGGCGCAACCCATGTGGTGATGACCGAAGCCCATCATGTGAAAGAAACCGTTGCCGTTGTGGTTTGGGCACCCTTTGTGGTGATGCTACTGGGCCTTGGTATTGCCTATTACTATTACATTCGTCATCCGGAACTGCCACCGAAGATGGGGCAGAGCCGCAATGGCCTCTACCTCTTTGTCAAAAACAAATGGTATTTCGACGAGCTCTACGACTTCCTGTTTGTCCGTCCGGCGCAAAAACTCGGCCGGTTCCTTTGGAAGAAGGGCGATGGCTTTACCATCGACGGCTTTGGCCCGGACGGCGTATCTGCCTTGGTGCTTAAGATCACCGGTCAGGTGGTTCGTCTACAAACCGGATACCTTTATCACTATGCCTTCGCCATGCTCTTGGGTGTCGCGGCGCTGGTGACTTACTTCATGTTCTTTGGGGGCGCGAACTAATGCTTGATTGGCCGCTTCTCTCCGCGATTACTTTCCTGCCCACCTTTGGGGCCTTGATCCTGCTCGTCACATCCAATGACGAAAAGACCGGCGCTGCACAGGCACGCTCTGTGGCGCTTTGGGTCACAACCGTTACATTCCTTTTGTCGCTTTTCCTCTGGGCGGGCTTTGACAGTTCCACGGCGGAATTTCAGTTTGTCGAAAAGGCGTCCTGGCTCGGGGGCAATATCAACTATCACATGGGCGTCGATGGCATCTCCATGATGTTCGTCATCCTGACGACCCTGTTGATGCCGCTTTGTATTCTGGCGTCCTGGAAGTCCATCGAAAATCGCGTCCGCGAATATATGATTGCCTTCCTCATTTTGGAATCGCTCATGATTGGCGTGTTCTGCGCGCTTGACCTGTTCCTCTTCTATTTGTTCTTCGAAGCAGGTCTGATCCCCATGTTCCTGATCATCGGGATCTGGGGCGGCGTGCGCCGGGTTTATGCATCCTTCAAGTTCTTCCTCTATACGCTTCTGGGCTCAATCCTGATGCTCGTGGCAGTGATCTGGATGTATGTCACGGCTGGCACCTCAGACATTCCGACGCTGCTCACCTATCAATTTGATCCTGGCATTCAAAAGTGGCTCTGGCTTGCCTTCTTTGCCTCTTTCGCGGTGAAGATGCCCATGTGGCCGGTCCATACCTGGTTGCCGGATGCACACGTCGAAGCGCCGACGGCCGGCTCGGTCATCCTGGCGGGAATTCTCTTGAAGATGGGCGGCTATGGATTCCTGCGATTCTCATTACCGATGTTCCCAATTGCGTCTGAATATTTTGCAGGTCTTGTCTTCTTCCTTTCTGTCGTTGCGATCATTTACACCTCGCTGGTGGCGCTGGTGCAGGAAGACATCAAAAAGCTCATCGCCTATTCATCTGTGGCGCACATGGGTTTTGTCACCATGGGGATTTTCACCTTCAATATTCAAGGGATTGAAGGCGGTATTTTCCAGATGCTGAGCCACGGCATTGTCTCCGGCGCGCTCTTCTTATCGGTCGGTGTCATTTATGACCGGATGCACACCCGCGAGATTGCCGCCTATGGCGGCCTTGTCCACCGCATGCCGATCTATGCAGCTGTCTTCATGCTCTTCACCATGGCTAATGTTGGTTTGCCGGGGACGGGGGGCTTTGTCGGTGAGATCCTGGCGCTTATCGGTATCTTCCAGGTCAATACCTGGGTGGCGCTCTTTGCCGCAACGGGTGCGATCTTAAGTGCGGCTTATGCGCTATGGCTCTATCGCCGGGTCATTTTTGGCCAGCTTGAAAAAGCCAA
>SBHG01000220.1 GCA_006226305.1 Alphaproteobacteria bacterium | reverse complement strand
TGGAACATCTCTGACGGCACTGTCGTGCATGAACTGACGGGACATGAGTCGGATATTCGCGCCGTGGGCGCATCACCCGATGGGGCTTTTGTTGCCACGGCTTCGCGCGACAACACCGCCCGAATCTGGGATGTGGAAAGCGGCAAGCAGGTTCAGATCATGGGTCACATCAAACCCGCCCTTCGCCTACCCATGGCGATTGATTTGCCGCCTTATATCATTGCCTCACGCGCGCCGGTGCCGCTCGACATCAACAAGGATCGCGACGAGCTGATCTACCTCTTTGGCAAAGGATTTGTCCTAGCATCAATTCTGCTGTTGGCAGGTCTAATCTTTAAAGGCCTTTTCCGCCTTGTGCGGCTGCAGCGACTGTCAAATGGCTCGGTCGTTCTTCTGCTCGGCCTGCCAACGCTTTATGTCGCGGCCTTGATGGTTTCCGCCCTGCCCATTCAAGCCATCGGGCTTTGGGCCACCATCGCCTTCCTGCCCGCGGCGGCCTATGCGCTCCTGCGCTGGATTGCCACAAAGGCAATCGTGCGCAGGTAGGCAGAGGCTATCAACAAAAGCAAACCGCTACTTGCTTATCCGCGGTGGACGAGCAGAGCTTCGGCAATGCGTCGGTGAACGCCGCCGACAGCGCGCATGATGTGCAGTGACACGAACAACAAAGCCAGGCCGATCGGCACAAGAGCGAGAGAGACATAGGGGCTTTCAGCCAGGCTCGCGGCCCATGCCATGTTTTCCTGCAGATATGTCAGGCTCCCGCTATCAATTCTGACAACAGCATCCGGATTAAACAAACTGACAAAGGGCGCAAGAATAAACGACAGCGAGACCGACATGGTTGTCACCACAAAAGTGAAATAGACAATCCCGAGTCCAAGCTGCAGCACCATATAGATCATGCTTGTCCAAGTGCGCCCGTCGCTGAGCATCGACTTGATCATGCCCCAAAGGTTTTGATCGGTCGCAGCGCCGTCATCACCCGGTTCCGTGTCGGAATGATCGCTCGAAAGATCCGCGCCCAGGAGCCCTTGCGCCAGATATCCCTCAAAGTAGGAAAAGAGCCGTACCGTCGCCAAAAACAAAAGTGCCAGCGGCACGCCAATGATCAAAATCAACGTACCAAGCGAGAGAGAAACACCGGTAACGACCCAGGTGAAGTAAACAATTCCGGTCCCGAGCGCCAACACCATATAAAGCATCGCGCCATAGGTTTTGGGATCGACGATAACACCGAAAAACCGTGCCATGCCGCCACGCCGCTCATCGCCGCCGTCAAAGTGTGATTGATCTGCAAGTGCCATTCGTTCAGCCCTCCTGAATAAGGCGGAAAGGCGTGGCTTGTCCGCCGGTCGTTTCCGCATTGCCCGCTCCCATAAGCAGGCTTCACGACTAAAGATACGCCCGGGTTGCCAAATTCAATGTCAACAGGTTTACACGCCAGAAAGGTAAGGAAATCAGTCGTTTTCCCGCAGGGTCATCCGGCGGTGACCCTGCCAGGACTGTGCCTCAATAAAAATGCGCCTCGCCGCCGGAACCGCATGTTTTATCTGGGATTCCAGGATGGTGATGGTCGCCTCCACATCCGCCGCCGTCAGCGCATCGTCAAAGTCGATGCTCAAATTGAGCAGAATATCGGAAGGCCCCAGATGCATGGTCAGGATTTCATTGATCCGGGTCACTTGCGGGTGCGCCACCAAAAGGCGCTCAATCCGCTTGACGATATGCGGCGAGGCCGACTCGCCGATCAATAGGCTCTTGGTTTCCACCGCCAGCAAAGTCGCAGTGCCCGCCAGAATGAGCCCGATCACAATGGATGCAGCACCGTCAAGCACAGGAATTTCGAGCATCTCACCAAAGAAAATGCCAAGAAAGGCAACAACAAGCCCCAGAAGCGCAGCCGAGTCTTCCAGCAGGACCGTCATTACAGACGGATCTTTGCTCTCACGCATGGCCTGCAAATAACCACGCCGCCCACGCCGCGAGTTAAACTCCCGAAAAGCGATCATCCACGCAATGGCCTCAAATATCATCGCCATGCCAAGAACGATGTAATTCACGTAAACATTGGTAATGGGCTCTGGGTGCATAACCTTATGCACCCCTTCGTAAAGCGAGACACCCGCCCCCACGGCAAACACCAGAATGGCCACCATAAAGGCCCAAAAATAAACCTCCTGAGCATAGCCAAAGGGGTGATCCGCATCGGGCTTGCGATTGGCGCGCCCAAGCCCATAAAGCAGCAATGCCTGATTTCCCGTGTCCACCGTTGAGTGGATCGCCTCAGAAAACATAGCCGAAGAGCCGGTGATAAACGCCGCGGAATATTTCGTGATCGCAATGAGGGTATTGCCAGCCAAAGCCGCAAAGATCACGCGGCGGGAGCCTTGTTGTGACATGAAGCGAAAACCGTAAAAAACAAGGACGAAGAGAGTTGAGCGCCGAATCTAACGCGATTTCCGCCCCCAAGACCAGCCTCTTCTCAGGTCTCGGCGTCCGGCTGGTTTTGCGGTGCCGCCAGATCAAAGGCTGGCAGCAAGAGAGCCGCCTCATTGATCCTGGAAATCGTGGGGAAACGTGTCATATCCACGTCATAGCGCCGGGCATTCACGATTTGCGGGATGAGGCATATATCAGCCAACGTGGGTGTGTCCCCATGGGCAAACCGCCCCGTCTCCGCTTCACTGGAAAGTTGCCTTTCAATGGCGTCAAATCCCACTTCAATCCAATGCCGCGCCCAGCTCGCCATGGCCGCTGCCGGATCGTCCGTTCCCTCACTTACCCGTTGTAGAACACGAAGATTTTGAACGGGATGGATATCTGCGGCCACGGCCAGCGCAATCTGGCGCACCCGCGCCCGCGCAAGCGCGTCCGACGGCAAAATCGGAACTTGCGGATAGACCTCTTCAAGATATTCCAAAATAGCCAGCGAATTGGAAATCACATGGCCATCGGTTTCAAGCGCCGGCACCAGACCATGAGGGTTAATCTTCAAATAGCTTTCCGATTTTTGCTCGCCGCCATTTTTGACCAGGTGCACCGAGACGGTCTCCGCCTCAAGGCCTTTGAGGTTCAAGCCAATGCGCACGCGATAAGCCGCAGAAGAACGCCAATAAGAATAAAGCTTCATGATCTCAGCCTTTGTAAGCCGTTACCTTTTGGTCAATCGCACCAAAGATCGACTGCCCATTATCGTCGTTCATTTCAATACGAATTCGATCGCCGAAGGACATGAAGGGCGTTTCCGGCGCGCCCTTATCAATGGTTTCCAGCATACGAATCTCCGCCAGGCAGCAGTAGCCGTTCGACCGGTCAACGTTTGAAACGGTTCCCGAGCCGACAATCGCACCCGCGCCGAGCGGACGGGTCCTGGCTGCATGGGCAACAAGCTCCGGAAAGGAGAAGGTCATATCAACCCCGGCATTGGGGTGGCCGACCCGCACGTCATTTAAAAAACACTCCAGCGGCAAATGCACTTTGCCATCCTGAAGGGCATCGCCCAGCTCGTCGGGTGTCACCGCCACTGGCGAAAAAGCGCTGGAGGGTTTGGATTGATAAAACCCGAACCCCTTGGCCAGCTCTCCGGGGATGAGATTGCGAAGGGAGACGTCATTGACCAGCATGAAAAGCTTGATGTGATCGCAGGCTTTTTGCGCAACCGTGCCCATCGGCACATCGTCCGTGATGACCGCGACCTCACCCTCAAAATCGATGCCCCAGGCCTCATCCGCCATCTCAATATCATCGCGCGGCCCCAAAAAGGCATCGCTGCCGCCCTGATACATCAAGGGATCCGTCCAGAAACTTTGCGGCATTTCCGCGCCGCGTGCCTTGCGCACCAGCTCCACGTGATTGACATAGGCACTGCCATCGGCCCATTGAAACGCCCGCGGCAGGGGCGACGCACAAGCTGAGGCCTCAAACGGCTGTGCACCCTCAGCTGTGCCCGCGTTTAAAGCGTCCGAGCGCGCCTCCAGCCGGGGCGCCACTGCGGCCCAATCATCAAGGGCGGCTTGCAAGGTTGGCGCAATATCGGCGGCCGAGATCATTTTTGAAAGATCTCTTGAAACAATGACAAGCGCGCCGTCGCGCCCGGATTTGAGCGAAGCAAGTTTCATCTGGGGTCGGTCTCCAAACCAATGGGGTCAAAAATTTTAAGCTGATTCTTTAAGGCGGGCGGCGGCATATGCGCCCGTTCCGCGCGTGATCACATTGTCACCCTCGACAATGTCAAAGGGTTTGTGTTCCGGCAGGCCCTCCAGGCGATCATAAATGGGCCCAAAGTCCTGATAGGTTTCCTCAAAAAGTTGCTGAAAACTGTCAATGACAAAATAGACTTCTTGAAAGTCGTCGATGCGATAGTGGGTCTGCAGCAAACGCTGAAGATCGAATCGAATTCTGTTGGGCGAAACGTCTTCAAGGCAGAACACACTCTCAGACTTGGACGATAAAATCCCGGCACCGTAAATCCTCAAGCCGGCGTCGGTTTCAATAAGGCCAAACTCCACCGTATACCAGTAAAGCCGCGCCAATTTGTTGAGCACATTGCGCCCAAGCGCCCGCAAGCCCCCCTTGCCATAGGCCTCCATATAGGCAGAAAACACCGGATCGGCGAGCAGCGGCACATGGCCGAATACATCATGGAAAATATCCGGCTCTTCCAGATAATCCAGTTGACTGCGACGGCGAATAAACCGCCCCGCAGGAAAACGTTTGTTCGCAAGATGTTCAAAAAAAACATCATCGGGCACCAGATCCGGCACCGCGACCACCTGCCAGCCCGTGAGCCCTGCAAGGCGCTTATTTAAGTCTCGAAAATCCGGAATTTGGTCCGGGCTCATGCCCAAAACCTCAACGCCGTGCAGAAATTCATCCACGGCGCGCCCGGGGAGCAGCGCCATCTGCCGCTCATAAAGCTGACGCCAGATATCATGTTCTTCATTGGTATAGGTCTCCCAAGCCTGCTCAATCGTATAATCGGCACAACTGGATTTGGGTGTCAGCGAATGTTCCGGGGTCATCAAGCACCATTCTTTTTCGGGAAATTTCGGTCATAATATCCTTTATTCGAGGAAATTTCTTTTCTGAACTCACAAAATTGCCTAATATTGAGGTAATTTTTACCCTGTAATAGCAAATTAGTGGAAAAATGATCCCTCTGGACACGCAAGACCTCAAGATCCTCGAAATCCTCCAGGAAGACGGTGCCAAGCCGACCGCTGAGATCGCCGAAACCGTGGGGCTGTCTCTGTCCCCCTGCTG
>SBHG01000193.1 GCA_006226305.1 Alphaproteobacteria bacterium | reverse complement strand
ATGGATTTTGATGTGGAGCCGGACGGAACAACATCTAACGTGCGAGTCGAAGACGCCGAGCCCCCAGGGGTATTTGATGTCGCCTCCATTCGAGCTGTTAAAAAATGGAAATACAATCCTATAAGTGACGGCTCAAAAAAAAGGCATGTCCAAACCATTCTTACCTTCGAATTACCTGGCTCCGGCTCAGGCGAATCGAGCGCATTTATAGATGCGCGAAAGAGGATATCTGAGGCTATTGAAGCAGGCGATCTGGCGACAGCAAAATCCGAATTGAAACTACTTCGCAGCCACGAAGCTGATACGAGCTTCAAAATCTATTATCAGGCTCTTTTCGAATATGCGATCGCTCTTGGTGAAGGGGACTATTTGGCAGCCCACAATGCGCTTTCTCGAACGCTATCCGCTGGAGAAAACATGACAACAAATGAGACGAAGAGAGTGCACCTACGTCAAATTTTCCTACTGGAAACGAAACAAAAGTATTTTGGTAGCGCCGTAGTTCACTTCCAAGAACTGGATAAAATGCCATCCAGCCATGAGGCGAGCGAGTTACGGCCTTACTATGAGAATATTCTCGCCATTCTCAACAGACCTGAACCAATCCTCTATACCATGCAGACCGAATCCAATTGCGTTTATTGCATTCACGATTCCTCAACGACTTTAATACAGCCCTATCGGACCGACTTTCAGGTCCAGAATATTGTCGGAGAGCTCAAGAGCGTCACAGTGAAATGCACACCGCAGATTGTCCACGGCGTTAGTTCTGATTTTGAAATGCACAAATACGAAAAGTACAAAGTGACAGACCCTCTCCATATCCGTGTTTCGCATGAAAAAAATGAAAGCTGCCAAATAACCATCACCGGCACTCCTGGAAGCGCTCTCGATGTCATCGAGTTCTGGGACAATCCGTCTGCACACAGCGCGCAATGAGACCCTGCCCCCATGCAACACCCTGTTCAAATCATTCGACGACCTGCCCTGGCGGCACTTGTGTGTTTGTGTCTTTCAAACACAGGTAGCGCCAAAGACTTTGAACCAACATCTACGACTCCGCCCGAAGAGAGCTTCAATATCATGCGGCCCCTGAGGCAAATTCCACCCACCTACCCGCCTCATCTTGATGTGAAGGGTATCGAAGGGTGGGTGCTTCTTGAGTTTGATGTCGAACCGGATGGCACCCCCAGCCATATCCAAGTGGTTGACGCAGAACCCCAAGCCATTTTCGATGCCGCCAGCATCCTGGCAGTCAGCAACTGGCGCTATCCAGCGATCGCAGACAGAAACATCTCTCGTCATTTTCAAGTGGAGATGGAGTTTTATGCCCCAGGATCACGTCTGATCGAAAGCCGTAATTTTAAAAAGAAACGCAAAGAAATAGAAGACGCAATTAATGACGGTGACCTTGCAACCGCGGAGTTGCTTCTTCCAGAACTCCGGAACAATGAGGCGTCCTTCCGCATCAAAAGATACTACCAGGCCTACTTCGAGTACGCCATTGCACTGGAAAAACGAGACCTTTCCTCCGCACAAAGGGCGCTACAGCGCACCCTGGATTCTGGCGATCTGATCATATCCAGAGGCACACGGAAAATGCACCTCCGGCAACTTTTCTTGATAGAAGCGAGACTGGGATACTACAGCTTGGCCGTCGCTCATCACGAGGATTTACAAAACTATGAAAACCTAAAAAGAGATAAGGAGATTACACCCTTTTATCTCGACATGAAATCCATCCTCGATGGCCCCCATCCCGCACTTTACAAGATGCAGATCGAAAGAACCTGTTTATTTTGCCAGCGGGACGAACTTAGCGTCGACATCATCCCCTATCGGGATGAATTTCAAATTCAAAACATTGTCGGCGAGCTGACCAACATGACGGTTCAATGCGACGACACAAGTGAGTTCTATCTTCCAGCAGACCCGATCCACTTCCGTCTCCCGGAAAAGGGCAAGGATTGCCACATCAGTATCTTTGGAACCCCCGGCACGACCTTTGATTTACTGGAGTTTTGGTCGGATCCGATCAACCACCAATCCCCCTAAGGCTCCACGATATTAAAGAACAGCTTGAAGCCATCAAGCAGGCCAAAGAGAGCGGTGAGGTTATCAGCCTTGCCGCTTGTTTTGATGCTGCCATCGCTCATCAGTGCTTCGAGGGTTGCCTTGCCGCACCAAAGCAGGTTGAGGTCTTCCCGCGCCATTTCCACAACCGTATCGGCGGAGGCATCTGCTGCCGCCGGCCCGTGGTTCAAGACCCCGCGCCCCACTTCCAGCATTCGCGCCTCCTCGCCTGCTTTCAAGAGCAAGGTAAAGCTGAGATCCACCGCCTTGGGACCGTTCAGCCGCACCGCCATTTCATCGAGGATCAGATCAAGCGGCACCGCCCGCATGGTCTCCAGATTATGCATGGAAATGATTTCAAGGGCCGGCGCCCCCTCCACCATCTCCTTGGCGCCCATCAAGTAAATGTCACGCCAGGGACCGCTTTCCGCCTGATAGCCCATTTGGCGGAGCGCTGCCGCGAGTAGCTCCCGCGCGCCCTGGTGGGACGGATCGGCAAAGACCACATGGTTGAGCACCTGCGCCACCCAGCGATAATCCCCTGCTTCAAACGAGTCGCGCGCTTTTTCAACAACCGCATCCGCGCCGCCCATAAATTCCACATAACGTTTACCCGCCTCCACCGGTGTATGGGGATTAAGGTTCGACGGATTGCCGTCATACCAGCCGAAATAGAGCTGATAGATCGCTTTCACATTATGACTAACGGTTCCGTAATAGTCGCGATTGTGAAAGACGCGCGCGATCGCGTCCGGCACTTTGATCTCGTCGGCGATTTCAATGGGCGTGCGACCCAAATTGGCAAGCCGCAGAGTTTCGTCGTGCAGATATTTATAGAGGTCGCGCTGCAGGCTGAGATAGGTCTGCACCCGCTCCTTGCCCCAAATGGGCCAGTGGTGCGAGGCAAAAACTACTTCCGTGTCTGGGTAAAGACTTTTGAGCTCATGTACAAACTTCGCCCAGGCAAGCGAATCGCGCACCTTGGCACCGCGCGGCGTATAAACATTGTGCAGGATGTGGGTCACCACTTCAGACGTACACAGCGCCTTCATCTGCGGGAAATAGAACATCATTTCCGCGGGCGCCTCTGCGTCCGGCGTAAACTGGAAATAGACCTCGACCCCATCGATGACCCGGGTTTCGCCGGTCGCCTTGACAATGTCGTTGGGCGCAACAAGGCCGATGACGCCGCGCGCCTGTCCTGGTCCGAGGCCGGTGTCCACATGACCTTCCGGCCCCATAGGCAGCATCAGCCCATACATATAGGTCGCCCGCCGCCGCATGGTGGTGCCTGCGATGAGGTTTTCGCTCACCGCCTCTTCAAGGAAGCCATCCGGCGCCACGATCGGAATATTCGCGCCCTCTGGGACAATGCCTCGCGAGCCGCCATAGTGATCCACATGGGAGTGGGTATAGATGACGCCGGTCACGGGGCGCTCACCCAACTGCTCGTTGATGAGCTTCAAGGAAGCCGCCGCCACATCGGCGGTCAGTCCCGTGTCCACGACCACCCAGCCCGTATCGCCTTCAATGAAGGTGATGTTAGCAAGGTCATAATTGCGCACTTGATAGATGCGGTCCGTCACCTTGAAGAGACCATGGATATTGTTGAGCTGCGCTTGCCGCCAGAGCGAGGGGTTCACCGTCTCTGGGCAGTCCCCTTGAAACATCTCCCGCGCCTTAGTATCCCAGATTGGCTTACCATCAGCCCCCGGCACAAAATCGCCCTCAATGGTGGCAATCAGCCCGCGCGAGGCATCCTCAAAATCCGAGGTGTCATCAAATGGCAACCAATCTTTGAATTTTTGATGTACCGCGCGTGTGGCGTCTGTCACGCCCTTAGTGTTGGCCATGGAGCTCCTCCCAGGTTTCTTTTGCGACCACAATAGGTCGAACCTCTCCATGTGAAAAGGCCGGAGTTACCTCCGGCCTTTCGCATGTTGGGCTCCATTATCTGGGGTTAAGCCGCCGCTAAAATCGGCTTGTCATTGAGAGTAAGGCCAAAATCCGTGGCGCCCACGTCGACCGATGTGCCGTCGAGCACCTCACCGGCAAGAATTTGCCCCGCCAGCGGATCCTGCAGATAGCGCTGGATGGTGCGCTTTAAGGGCCGCGCGCCAAAGGCCGGGTCGTAGCCCTTGTCCGCCAGCCAGGTTTTGGCTTCCGGCGTCAAGGTCAGGGTGATCTTACGGTCCTCAAGCAGGCCTTCCAGCCGCTTCAACTGGATCTCGACAATCGCGTCCATGTCCCCGCGCGTCAGACGGTGGAACAGGATCTGTTCATCCAGGCGGTTGAGAAACTCCGGACGGAAGTGGGATTTGACCACCGCCATCACCTGATCCCGTACCGCTGATGAGTCCTCGCCTTCTGGCTGATTGGCCAGGAACTCAGCGCCCAAGTTCGATGTCATGATGATCAGCGTGTTGGTGAAGTCCACCGTCCGCCCCTGACCATCCGTGAGCCGCCCATCATCAAGCACTTGCAAGAGAACGTTGAAAACGTCCGGATGCGCCTTCTCGATTTCGTCAAAAAGGACAACCTGATAAGGCCTGCGCCGCACCGCCTCCGTCAAAGCGCCGCCTTCTTCATAGCCGACATAGCCTGGAGGCGCGCCAATGAGCCGAGCCACCGAGTGCTTCTCCATATATTCCGACATATCGATCCGCTGGATCGCCGTATCGTCATCAAAGAGAAAATCGGCAAGCGCCTTGGTCAGCTCCGTTTTGCCAACCCCGGTGGGCCCAAGGAACATGAAGGAGCCAATCGGGCGATTGGGATCCTGCAATCCGGCACGAGCCCGCCGCACCGCACGCGAAACCGAGGAAATCGCTTCCGCCTGACCGACCACACGCTTGGCAAGCTCCTCTTCCATGCGCAGGAGTTTTTCTTTTTCGCCTTCCAGCATCTTATCGACCGGAACGCCCGTCCATTTAGAAACCACTTGCGCAATATGCTCTTCGGTCACCGCTTCCTTGATCATGTCGGCGCCCGCTTCTTCCGAGCTCTCATCAATTTGAGCTTCAAGTTTCGGAATGACGCCGTAGGAAAGCTCGCCAGCGCGCGCCAAATCGCCGTTCCGCTGGGCAATCTCAAGCTCCTGGCGGGCATGATCAAGCTCTTCTTTGAGCTTTTGAACATTGCCAAGGCGGTCTTTTTCCACCTGCCAGCGGCTGGTGAGATCCGCAGAGGCCTGCTCAGCTTC
>SBHG01000101.1 GCA_006226305.1 Alphaproteobacteria bacterium | reverse complement strand
TGATCAAGCTCTTCTTTGAGCTTTTGAACATTGCCAAGGCGGTCTTTTTCCACCTGCCAGCGGCTGGTGAGATCCGCAGAGGCCTGCTCAGCTTCAGCAAGTTCAACTTCCAACTTTTCAAGCCGGTCTTTCGACGCCGCATCGGTTTCTTTTTTCAAGGCTTCGCGTTCTATCTTGAGCTGGATCACCCGCCGGTCGATCTCATCAAGTTCTTCAGGCTTGGAATCCACCTGCATGCGCAAACGGCTTCCCGCCTCGTCCATCAGGTCAATGGCCTTATCCGGCAAAAACCGGTCCGTGATATAGCGATTGGAAAGCATGGCCGCAGAGACAAGCGCCGTATCGGCAATCCGCACACCGTGATGCAGCTCATATTTTTCCTTGATACCGCGCAGAATCGAAATCGTGTCCGCCACGGTCGGCTCTTCCACAAAGACAGGCTGGAAGCGCCGCGCCAGCGCCGCGTCCTTTTCCACATGTTTGCGATATTCGTCGAGCGTAGTGGCCCCCACGCAGTGGAGCTCACCGCGCGCCAGGGCGGGTTTGAGAAGGTTTGAGGCATCCATCGCCCCATCGCCCTTACCCGCGCCCACGAGCGTGTGCATTTCATCAATAAAGAGGATGATATCGCCATTGGCGGAGGTCACTTCATTGAGGACCGCTTTGAGACGTTCTTCAAATTCGCCGCGATATTTCGCGCCGGCAATCAGCGAGCCCATATCAAGCGACATGAGCGACTTGCCGCGCAGGCTTTCCGGCACATCGCCGTTGACGATGCGCAAGGCCAGGCCTTCAACAATGGCCGTCTTACCGACACCCGGATCACCGATCAGCACGGGATTATTTTTTGTGCGGCGAGAAAGAACCTGGATCGTCCGGCGGATTTCTTCTTCACGCCCGATAATCGGATCAATGCGCCCCTCACGCGCCGTTTCTGTGAGATCCACCGCATAGCGTTTCAAAGCGTCGAAAGTGTCTTCGGCGCTGGCGCTGTCAGCGGTGCGCCCTTTGCGAATTTCATTGATCGCCTGATTAAGCGCCTGCGGCGTTAACCCGGCCTCGGAAAGAATTTTGCCGGTCGCTGAAGACTTATCAAGCGCCAGCCCAAGCAGAACCCGTTCAACCGTGACGAACTGGTCGCCCGCCTTTTGCCCCACTTCTTTGGCGTGTTCGAGCGCCTTGGCCAGCCCGGTAGAAAGATAAACCTGATCGGCACCCGAGCCTTCCACTTTGGGCACTTTGGCAAGCGCCGCCTCCACCGCATCAAGGGCGCGCTTGGGGTCTGCCCCCGCCTTGCGCATCAAATTGGCGGCCAGACCCTGCTCGTCTTCCAGCAGAATTTTTAAAAGATGTTCGGGGAGAATTTGTTGGTGGTTTGACCGAAGCGCCAAGCCCTGTGCACTTTGGATGAAGCCGCGCATCCGCTCCGTGAACTTTTCAAAGTCCATGTTTTACTCCTTTGCAGCCCGTTTTTTGATGGCCGTCCCTCATTGTGAGGCAACAGCGCGTTAAACGCCTGATTTTGTTAAGGAAATTTGTGAAATCCCACAAAACCCCTCATTCAGCGACCTGGCAATCCAGCATCGCTTCAATTCTTATATAGGCGCAAAAATCGCTGGTTTAAGCCCCTCAGGCAAATTTGTCGCAGCGTAAACGCCGCCCAAAAAAAAGCAGGAGACAACTCATCTCCTGCTTCCCGAACGCATTCTGCTGTGATTTTAAACTCAGGCAGCGGCGCCTTCCTCGGCTTCTTCAACCTTTGCCCGCTTGGTGCGACGCTTGCGGGCAGGTTTCGCCTCTGCATCGTCCTCTGCGTCCCCCGCCTCATCGGCATCGGCCGCATCTGCTTTGTCAGACTTCTTGACCCGTTTCGTCGCGCGCGGCTTCGCCGCTTTTTCCTCGCCCGCATCCTCAGCATCGTCGCCTTCGCTGATCGGCACCTCTATACGCTTGCCGTCATCTTCCGCCTTGGCTTCATCTTCATCTGCAGCTTGACGGTCCTTGTGCTGCTGTTGCTGCTGCTGCGCCGCCGTCATCAGACGCTGGTAATGCTCTGCGTGCTGCAGGTAATTCTCCGCACCAACCCGATCGCCAGCCACATTGGCATCGCGGGCGAGGGAGACATATTTTTCGTAAATATGAGCAGCGGTTCCCCGAATTTTCACGTCCGGCCCATTGCTCTCAAAGGATCGATTAGCCTGGTTACCAGGACGGCGACCGCGTCCACGATTGCGGTTCTTGTTTTGATTTTGTCTCATTGATCCAACTATTTGGTTGTTTTAACGTATGGTGTGAGTTCGTCCGTACGGCAATCAAAATCCCCAGCCTGCCGTGTGACTGATCTTTAATCAGAAATTTCCTAAGACGTTTTGCTTTCTTGTCAGCCTTTCGCCGCAACAAGGTTCAATTCAATCGAAGATCGGCAAGCCTTGCCGTCATTTCGAGGTCGATCTTCTCGCCAACAATACTGTTCGGTTGAGATCTCTCGCCTTACAAGTCCCCACGCGCAACCTCAGCAGCACGTCTGATCTGGAACGAGGCTCGGAATAGTTCTCTTTACTTAAACTTCAAAAAGAACCCCGACACCAAAATAACCGAACCGGAATTGCCTTTCCAACCTCTTTTTGCCTCTCAGACCCCAAATCTTGGGGAAAACTTACATTTTTGCCACTTTTGCCAGGATCGCACGCTCAATTCCGGCCAAATCCCGCCGGATCTCGGCAATCTCAAACCCTTCAGCCTGAAGTATTTGCGCCGCCAGATCTGTCTGATCTTGCCCATATTCCATAATATAGGACCCCTCTTTTGTTAACAGATCCCTAACGCCCGGCGCCTGAGCCCGGAGAGGGTCAAGCCCATCGGGTCCCCCAAAAAGCGCTGATGCAGGTTCATGAGCCCGCACCTCTGGCGAAACCTTTGGATCATCATCGGCAATATAGGGCGGGTTGGAGACAACTAAATCGAAGGCGCCAACAAGTCCCTCGGTCCAATTGCCCTGGCAAAACCTCGCTCGCGAAGAGAGCCCCAAGGCTTGCGCATTTTCCTGCGCCACTTCAATCGCACCCTGTGACAGGTCCACCCCCACCCCTGTGGCGGCGGCGCGCTCACTGAGGAGCGCCAAGAGAAGACAGCCGCTGCCCGTCCCAAGATCAAGGAGACGATAAGCGCGCTCCTTGTCCGGCATCTGCGCCAAGGCCATTTCAACAAGAGTTTCAGTATCCGGGCGCGGAATAAGCGTTTCCGGTGTCACCTTAAACGTAAGTCCCCAAAACTCCTTCTGACCCACAAGATAGGCAATTGGCTCGCCCGTAAGCCGTCGCTCAGCCAGCCGTTCCACCTCGCGAATCTGGGCCTCGGTCAGTCTGAAATCCGGATCTGCAATCAGCTCCTCTCGTGTCAACCCGGTCACAAAGAGCGCCAGCGCCCGCGCGTCAATAATCGGAGTTGCGAGCTCAGCCTGCTCAAAGCGCGCCGCCCAACCCCTGATCAGTTTTTGGATCGTGATCACCCCGCCTCTCCGAGGGCGGCCAGACGGCTTGCCTGGTCTTCCGCGATCAATGGGTCAATCACATCATCAAGACCGTCACCGGCAATAACCCGATCAAGCTTATAAAGCGTCAGATTGATCCGGTGATCGGTCACCCGCCCTTGCGGAAAATTATAGGTGCGGATGCGTTCAGACCGGTCCCCTGAACCGACCTGGCTTTTGCGGTCTGCGGAGCGCTCTGAGTCCAGCCGTTCCCGCTCCGCCTCATAGAGACGCGCGCGCAAAACCTTCATGGCCTTCGCCTTGTTCTTGTGCTGGCTTTTCTCGTCCTGCTGGCTGACCACGATGCCGGTCGGCAAATGGGTTATGCGCACCGCGCTGTCTGTGGTGTTGACCGATTGTCCGCCGGGACCACTGGCGCGAAACACATCAATGCGCAGATCCTTTTCATCGATCTGTACATCCACCTCTTCAGCCTCGGGCAAAACCGCCACCGTTGCCGCCGAGGTGTGGATGCGCCCCCCTGATTCTGTTTCCGGCACCCGCTGCACCCGGTGCACACCAGATTCATATTTCAAGCGCCGAAACACGCCCGCCCCGGTAACATTGGCGATGATTTCCTTGTAGCCCCCCATTTCACCATCGCTGGCCGACATGATTTCCACCTTCCAGCCATGAACGTCCGCATAGCGCTGATACATGCGAAAGAGATCACCGGCAAAGAGCGAGGCTTCGTCACCGCCGGTGCCGGCCCTGACTTCCAAAATCGCACTGCGATCATCGGCCTCATCCTTTGGCAAAAGAAGGATCTGCAGCTCCCGCTCCTTAACTGGCAGCGCTTCGCCGAGCTCGTGCAGCTCCTCGCGCGCCATTTCGAGCATTTCTTTGTCCGTTTCCGGGTCTTCTACCAGCGTCTCAAGATCGCTGATCTCCTCCTGCATCGCCAGCAAGGCGCGCACGGCCTCAACCACCGGCGTCAGCTCGGCATATTCCTTGGAGAGTTTGACAAATGCCTCCGGGTCCAGATCGCTGGACATTTCAGCCTGAATAGCTTCATAGCGATCAATAAGCCGGTCTAGTTTCTGCTGCGGGATCACGAGCGGGATCTCCTGATAAATAAAAATGAAGAAGGAAAACGAAACAAAGGTCTAACGGCTCGGTCGCTAATCCGCCGCCGTTTTAGCCGCCAACTTGTCAGCTTCCAATTTCGCCGCATGGGTCTCAACCAGATCAACGATGTGATCAACCACCTTGTCATTCTCGATCTTGTGGTCAGCCACACCTGACAGATAAACCATGCCGGACCCGGCACCGCCCCCCGTAAAACCAATATCGGTATAGGTCGCTTCGCCAGGGCCATTGACCACACAGCCGATGATCGAAAGTGTCATCGGTGTAGAAATATGCGCCAGCCGCTCTTCCAGAATCGCGACCGTATTGATGACGTCAAATCCTTGGCGTGCACAGGAAGGACACGAAATGATGTTGACGCCGCGATGACGCAGATCAAGCGCCTTCAAAATCTCAAAGCCCACGCGCACCTCTTCCACCGGATCGGCCGAGAGGGAAACCCGAATAGTATCTCCAATTCCCGACCACAAAAGCATGCCCATGCCAATCGAAGATTTGACCGTGCCCGTTCCAAGTCCACCTGCCTCCGTAATGCCCAGGTGCAGCGGCGCGTCTGTTGCCTCAGCCAACCCCTGATAGGCGGCAACCGCCAAAAAGATATCTGAGGCTTTGACCGAGACCTTGTATTCGTGAAAGTCGTGATCTTCCAGAATGCGGATATGATCGAGCGCGCTCTCCACCATAGCCTCCGGACAGGGTTCGCCATATCTCTCCAAAAGGTCTTTTTCAAGGCTGCCGGCATTAACCCCAATACGAATTGAGCAGCCATGGTCCTTGGCCGCCTGAATAACCTCTTTGACCCGGTCCGCGCTGCCGATATTGCCCGGATTGATGCGCAGGCAAGCAGCCCCCGCCTCCGCCGCCTCAATTGCCCGGCGGTAATGAAAATGTATGTCCGCCACAATGGGCACATCCACTGCCGCGACAATATCCTTAAGCGCGATCGTTGAAGCCTCATCCGGACAGGAAACCCGGACAATGTCGGCGCCTGCCGCCTCCAGTGCTTTCACCTGGGCGATGGTAGCCTGAGCGTCACTGGTCAGCGTATTGGTCATCGACTGCACCGAAATAGGTGCCTCCCCACCCACGGGCACATTGCCCACCATGATCTGGCGGGATTTGCGGCGCTCAATATGTCGGTAGGGTCTCACGTTCATAGGACTTTTCATTCTTACGGGGGGAAAGGTGCCAAAGCGCCGTTCGGTTCGCCGCCAACCTATTGTTCTTGGGCCGTCGGCGCAAGATCATCGGCGCTCAAAGCCAGGCCGGCGGACATGGTACCGCTTCGCCCAACACGGCCGAGATAAGCTTCATCCACGAACAAATCAAGCGCTCCCGCGTTTCGGGTCGACAACAAGATCGGCCCGCCTTTGGGCGCCCTATAACTATCGCCCGGTCTTAGGGTTCGTTCAAACATCACCCGGCCCTCTGCTTCTACCCGGATCCAGACCTCTTCACGCGCCCGCAACCGTATCCGGCCATCGAAATTTTCACTGCCCCAGGCCGTCCCGTCCGGCAAGGTCTCCAATGGCGCGGCGAAAGGCTCAAATTTGCCATCGGTCAACCCGACCACTTCAGGTGCCTGGGTGACCAGTGGCGGCTGCGCCTGTGGCTCCTCCACCAAAAGAGTTTCAGGTGTCACCTCTTCGACGACGGGCTGCCCGCTTTTGAGCGCCATAGACGCAACATACCAGCCAAGCACGGAGAGCAGGATCACGATGACCACAATCCCGAGCGTCGCAAAGGGAAATCCACCTTCGTCGCTGCGCGTAATGGCCGAAAAGCGCATTTCCTGGCGCTGCGTCGCCTCGGCCTTAAATCGCCGGATGCACTCATCAGCCCCGAGGCCGACAAAATTGGCATAGGACCGCACAAAACCCAGGGCATAGGTCATGCCCGGCAAACGCTGAATATCACCCTCTTCAATAGCTTTGAGATGCTCGACCTTAATGCGGATCGCCTCCGCCACCGAGCCCAAATCGTAGCCAAGCCTGAGCCGCGCGGCGCGCAGATCCGCGCCGACTGTCTCATTCTGAAACTCTTCTTCGCCCTTGATCTCACGCAGGTGCAGCCGACCGCGCGCGGATTTTCGGAGCGAATTCAGTCCGGATTTCTTGGCATCAGCCATCTAGATCAAGCTCCTTCGGAGCCAATATACGGAAATTCGGTTCACAAATGGCAAAAAATCAGGTCATTCGATGACGATGCCATTGTCTTGGGCAAAATTGATCAATACGTCGCGCACGGAGTGTTCCCCACTGGTCAGAAGCGGACCCATGATCGGCGTCAGCTTCGCGACATCCAGAGACCGTATCATGGCCTTGACCGGTCCAACACTTGCCGGCGGCATGGAAATCCGGCGCAGCCCAAGCCCGATAAGCGCCATGGCCTCAATCGGCTTGCCCGCCATTTCTCCGCACAGCGACAAGGGCACATTATACGCGGCCGCCTTCTCCACAACATTGCGCAAGAAGGCAAAAACTGTCGGGCTCAGCGGATCATAACGCCCCGTCAGTTTGGGGTTACCTCGATCCCAGGCAAACAGAAACTGAAAAAGATCGTTTGATCCAATGGAGACAAAATCGACCAGAGGCAGAAGAGCATCAAGCTGCCATGCCAGGCTCGGCACCTCCAGCATCGTCCCCAGCCGCACCTTGCTCGGCAAGGGATGACCAAAGCGCTTGCAGCGCGCCACCTCCCGGTCAAAAACCTCACGCGCCGCCTTAAACTCGGCCACTTCGGCAATCAGCGGAAACATCAGATTAAGCTCGCGGCCCGCCGCCGCTTGAAGAAAGGCGCGGATTTGATAGTGCAAAAGTGCGGGGCGATCGAGCGCCAATCGGACAGCCCGCCAACCCAGCGCCGGATTTTCTTCCTTGGTGGTTGCAAGATAGGGCAGTACCTTGTCGCTTCCCAGGTCCACTGCCCGGAAAACCACACGGCGACCTTCCGCCGCATCCAGCACCTTGCGATACACGTCTGTTTGAGCGGGAACCCTGGGCATGGTCGCCCCGATCATAAATTGCAACTCAGTGCGGAAAAGCCCGATACCCGCCGCATTTGTCTCCTGCAAATGCGGCAGATCCACCAAAAGGCCAGCATTAATATCAAGTGCGATTTCAAGACCATCCTTTGTCACCGAGGGAAGCCCCCGGTCTGAATGATATTGAGCCTGTCTCGCGGTGCGCAGTTCAAGCTTGTGCCGATAAACATCGAGCACATCGTCTTGCGGGCGCAAATGCACATCACCGCTTTCCCCGTCGACAATCATGACATCGCCAGGCTCCACCAGATCAACAACGTCCTTGGCCGATCCCACAAGCGGGAGATCAAGCGCCCGGGCCACTATGGTCACGTGAGCGGTTGCCGAGCCTTCCTCCAGCACCACGCCTTTGAGCTTGGACCGATCATAATCCAAAAGTTCGGCGGGGCCCATGTTGCGCGCCACAATAACGCCATCCTCGGGCAGGCCGGGCAGATTACTCGTCCCAATCAAAAGTCGAAGCAGCCTGTTCGACAGATCTTCAAAGTCATTAAGCCGCTCCTTCAAATAGGCATCCGGCGAATTGACAAGACGTTTGCGTGTGTCGGCCATGACCTTTTCGACCGCCGCCTCCGCGGTCAGACCATCATTAACGGCCTCGCGCATTCGCTCCAGCCAACCCCGGTCATGAGCAAACATCCGGTAGGCTTCAAGAACATCCGCCGACTCCCCGGCGAAATTATATTCGTCCGACGCTACCAACGCATCCACATCCTCGCGCAGATCAGCAACGGCGTCCTCAAGTCGCTCCAATTCTTTATCAAGGTCATCGGCGATGAGGCGTGTCACTTCGACCCTGGGCTGATGCAAGACCGCGTGCCCGACAACAATGCCATCGGCCAGCGCCGTGCCGCGCAGGCGCAAAGGCGTGTCAAATCGCAGCCCCTCTACAAGGGAGCTATCGGGAATGAGAACCTCACCTGCCGCAATAAGTTCAGCAAATACCATGCCCACGGTTTGCAGGGCTTCCACATCCTGCGGCCCATAGGTGCGTTCGGACTGGTTCTGCACAACCAACACGCCAAGCAGGCGCCCCCCGCGCAGAAGCGGCACGCCCAGGAAGGAGTGAAAGAGTTCTTCACCCGTTTCAGGCTTGTAAGCAAAGTTGGGATGGGTCTGCGCATCGGGCAAATTCAAAAGCTTGCCGGTCGCGGCGATTTGCCCGACCAGACCCTCACCCCACCCCAGACGGGTCTGATGCACCGCTTCCGGGTTCAGCCCCTTGGTGGCAAAAAGTTCAAGTTCGTCATTGCCTTTTCGGAAATAGGCCGAACACACATCGGCGCCCATATGTTCCGCGATGTCGCCAACGATTTTGTCGAGCCGCTCCTGTGTCGACAGCGGCGTGGCCATGGCCTCGCGCAGTCGCCTGAGAAGACCCCAAGGGCCCTCAATAGAAATGGTCGACTCAAGTGTCATTAGACCTTGTCCAGCTCATAAGCGCTGTGAAGCGCCCGCACCGCAAGCTCCGTATATTCCGATTCGATAAGCACACTGACTTTGATCTCAGACGTCGAGATAACAAGAATGTTAATCCCCTTCGCGGCCAAGGTCTCAAACATCTTACGCGCCACGCCGGAATGCGACCGCATGCCAGTGCCCACAATTGAGATCTTGCTGACGTTTTTGTCGGCCTGAATTTCCCCAAACTCACCCTTGCGGGCGGCGTCCCTCAGACTTGTCACCGCGCGATCAGCTTCAGCTTCTGGCACAGTGAAAGTCAGGTCAGTGGTTTTGCCATCTTCTGAGGTGTTTTGAACGATCATGTCCACATTGACACCCGCATCGGCCAGATTGCCAAAAATCTCCGCCGCGATGCCCGGCTTGTCCGGCACATGCCTCAGAGTGATTTTTGCTTCATCCCGCGAGTATGCGATTCCGCTAACAACAAGCTGTTCCACGATATCTCCTTCATCACAAACAAGCGTTCCGGCCAGGTCGTCTTCTGTGCAGTTTTCCGGATCGATAAAACTGGACAGTACTTTGAGTTTTACGTTGTGAACCTTGGCAAGTTGCACCGAACGGGTCTGCAGCACTTTGGCGCCCTGGGAGGCCAGCTCCAGCATTTCCTCATAGGAAATCCGGTCGATCTTACGCGCTTTCGATTCGATCCTGGGGTCGGTCGTGTAAACCCCGTCCACATCTGTATAAATATCACAGCGCTCAGCGTTCAGAGCCGCCGCGACCGCAACCGCGCTCGTATCCGATCCGCCCCGCCCCAGTGTCGTCACGCGTCCATCCAGACTGACCCCCTGAAACCCTGGAATAACCGTTACCACACCGTTTTCCAGATCCGCCATCAGGCCGTCCGTGCCGATGCTGTCAATGCGCGCGGCACTGTGCAGCCCCACGGTCCGGATCGGTATTTGCCAGCCAAGCCAGGACCGGGCTCGAATCCCGTATTGCTGCAGGTTCATCGCCAGAAGGCCGCAGGTCACCTGTTCGCCGGTCGCCACAACCGTATCATATTCTTTGGCGTCATGCAGCGAGGCGGCTTCCTGGGTCAGACCGATCAGCCGGTTCGTCTCCCCCGACATCGCCGACACGACAACCGCAACCTGATTGCCCGCGCGCACCTCGCGAGCGACGTGGCTTGCAACCCGATTGATTCTCTCAATCGAGCCGACAGATGTTCCACCAAATTTCATGACCACAATGGCCATTTCAGCCTCATGTTTTCTAACGCGCGCGCCACAGCGGCAAATTCAACAGTGATGTCTTAACAAAGCCCTATTTCAGGACTGTCAGAACCGGCCAGCCGGATTGACGACCCCAGCCTTCGGCGCGTATTCATAATGGGTCAGCCCCTTGGAATCAAACAACGAAACCGTCTGGGACCAAGAAAGTCCCCTGAGAAAGCCCCGAATGCCCGCAAAAGCAGAGCAATCTTCGATAGATACTGAAGAATTAGCCAAATTTTCGGCGATGGCTGCCGAATGGTGGGATCCGGCGGGAAAATTTCGCCCCTTGCATAAATTCAACCCGGTCCGGCTGTCGTTCCTGCGTGACCACATTTGCCATCATTTCGGGCGCGAAGATAAAGCCCTGCGACCGCTTGAGGGCCTGACCCTCCTCGATATGGGTTGCGGCGGCGGTCTTCTGTCGGAACCCATGGCCCGTCTGGGCGCCGAGGTGACCGGCGCTGATGCCCTTGAAATTAATATTAACGTCGCCGGGACGCACGCAGAAGAACAAGGTCTGACCATCCGCTATCTGGAAACCACCGCCGAAGCGCTGGCCGAAAGCGGCGAGCAATTCGATGTGGTCATGGCCATGGAGATCATTGAGCACGTGGCGGACGTCAACGCATTCCTTGCGACCTGCACAAAGCTCGTCAAGCCGGGTGGCCTCATGTTTGTCGCCACTTTGAACCGGACCCTCAAGGCTTACGCCCTGGCGGTGGTGGGCGCGGAATACATTATGCGCTGGCTGCCGCCCGGCACGCACGACTGGAATAAATTCGTCCGTCCTGATGAAATCCGAAATGCCCTCAGTTCTACGGGCCTCGACGTCGAAGGACCTTTTGGCGTCTCTTTCAACCCCATCACCGGACAATGGTCGCGCACCGGCGACAGCGCCGTCAATTACATGATGCTGGCTCGAAAGCCCTGAAACTTTAGTTGAGCTTTTTCTTGGCCCCCTTGGCCGGCACATCTGGCAGCGGTGCAATGGCAACACCCTCGTCCAGGAGCTCCTTGACCTCTTGCGGGGTCGCTTCGCCGTAAATGCCACGCTCACTATCGTCCGCCTTGTGCGCTCTACGCGCTTCCTCGGGAAAGGCGGCGCCGACATACTCAAAATTTTCTTCAACATGAGTGCGCACATCACGCGCCATGTCGTAAATTTTGGTCGCAAGCTCCTGGGCCTGCGCATCGCTTTTGCCCTTGCCGCGGGAAGTAATCGAACCACCGGTGGCAATGTTGGGCGCCATCAAGGCTTTGCTCACTTTTTTGGAGCGGCAAACCGGGCAGGAAACCGCCCCCCGCGCGCTCTGATCCTCAAAATCCGCATTTGAGCGAAACCACCCTTCGAAGTGGTGCTCCTTCGGACAACTGAGCGTGAAAACAATCACGGGGACAATCCTCTAAAACCATAACATGCGGCGGCATTCTACACCGCGAGGCGCCACCGGATCAATTTCCGGAAGCTGGCGGTAAATCAAGTAAATAGTCCCTGTCGTGGGTCAGGCTTGGCAGTCGTCGCCGGGCCTCATCCGCCAGGGAAGGGTCAATGTCCACCAGCAAGATCGCCGGGTCGGTCCCTGCCGCCGCCAGAATGCCACCCCAAGGGTCAATCACCAGCGAGTGACCATAGGTCTCGCGGTTGTTTTCATGGGTTCCCCCTTGCGCCGGTGCAAAAACAAAAGCCCCGCACTCAATCGCCCGGGCTTTGAGGAGCGTGTGCCAATGGGCCTGCCCGGTTGGCACCGTAAAAGCCGAGGGAACGGTCAAAAAGCGCGCGCCCGCCTTGGCCATATCCCGGTAGAGATGCGGAAAGCGCACATCGTAGCAGATACTCATCCCGAGCCGTCCCCAAGGCAGGTCAGCGAGCACCGCCCGGTCCCCAGCCTGATAGGTATCCGATTCCGTCCAGCTTTCCCTTTCGCTGACCGCGACGTCAAACATATGGATCTTGTCGTAATGGGCGACCTTCTGGCCGCCTGGTCCAAAGAGAAAGGATCGGTTGGCAAATTTACCCGCGCCCACCTCCACGCCCATGGAGCCGATCAATAGCCAGATGTTCAGCTCACCGGCGAGCGCCGCAAACCGCGCCACACCCGGGTGCGCCGCCTCTTGACGGATCTGATCCGACTTCACCAGACTGATCGTCGAGGTGTTTTCCGGCGTCAAAACAAACTGAGCCCCTTGACCATGGGCTTCACGGATCATGCGTTCCGCGTCGTCCAGGTTTGGGCCCACCGCCACGCCGGTGCGCATCTGAAGGCAGGCTGCTGTGAATTTTTCTGTCATGCGCCCAATTTTCAGGCTGGATCCGCAAGCCCCAGCAAGGGGTCCAGCTTGCCTCTGCGTTCAAGGTCCATCAATTCATCACAGCCGCCAACATGGGCGCCGTCAATGAATATTTGCGGAACCGTCCGCCGCCCCCCGGCCCGCTCCATCATTTCTTCGCGCAAGTGAGGGGAGAAACTGACGTCAATCTCTTCAAAGATCACATCTTTGCTTTTCAACAGATGCTTGGCGCGGGTGCAATAGCCGCACATCATGCCGGTATAGATGGTGACTTGGGCCACTTTTCTCAGAGCTCTCGAAAAATCAGAGGTACATTTGAGCGTTATTTAGAGTGTCCGATGAGGAGCTGCAAGGGCTCACTCGTTACAATTTCGCGCGCCCGTTTCGCCGTTTAAGGCGCCACCCGGGCCAGAGCCAAGATGTCGACCCGCGCCGCGCCGGCCTTTTTGAGCGCCCTTGTACAGGCCTCGATGGTCGCCCCAGACGTCACCACATCGTCAACCAGAACCACCTTTTGGCCTGAAATGGCTGAAATCCGCTTATCGGGTACCGCAAAAGCCCCCCTCACATTGCGTCGCCGCTTGGCATGGGAAAGCCCGACTTGTTGCTGCGTCGAGCGCAATCGCTCAAGCCCGTCCAGCAGAACCGGCACCAGGGTTTCCCGGTGGACGGCCTGCACCAATAGGGCGGACTGATTGAAGCGCCGCAGGAAAAGCCGCCGCCAATGCAAGGGAACCGGAATTAACAGATCCGCGTCCGCGAGCAACTCACCACCGGCTCGGGCCAGCCAGCGCCCGAAACTGGGCGCTCGGTCGGTCCGATCGCCATATTTGTACCCCGTCACAAGGGCCCGGCTTGCCTCATTGTACAAAAAGACGGCCCGAGCACGGTCATAAAGCGGCGGCGACTGAACGCAAGCACCGCACAAGGCGCCGGGTCCTGGATCAAGCTCAAAGGGTTGTCCGCACGAGGGACAAACCGCACCGTCTATGAAGTGAATGTCCAGCCAACAGCTGCCGCAAAGAGCGCCCACATCCAAAACCGCAGCCTCACAGCTCAGGCACCGCGGCGGAAAGATCAAATTGGGCAAGCGCCGCCAGACATCCGCCGACAAAAGACCGGTCTGTTCAATCAAGTCATTGATCTGCGCGCGCTTAAGACCCAAGGCTTTCCCTTCTCTTCTGAGAGCGCTACAAGAAGACACTTCCAGCGCCCCACTCCAAGCCTTAAGAAACCACATGGGAAAAGCCCCGCCAAGCCATCAAAAGATATTTGACCGCCCCGCCGCGCGCCAAAGGCGTGACCGCGCGGCCGCAAAATTTGGCGACTTTGACTTTCTTCTGACCCGTGTCGTTGAGGAATGGTTAGAACGGCTCCTGGATCTCAACCGCGACTTTCCGCGCGTGTGGGACACCAGCGCCCATCTTGGCCATCTTGCGGCAACCCTTGCCCGGGACCCGCGCTTCAAGGATCGCCCCATCGGATCGGATCTTTTCGTTCAATCTGACACGAGCTTGAGCTTCGCTCGAGGCGCCCGCGAAAGGACGCCGCACGCGCCGGCTATCGTTGCCGATGAAGAATGGGTGCCCTTCCCCGAGGCCAGCTTTGATCTCATCACCTCCGGCCTCACTTTGCACCATGTCAATGACTTGCCAGGCGCCCTGATTCAGACCCGGCGCGCGCTCAGGCCCGATGGCTTGTTTCTGGCGGCCTTCTTTGGCGGAGAAACTCTGTTGGACCTGCGCACAACCTTGCTGCAGGCCGAAAGCGAAATTCGCGGCGGCGTCAGTCCCCGCGTTTCTCCATTTGCCGAAATTCGCGATTTGGGGGGGCTTTTGCAACGCGCCGGCTTTGCCCTGCCAGTTGTAGACACCGACAAGGTTACCGTGGACTACGCCAGCCTGATCAATCTGTTTCAGGACCTGCGCGGCATGGGACAAACCAACATTCTGACTGAGCGTGCCCGTCAACCTCTCAGCCGAAACGTTCTCCAGCGCGCCATCGAGATTTACACAGAAAAACACGGTCGATCCGATGGCCGGATCGCCGTGTCTTTTGAAATTCTTCATGTGGCCGGTTGGGCACCCCATGCCTCGCAGCAAAAACCCCTGGCACCGGGTTCGGGAAAAATGCCGCTTCACCAAGCCCTCAACCAGGCTTCTGCAAAGAAACCGGATAACGCCTAGAACATTGCCGATATCGTATTAAAAAAGCCGTCCAGACTCCCACCCAATGCAGCAACCGCGGCAATAATAGCAACCGCGATACCGCCAGCAATCAAGGCATACTCGATGGCTGTAGCACCGGTCACATCGCGCACCAGACCTGCCATGAAATCTCTGGCCTTCAACATAAACATCACTCGCTCTCCTGTTCTATTGCGGGACTGTCAGATCATATCTCGCAATATTGATACCAACGGCAGATCTGCCGATGGCATCGGATACTTCCTCATATCCTGCGGGCGCACCCAATCCAACGCGCTGTGCTCCAACGCAGTAATCACCCCTTCCCATTTTCGACACACATAAAGCGGCATCAAAAGATGAAATCCGTCATAGGTGTGCGAAGCAAAGGTTAAGGGAGCAAGACAAGCCTTAGTCACATCAATTGAAAGCTCTTCTTTCAGCTCTCTGATGAGACAATCCTCCGGCCGCTCTCCAACCTCTACCTTGCCACCGGGAAATTCCCAAAGGCCCGGCATTGCCTTGTCGTCCGGACGTTTCGCCAATAAAACCCTGCCGTCCACATCCACCAGCGCACAAGCAGCAACCAACAAAACATCCATCTACAACACCTGCCGTTCTATGCCATATTGATTAATGTTAGGTATCATTTTCCATGATAATCCGTACAGGGATTAAGAATCTGTTTACCCTTTACTGACGACACCCATTGAGCGCAACCGATAAAGATAAACACGCCGCCATCCGCCCCGTTTCGGCACAAAAAGCCGAACTTTGCCGGATCGCTGAAAGCCGTTTTTCTCCAAAACCCGCTGAGACGCTTCATTATCGTCAAAAACTTTCGCCTCAAACCGATGAAGCGCCATCTCTTCAGCGCAATAGTCAAGAAAGATCTTGAGAGCCTCCGAACCAAAGCCTTGCCCCCAATAGGGTCGTCCAATCCAATAGCCGATCATGCCGTAAGGCCTGAAAAACCGGCGCTTGACCTCAACACTCACGGTCCCGATCAGGGCCTTCGAACTTGCCGCCTCAACCACAAGAACCTGCCGCTTTTTGCCGTTCCCTGCCAGTTCCTGACCAATCCAGTCCTCGGCTTCCTCAAGACGATAAGGCGTTGACATGGTGAGGGTCTGCTTGATGACTTCAGGATCAGAGACCATCTGAGCCACAGCCGCCGCATCCCTGAACACCAACGCCCTTAAGCTGATACCGGTGCCCTCAATCGGCAGAGGGGTATTTACAGCTCGCCGGGCCACAGTCACACCCTAGCTACGATAGTCGGCGTTAATAGAAATATAGCCATGGGTGAGATCACAGGTCCAAATCTCAGCCGATTGAGATCCGATCCCTAAATCCACACAGATCTCAATCTCTGGATTTTTCATATAGGCTGAAACCAGAGCTTCATCATATCCGGCAACCCGCTGCCCCTTTTCCGCCAGGAGATGAGGCCCAAAAGAGATCTGAAGCTTGTCCCGCTCAGCTGGTTCCCCCGCCTTACCGACCGCCATGACGATGCGCCCCCAATTGGCGTCTTCACCCGCAACAGCCGTCTTTACCAACGGTGAATTAGCAATCGAAAGAGCAATCGCCTTGGCCGACCGTGCCGTTGATGCGCCGCTCACGCGCACCGTAATGAATTTTGTAGCCCCTTCGCCATCTCGCACAATCTGTTTGGCCAGATCCTCGAGAACTTCCTGAAGCTTTTCACGAAAATCCTTAAGGCGCGGATCTCCTGCGCGGGTGATCTCGGCATGCGGTGCGCATTTACCCGTGGCAAACAGCAGCACCGTGTCCGAGGTGGACGTATCACTGTCCACGGTGATCTGATTAAAGCTATCGCGAATACCAACCGCCAGAAGCGCCTGCAAAACAGAACTGGGCAATTTGGCATCGGTAAAGACAAAAGCCAGCATGGTCGCCAGGTCCGGCGCGATCATGCCCGATCCCTTGGCGATACCGCCAATGCGCACCTCACTGTCTTCAATCTTGGCAACGCGCGCGCAGCCCTTCGCAAAAGTGTCTGTCGTGCGGATCGCCTCTGCCGCATCCCGCCAGCGCGCCTGACTGGCCTTCGCTGGCTTTGCATCCAGCTTCGCAACAATTTTGGCCGCCTTGAGAGGCTCGCCAATGACACCGGTTGACGACATGAAGATCTGACTTTTCGGATAGCCGTGAATGTCATTGACCCCGTCAGCAATCGCCTTGATGGCCTCGCTGCCACGACGCCCGGTAAACGCATTGGCATTGCCCGCATTGACCACCAGGACGCGCGCCCGCGGGGAACCGCTCAGCACATTAGAGCGACACCATTCCACGGCGCCCGATGCGGTCGAGGACTGGGTGAAGGCACCGGCAACGGTCGTCCCGGCAGGCATATGAGCCACCAAAAGGTCCTTGCGACCTTTGTAGCGCTCTCCAGTGGAAGCGGTCGCGATTTCAAGGCCGCTTACTTCCGGCATTTCGGGAAATTCCGTCGGCGCCAGCGGCGAAACCGGCAAAGCCTTTTTCTTGCCAGCGGTCTTCTTTTTCTTGGGAGACGTCTTCTTCTGTGATGCGGACGTTTGTGCCATGCCAATCAGCCTTTTTCCAGCGGTGCTATGGCTTGCTTATTGAGACGCAATCGACGCGCTGTCAAGGTCTGACAGAGACGGCAGATCAAATCGCTTGATTGAGGCTTTCTTGCGCAGCTCTGTGACCTCGCGGTCAACAACCGATTGCAAAAGCTCCTCACGCAAGGCTTCACGCACCTCTTCGATGGGCGGCGGCTCTTTGGTCCGCCGCTCGCTAACCATCAACAAATGCCATCCAAATCGAGATTGTACCGGCGGAGACACTACATTGACATCAAGCCCAAAGGCGACCCGGGCCATGGTCTCGTCCATTTGATCGCGTGTCTTATACCCGAGATCCCCGCCGCGCACCGCCGACACATCCACCGAAAGACGCCGCGCCACATCACCAAATTCTTCCCCACCGTCGATGGCGGACCTCGCCTTATCCGCATCCTCTCGGTCCCGAACCACAATTTGATTGAGGTGGACCTCCTGGACCGCGTCCGGCGAAAGATATTTCTTTTCGTAGAGAGTGTTGATCGACTTGTTGGAAATTTGATCCTCAATCAGCTCGACCATATAAAGATCGCGCAGGATCTTCTCTCGCTCAAACCGGATCCGGCTTTGCGCCAGGGGGGACTGCTCGACACCGGTCCGCCAGGCTTCGCCAGCCAACAGCCGCCGGTCAATGAGCTGCTCCACCAGAGCCTCAAAAACCACGTCCTGCGGCAGGCTTTCAAATTCATCTGGCAGCTCACGTTTTGCCATAATCACGTCAGACAGGCGGATCACAGTTCCGTTAACACGGGCCACCACGAAATCGGACTTAGAGCCGGTTTTCGGGCTCGATAACGAAGAGGGCGGCGCCCCCACCGTGTTCATGGCAAAAAACATCCCCATGGCGAGCAGGACCACACCGAACAACACCGCCAGTATGGGGACGACAGTGCCGACAGTGTTAACCTCTTGATTTTGCTGAATATTATCAGACACCAGGTGTACCGCCTCGCCAGAAAGCCGTTCATTATATGCCGCGCCCTCCGGCACGAACCTTTCAAGGATTAACCTAAAGACATGAACCAAGAATTTATGACCGCAACCACTTGGAAAAGGCAAGCCACAATCGCGAACCCCAAAATCCCCAAAAAAGTGAGATATTTCGGCCACTTCCGAGGCGACCGGCGCGCCAGCTTCGTTGACATTCGGCCCCTTGCGCCTTATCTGTCCTGCAACTCGTACGACATCCGCACCGGAGGGCATGCGGAGCGCGGTCAGACCCAAAAGGCGGCGCTTTGGCCTTGTGGCCCGGAATTTTGAAGGCACAAAAGTATGTTAGGCGCCATTGCGAAACGCATCTTTGGCACGGCCAATGATCGACGGCTCAAACCTCTCTACAAGAAAGTAGAGGCCATCAACGCCCTCGAGCCGGAATTGGAAAAGCTCTCCGATGCTGAGCTCTGCGCCAAAACGGAAGACTTCAAGAAACGCCTGGCAGAGGGTGAAACCCTCGACGACCTGCTGGTCGAGGCCTTTGCGACCGTTCGCGAAGCGGCCAAGCGTGCCCTTGGCCAACGCCACTACGACGTACAGCTTGTTGGCGGCATGGTGCTCCATGAGGGTGAAATCGCTGAAATGAAAACCGGGGAGGGCAAAACCCTGGTGGCCACCCTCGCGGTATACTTAAACGCCCTGGCCGGCAAGGGCGTGCATGTGGTGACGGTTAACGATTACCTGGCAAAACGTGACGCCGAATGGATGGGACAGGTTTACCGCTTCCTTGGTTTGACAGTTGGATGCGTCGTCCATGAGCTGGACGAAGAAGGCCGCAAGGAAGCTTATAATTCGGACGTAACCTATGGCACCAACAACGAATTCGGCTTCGACTATCTGCGCGACAACATGAAATACCGCTTGGCCGACATGGTTCAGCGCGGCCACAACTTCGCAATCGTCGACGAAGTGGACTCCATTCTCATCGACGAGGCCCGGACCCCCCTCATCATCTCTGGCCCCACCGAAGACAATTCGGAGCTTTACGTTACCATCGACAAATTCATTCCTCAGCTCACCGAGGAACATTACGAGATTGACGAGAAGTCCCGCCAGGTCACCTTTACCGAAGAAGGCAATGAGTTCCTGGAAGATCTGCTCAAGCAAAACAATTTGCTGGAGAGTGAAAATTTCTATGACGCTGAAAACGTCACGGTTGTGCACCACGCCAACCAGGCTTTGAAGGCCCACAAGGTTTTCCATCGCGACAAAGATTATATCGTGCGCAATGATCAGGTCGTCATCATTGATGAATTTACCGGCCGCATGATGGAAGGGCGCCGCTATTCTGACGGTCTGCACCAGGCCCTGGAAGCCAAGGAAGAGGTTTCCATTCAACCAGAAAACCAAACCCTCGCCTCGATCACCTTCCAGAACTATTTCCGCCTTTATGGCAAACTTGCCGGCATGACCGGCACGGCCATGACAGAAGAAGAAGAGTTTGTTGAAATTTACAAACTGCGCGTATCGGAAATTCCAACCAACCTGCCGATTGCCCGAATAGACGAAGACGACGAGGTCTACCGCACCGCGGCGGAAAAATACGACGCCATTCTCGAATTGGTCAAAGAGTGTCACACACGCCGCCAGCCGGTTCTTGTCGGCACCACTTCGATTGAGAAATCAGAAGAAATCTCAACCATCTTCAACAAAGCCAAACTCAAGCACAATGTGCTCAACGCCCGTTACCACGAGCAGGAAGCCTATATCGTCGCCCAGGCCGGTAAGCCGGGCGCCATCACCATCGCCACCAATATGGCCGGGCGCGGCACCGACATCCAGCTCGGTGGTAACCTGGATATGCGCCTGACTGAAGAACTGCCTGAAGACGCTGACGAAAAGACACGCGAAAAACTGACCTATAAAATTCGCGACGAAATCGAAGCGGAAAAACGGATCGCACTGGATGCGGGCGGCCTTTACGTGGTCGCCACAGAACGTCACGAAAGCCGACGCATCGACAACCAGCTCAGAGGCCGGACAGGCCGCCAGGGTGATCCGGGCGCCTCGAAGTTTTTCCTTTCCCTCGAAGACGACCTGATGCGCATTTTCGGGTCCGAGCGCATGGACAGCATGCTGCAACGCCTCGGTATCGAGGACGGCGAAGCCATCATGCACCCATGGATCAACAAGGCGCTTGAAAAAGCACAGCAGAAGGTCGAGGCGCGCAACTACGACATTCGTAAGAACGTTCTGAAATACGACGACGTCATGAACGATCAGCGAAAGGCGATCTTTGAACAGCGCATCGACATGATGGAGTCAGAAGACATCGCCGATGTGGTCGCCGACATGCGGGTTGCCACCATCGACAATTTGGTGTCCGAGCACATACCCCCGCAAGCCTATGCCGAGCAGTGGGATATCGAAGGCCTAACCGAAGACGTTAAAACAGTTCTCGGTTTGGATCTACCCATTGCCGACTGGGCGGCTGAAGAAGGTATCGCTGACGAAGAAATTCGTGACCGTTTGACCGAGGCAGCCAACAGCCGCATGGCGGAACGCGCTGCCAACCTTGGACCGGATCTCATGCGTCAGATCGAAAAAGGCCTGGTTTTGCAGACCCTCGATCATGAATGGCGCGAACATCTGTTACATCTTGATCATCTGCGTCAGGTGATTGGCCTGCGCTCCTATGCCCAGCGCAACCCGCTCAACGAATACAAATCCGAAGCTTTCGCGCTCTTTGAAAGCCTGCTGCACGGACTGCGGCGGCGCGTCACCCAAACCCTGATGAATATGCAGGTCGCCCTTGAAGAGCAAGAGGCGCCAAGACCGCCGCGCCAGATGAAGGAAATCCACAAGGACCCGCAAACTGGCCAGAACGAGATGGCGCCGGACGAAGCCGACCCCCTGCCGCGCACCGTTCGCCGGAAACCGGCCACCATGGACCCGCAGGATCCCTCGACATGGGGCAAGGTTTCACGCAATGCCGAGTGCCCCTGCGGCTCGGGCAAGAAATACAAGCACTGCCACGGACAAGTCCCCGCCAGCGCGTAAAGAGGATTGGCCTTCGGCCACTTTCCTATCGCGCGGCGATCTCCTATAGTTCCTCTCAAATGAGCTGAATGGATCAGCCGCTTGGGAGGAAAATTCATGAAAAAAATCTTGGCGGGCCTTGGCGCCGCAGTGGCACTCTTACTTATTGTTGTTCTCGTGCGCACGGCACAGTTCAAGCCCGAGCCCCTCGCCTCCGAGCTTCCCGCGCCAACGACCCAAGTCGATGCTGAGGTCGCCGCCAGGCACTTGAGCGAGGCCGTTCAATTCAAAACGATTTCACCTCAACCGCCCCAACAGCGCGACCGGGAAGAATTTGAAGCCTTCATCAACTGGCTCGGCGAAGCTTACCCTCTCGTCCATCAAAATCTCGTGCGACAACGCATCAGCGACCAGACCCTCCTCTATAAATGGATCGGGACCGACCCTGCGGCCAAACCAATCCTCCTCACCGCCCACTATGATGTCGTGCCGGTCGTGCCGGGAACCGAAGGCGACTGGGCCCACCCGCCCTTTGCCGGCGACATTGTCGAGGGCGTTATCTGGGGCCGCGGGTCGCTTGATGACAAATCCGCGGTCATCGCTCTTCTGGAAGCGGCAACAGCACTATTGGAAGAGGGCTTCTCGCCCAGCCGGACGATTTATTTCTCTTTTGGTCATGACGAAGAGATCGGAGGCACCGAAGGCGCCCGTGGGGTCGCGGAATATTTTATGAGCCGCGGCATCGAAGCTGCCTGGTCCCTCGATGAAGGGTCCTTTGTCCTCGCGGACTTTATTCCAGGCATCGAACTGCCCATGGCCTCCATCAACATCGCTGAAAAAGGTTATGTCAGCATCAAGCTCGCCGCCCATGCCGCTGGGGGGCACTCTTCCGTCCCACCGAAGGAAACCGCCGTTGGTATTCTGGCGGAAGCCATTATCAAACTGCAGGAAAATCAGCCTCCGGCGAAACTCGAAGGGGCCGTTGCGCAAAACTACGACGCACTCGCCCGCCACATGTCCTTTTCCAAGCGCATGTTCTTTGCCAATCAATGGCTCTTCGGCGGACTATTGGAAGACAGCCTGACCAGTGAGCCCTTTTCCAACGCTCAAATGCGCACCACCACCGCGCCAACCATGCTGTCAGGCTCCATCAAGGAGAATGTCCTGCCGATTGAAGCCATCGGCATTGTCAATTTCCGCATCCATCCGCGCGATTCCGTTGCCAGCGTTCTAGCCCATGTAACAAACACCATCGATGACCCACGTGTTGACGTATCCATCGTCAGTCACAGCACAGAGCCCTCGGAGGTTTCCAGCACCTCCTCAGAAGGCTACCAGGCGCTGGCAAAAACCGTGACGCGGGTATTTGGCGAAACCATCGTCGCGCCGGGCATGACGGTCGCGGGAACGGATTCAAAAAATTATGGCCTGGTGGCCAAAGATTCCTATCGCTTTAACCCCATGACGGTCACGCCCAAGGATCTGACGGGCTTCCATGGCACCAACGAGAGCCTGAATGTCGACAATCTCCACAGAGCAGCCGTCTTCTATGCGGAATTGATCAAAGAAACTTCAAGCCAACCCAAAAGCGAGGAGTAGGCATGGCAGAGCCATTCAAAATCACCGTCGCGGATGAGGTGCTGGCGCAGATCCGCGCACGGGTCGAAACCTACCACTGGCCCAAGACCCCCGACAATGTGGGCTGGAACCTCGGCGCCAACCCGGCCTATGTCAAAGAGCTCTGCGACTACTGGCTTAAGTCCTATGACTGGCGCCAGGCCGAGGCGCGGCTAAATAGCCTGCCGAATTTTATCGCCCAGATCGACGGCCTCGACATTCATTACATTCACGTGAAAGGCACAGGTGAAAACCGCACGCCGCTTATCCTCACCCATGGATGGCCTTCCACGGTCTGGGAGTTTATCGACGTCATTGAGCGCCTGAGCGACGGCGGCTGCGATGTCATCGTCCCCTCTCTGCCCGGTTATGCCTGGTCGTCCATTGGCGCCGCGCCCATGAGCCCGCGCTCGGTCGCGAGGGTTTGGGACAAGCTGATGCATGAAGTACTCGGCTATGAAACTTACGTCGCCCAAGGGGGCGATTGGGGCTCGGTCGTTACCGGATGGCTCGGCTACGAAGGCGCCCATTGCAAGGCCATCCACCTTTCCATGTACCCACAGTGGTCAACACCCGGCGACACCCCACAAGGGGAGGCCGAGCTCGCCCATGCCCAAAGGGCCCAGATGGCCTTTGAGGCCGAAGGGGCCTATTTCCGCATCCAGGCTTCCAAGCCGGTCAGTCTGGGCATGGCCTTATCTGACTCGCCGGTTGGCATGGCCGCCTGGTTCGCGCAGATGTTCCAAACCTGGGGCGACGTGCGAAATGACGACATGGATGCCTGTTTTGCGAAAGACGATTTCCTGACCAACCTGATGATCTATCTGGTGACGGAGAGCTTCTCCACCTCGATCTGGATGTATTCCGCAATCTTTTCCGACCCGGGCGGCGAGCCGCTGCCAGAGGGCGCGCGCATCACCCGGCCGGTGGGCGTTGCCAATTTCCCGGGCGATCCAGTTTACACCTGGCCGCCCCAATCCCGGGTGGAGCGCTCCATGAATGTCACCCAATGGACCGATTATGACATTGGCGGTCATTTCGCCGCCCTTGAACAACCCGCCCTCTTTGCCGATGATGTCCTCAGATTCGTCCACGCCCTATAAGTGACAGGGCAAAGCCGAAGGCCCGCTAAATGACCTTTGACCAAGGTATCGCCTTTGCCACCCTTATCGCCAGCCTTGGGCTGTTTGTCTGGGGGCGCTGGCGATATGACATTGTCGCCCTTATTGCCTTGATCACCGTCGCCCTTGCCGGTCTTGTAGATCGCGATCAGATCCTGTCCGGTTTCGGCCACCCGGCGGTGATCACGGTCGCTGCCGTTTTGGTCATTTCCCATGCCCTGCGCCGTGCGGGCGTCGTGGACGTGGTCGCGCGCATCCTCGCCCCTTTTACCAGGAACACATTCACCCATATTGTCGGTCTGTCCGGCGTGGCAGCCATCTGCTCGGCCTTCATGAACAATGTCGGTGCCATTGCCATCATGCTGCCCGTCGCACTGGCGAGCTGCGCCGAGCGCGAACGCTCCCCGGCCATTGTGCTCATGCCCCTCGCTTTCGGGTCCATCCTTGGCGGCCTCATGACCATGATCGGCACGCCGCCCAACATCATCATCGCCACCTATCGCGCCAGCATCACCGGTGAACCCTTCGGCATGTTCGATTTCTCACCGGTGGGCATTCCCATTGCTTTGACGGGTCTTGTTTTTGTCGCTCTCATTGGCTGGCGCCTCATTCCCACAGAGCGCATCGGCAAAAAGAGTACAGAAGAGCTTTTTCACATTCAGGACTACATCACAGAGGTTCAGATTGCGCCGGAGAGCCCCCTGATCGGCCTCACCTTGCTGGAAGCCGAAGCCAAGACCGGCGAGGATGTCATGATCACGGGTCTTGCGCGCGGCGATGGAAAAATGCGCCATCCAGCACCTTGGCAGGTCCTGCGTGGAGGTGATTATCTCTTGATCCGGGCCGAGCCCACGGATCTCAAGCCTGCTATGGACGACAACAAGCTGGAGCTGGTCGCAACTGAATCCGGCGCCGCCCCTCACGGTGCGCCGGAAAACACCCGCATTCTGGAAGCCGTCGTCACCCCCGGGTCACGCCTGGAAGGCCGCTCACCGCATTTTCTGCGCTGGCGATCCGGTTATGCTCTCGACCTTCTGGGGATCGCGCGCGAAGGCGAACCCATCCGCATGCGGATCAAGCGGGCTCAGATCAAAGCCGGAGATATACTCTTACTGCAAGCGGCGGAAAGCTCCGGAGGCGAAATCCTCTCCGACCTCGGCCTCCTGCCCCTGCCAGAGCGCGGCCTCGCGCTTGGCACGCCGCGCCGCATCTTATTGCCAATTCTCATATTCGGGTTTGCCATCGCCATGTCCGCGCTTGGCGTTTTGCCCATTGCCGTGGCTTTTCTTGCCGCCATCATCGCCTTTGTATTGCTTGATATCCTGCCGCTGCGCGAGCTCTACACCAATATCGACTGGCCGATCATCGTGCTTCTGGGCGCCATGATCCCGGTGGGTCAGGCGTTGGAGCAAACCGGCGCCACAACCCTTATTGCTTCGACCCTTTTGAGCTTTACCGGCGCCCTGCCCGCCTGGGCCATCCTCGCCCTCGTCATGGCCATCACTATGACCCTGTCCGACCTCATCAACAATGCGGCCACCGCCCTTGTCATGGCCCCGATCGCGGTTGCCATAGCGCAAGGTCTCGGCGTTTCCATCGATCCCTTCCTGATGGCCGTGGCGGT
>SBHG01000183.1 GCA_006226305.1 Alphaproteobacteria bacterium | reverse complement strand
GTCGCCGCCCGCGCCGGCCGTCAGAACGAGATCTATCTGGAGCTCATGGACTCCCTCAACAGGCGTGAGCTCTACGGCTACGCCATGCAAACCCCTTGGGAAGGCGATCTGGACACGATGTATCAAAAGCTCCAGGCGGGGCCCCTCGGAGCAAATTGGGACGCAGTTGTTGCCAATGCCAAGGCGCAAATCACTCAGGCAGAAGAGCGCCGCCGCACCCTGCTGGCCTGCGATACCAGTGCCCCTGATCCCGGCTGCGATGTCCAGATCCGCTTTCTCTATCAGGTCATCCGCACCGGCCCGCTGTCTGGCACCTTCGCCGGTTTCATGCTCGGCTTTGAGCTTGCCCAGTCCGACCCCCGCGTTGTCGGCATCAATCTGGTCGCACCTGAAGATGATCCTACCGCCATCCGCAATTATACCCTCAACATGGAGATGATTGATTTTCTCTGGCGCAAGAAGGGTCCGGTCAATGTCTCGCTTCACGCAGGCGAGCTCACCCTCGGCCTCGTGCCGCCAAGTGACTTGAGCTTTCACATCTGGCAGGCCATCGAAATCGGCCATGCCAAGCGCATCGGTCACGGCATTGATGTGATGTACGAGCGCGATATGCCCCGGCTCCTCAAAAGAATGAGCGACGACAACATCATGGTGGAAATCAACCTCACCTCCAATGATGTGATCCTTGGCGTTGAGGGCGACGACCACCCTTTCAATCTTTACCGCAGCGCCGGGGTGCCGCTGGCACTTTCCACCGATGACGAAGGGGTCTCCCGCATTGACCTGACCCACGAATATCAGCGCGCCGTTGAAACCTACGGCCTTAGCTACAAGGAGCTAAAAACCCTCTCTTATAATTCAATCGATTACTCTTTTCTCGCGCCTGCCGACAAAGTAAAAGCGCGCGCCACGCTGGACACGCGCTTTAAGGCTTTTGAAAACTCGGTCGGCAAATGGCCTCGACCACTTCACTAGACCCAATCCCTAGAGCGGATGGGCTGCCACATAGTGCTTGAGGATCTTTTGCAAATCCCGCGCACCCTTGGCCGCTTCTGAAAGCGTCTCCTCATGAGTGAGCGGCACCGCCGACATGCCCGCGGCAAGGTTCGTGACCGTCGATATACAGCCCACTTTCATGCCGGCATGCACCGCGACAATGCATTCCGGCACTGTCGACATGCCCACCGCTGTCGCCCCCATGGCGATAAAGGCGCGGATCTCCGCCGGGGTTTCAAAACTCGGCCCCGTAACCCAGAGATAAACCCCTTCATGCAAGGTCACCTCGCAGGCCCCTGCCGAAGATTTAAGCGCCGCCTGTACATCCGGGTGATAGGCGTGAGTCATATCCGGAAACCGAGGTCCGAAATCATCGTCATTCGCCCCGATGAGCGGATTGATGCCCGTATAATTAATGTGATCGGTAATCAGCATCAAAGAACCCGGTACCGCTTCCACATTCATCGAACCCGCCGCATTGGTGATGATAAGCTCTTGTACGCCCAGGCAGGACAGCGTCCGCACAATATTGGTCACCAGCTCGACCGGATGCCCTTCATAAAGATGGGCCCGGCCCTGCAAACAGATCACCCGCCCGCCGTTTAGGCGACCAATCACCATGCGCCCGGCATGGCCTTCAACCGTCGGCACGGGAAAGCCCGGCAGCTCGCCGTAGGAAAACTCCGCCTCTGCCTCAATGGCATCTGCTAAGTCGCCAAGCCCCGAGCCCAGGATAAAGGCCCGCTTCGGCGGCTCACCAGCGAGCTTCTCGCGGATGTGATCCGCGCAGTCATGATAAATTGCCATGAAAATTTACGCCTCCCGGCGGACTTTTGATTTTTCAGAAACCGGCTCCGGAAAATCAAGCGACAAGCCCTTATGCTGCCGGATCTCTTCCATGGTCAGCCCATGCAGCTCATGCGGAAATACCAGCCACTCATCGGTCTCATGCAAGAAGAAATCGGGTGTCAGTTGCGTCTTGTTACGCAGCGGCTTGTAATAGACCGTAGCGATACGCACCCGCTCGGGCATATTGCGCCGACTTTTTTCCTGCAAGGTTTCGACGATCGCTTCAATCGATCGACCGGAATCAAACACATCATCCACAATCAACAGGTCATCTTCCGCGTTTACATTATTGAGGATGTAGTCAAGCCCGTGCACCCGCACGGTCTTTTGCTGTTCCATGCCTACATAGGACGAAGTGCGGATCGAAATGTGATCTGTCTCCACCCCGTAAAAATCCAGAAGCTCTTGAATGGCGATACCGGTCGGCGCGCCGCCGCGCCAGACGCCGATAATAAAGCGCGGGCGAAAATCGCTTTCCAAAATCTTAAAGCCCAGCCGAAAGCTGTCTTCCAAAAGCTGCTGTGCGCGGATGTAAACCTTCGAAGAAAATTCTGTCACCTTTAGTGCTCCACTTTTGTCCCAAACAGGCGATCGCCCGCATCCCCAAGGCCGGGGACAATATACCCATGTTCGTTGAGTTTCTCGTCAATGGCCGCGACAAAGATGTCCACATCCGGATGCTCTTTGTGAAAGGCCTCAATACCCTCTGGCGCCGCCAGCACCGCCAGCATTTTGATACTCCTGGCGCCGCGCTGTTTGATGGCCGTCACCGCATCCGCCGCCGATCCGCCGGTTGCCAGCATCGGGTCCACCACAATGCAGCAGCGCTCCGCCATATCCTGCGGCGCGTTGAAGTAATATTCATCCGCCTGCAATGTTTCCGGATTACGCTTCAGCCCCACATGAGCCACTCGCGCCGAGGGGACCAGCTCAAGAAGCCCATAAAGCAGTCCCTCGCCCGCCCGCAGCACCGAGACAAAGCACATCTTTTTACCCGTCAGAACCGGCGCATCCATCTCGCAGATGGGCGTTTGAATGCGGCGCATCTCCAGCTTCTGATCCCGTGTTGCCTCATAGGCCATCAGAAAGCCGATCTCTCGCATCAGTTGGCGAAATTTCATGGTGCTGGTGCTGATGTCGCGCAGCTTGGTCAGCTTGTGCTGGATCAGCGGATGGTCTACCAGATGCAGAAAACCAGATTGGGCGGCAGGCTCACCCGCCGCAGCCACACTATTGTCCATTTTTCATGCCCTCATGGGAACCAAAGGATGTCGAAAGGCCGACCTCTCTGGCCCCAAAACACCTCAAGAATCGATGCCCTAAGCCTAGGGCAGAAGCCCATCAAACACAAACTTGACCGACCGGTCAAACTGAGGCTTATAGAGGATTGTCGGGATCGAAAAAAGGGGAGAAATCCAGTGAAGAAATCCATCATCATCGCCGCCGCCATGGGCATCATGGCCTGGGGATCTTGTACCGCGCTGGCCGCTTCTGAACCGGTTCTGATCTACGATCTGGGCGGAAAGTTCGACAAATCCTTTAATGAGGCCGCCTACAACGGCGCGGAGCGTTATCGCATAGAAACTGGCAATTCATACAAGGACTTTGAGCCCACCAATGAGGCGCAGATGGAACAGGCCCTCAAGCGATTTGCCCGCAAGGGCGCGCCACTGGTTCTGGCCATTGGGATCGCCTATCAGACCCCCCTTGAGAAAGTCGCGCCCGAATTCCCTGACGTTCATTTCACCGCTGTCGACGCCAATATCAATCTGCCCAACGTACAATCGGTTTCTTTCCGCGAGGACGAAGGTTCCTATCTGGTCGGCATGATCGCCGCCATGAAGTCCGAAACCGGTTCCATCGGTTTTATCGGCGGCATGGACATTCCCTTGATTCGCAAATTCGGCGCGGGCTATCTGCAAGGCGCACGGTCGGTAAACCCGGACATAAAGCTTTTGGAAAACTTCGTTGGCGCCACGCCCACCGCCTGGAATGATCCCATCCGGGGCGGTGAACTGGCCCGATCCCAATTTGCCCGCGGCGTCGATGTGATTTACTCCGCCGCCGGTCCAACCGGTCTCGGTGTTATTCAGGCCGCAAAAGAGGCCAAGCAGTTTGCCATTGGCGTTGACTCCAACCAGAACCACATCGCCCCCGGCACGGTCCTCACCTCCATGGTCAAGCGGGTCGATGTTGTGGTTTATGAGAACATGCTGGCCGCCTCCAGCGGCACCTGGGCGCCGGGCAATTCTGTGCGCGGTCTGGCCGAAGGCGGCGTCGACTATTCGGTTGACGAGCACAATGCCGACCTTATCACCGATGATATGAAAGCCCGCGTTGAAGAGGCCAAGCAGATGATCATCTCCGGCGACATCAAGGTCGGCGAATAGGCCGGTCCGCAATTGTTTGCGCGGCTCAAAAGCCCTATGATTCGCTGATGTACGCCATCGAGGCCCTTTCCATCTCCAAACGCTTTGGCGCGGTTCAGGCAAACCGCGACGTGAGCCTTCAGGTGGAAAAAGGCACGATCCACGGCCTCGTCGGCGAAAACGGCGCCGGTAAATCCACTTTGATGAATATGCTTTACGGATTTCATGCCCCTGACCACGGCACCATTAAAGTCGATGGCCAGGAAGTCTCCTTCAAGGGGCCCGTGGAAGCCATCAACAAAGGGCTCGGCATGGTGCACCAGCATTTTATGCTGGTCGACACCTTCACCGTCATCGAAAATATCGTGCTGGGGTTTGAGAGCGACAAGCGCATGGCGCCCACTCTTGCAAGCGCCCGCAAAAAACTGCTGGCGATTGAAGAGACCTATGGCCTAGCGGTTGATCTCGATGCCTTGGCGGCCGATCTCCCGGTGGGAACATTGCAACGGGTTGAAATCCTCAAGGCGCTCTATCGCGGCGCCGAAACACTGATCCTCGATGAGCCCACCGGCGTGCTAACGCCTCAGGAAACAGCAGCCCTCTTTGAAGTCATCAAAACCCTGCGCGGTGAAGGTAAAACGGTCCTTCTGATCACCCACAAGCTGGGCGAAATCATGGCCGTCACCGACAATGTGTCGGTCATGCGCGCAGGCACGATTACCAAAACCTTCAAGACTTCCGAGACCAACGAAAACGCACTGGCCGAGGAAATGGTGGGGCGTACCGTTATCCGCGAGGTCAACAAAGAGCCGACCAAGGCACACCGCCGCATCCTGCGGGTCGATAATCTTTATGCGGAAGATGACACCGGCAAAATGCAGCTCAAGGGCGTCAGTTTTGATGTTCATGGTGGTGAAATTGTCGGCATTGCTGGCGTTTCCGGCAATGGCCAGAGCGAGCTTTTGGAGGTGATCACCGGCATGCGCGCGCCCTCAGACGGCGCTGTCATCTATACGGACCTCAAGATTGCCAAAAAGAACCGCGCCGCCGATGCTGAAAAACTGCGCGGCAACGGCATGGGCCATGTGGCAGAAGATCGCCACCGTTTTGGCATGGTCGGCCCCATGAGCGCCGCGGAAAACACCATTCTCGGCTATCAGGGGCGGGAAAGCTTTTACCAGGG
>SBHG01000072.1 GCA_006226305.1 Alphaproteobacteria bacterium | reverse complement strand
AAGACCTGCATGCCTTGAATGATTTCAACACCGGGCGTGTCCTTGGGAACCAGGATCTGGCTTTGCTGGCGCGAAGCTGGGGCATCCGGATTGGTTTTCACCATGACGATCATGATTTTGCAGCGCGGGTCGCCGGCACCGGAAATATAGTATTTCTCACCGTTGATCACGTAGTCGTCGCCGTCAAGAACCGCCGTTGTAGAGATGTTTTTGGCGTCCGACGAGGCCACATTTGGCTCAGTCATGGCAAAGGCGGAACGGATTTCACCGTTAAGGAGCGGCACCAACCACTTTTCTTTCTGCTCAGGTGTGCCGACTTTTTCCAAAACTTCCATATTACCCGTGTCCGGCGCGGCACAGTTCAGTGTTTCTGAGGCGAGTGAATATTTACCAAGCTCCGCAGCTATATAGGCGTAGTCCAGATTGGTCAGACCGCGACCGATCTCCGACTCCGGCAGGAAGAAGTTCCAAAGACCTGATGCCTTGGCTTTTGCCTTGGCCCCTTCCAGGAGTTCTAATTGCCGGGGGTGCCAACTCCAGCGGTCTTCCTTCTCCGCATTGAGAGCCTCAAATTCCTCGGTGATCGGAATGACATTTTCTTCGATATGCCGTTTGACAGCATCCATCAGAGGCTGAGCTTCCTCTGACATTGCCAATTGAAAGAGTTCCGGGTTAAGTGCGGCCATGGAATTTCCTCGAATTTGTTGTTTTTTTGATAGGGCGATTGTCTGGCTTGAGCGGGTCTTGTCAACACTAATTCTTGCCTCCAAAAGCTCACGCACAACGCCAAACGCCAGGAAAACTGCCAAGAGACCGGGCTTGTCATGGCACTGTATTAAATGACATTATGTCAGAAATAGACCCTGGCAGAAGCGCACGGGCGACGACGGCAGATGCCGAAATGGGAGGACGTCATGTCAGAGATTTCAAAGACCCTGGATCCGGTCGATCTTGGATTCGATCCCGAGGCTTTGCGAGCCAAATACCGTGAGGAGCGCGATAAGCGTCTGCGCGATGAAGGCAATGACCAATATGTCGAAGTAAAGGGCGATTTTTCGCACTATGTGGATGACCCCTATCTCGATGAAAAGATTGACCGCGCGCCTCTTTTCGATGAAGTCAATGTGGCCATCATCGGCGGCGGCTTTGGCGGTTTGCTGGCCGGAGCGCGCCTGACCGAAGCCGGCATCAAAGGCCTTCGCATTGTTGAAAAGGCGGGCGATTTCGGCGGCACCTGGTATTGGAACCGTTATCCCGGCGCAGCCTGCGATATTGAGGCTTATGTCTATCTGCCCTTGCTGGAAGAAACCGGCTACATGCCGCCGCGCAAATTTATTGAAGGCAAAGATATCCTTGCCTATAGCCAGCAAATTGCACGGCAATTTCACCTCTATGATGATGTGCTGTTCCAGACAGAAATTACGGAGTTGCGCTGGGAAGAAGAAAGCCAGCGCTGGCTCATCAAGACCAACCGGGGCGATGCCTTCAGGGCCAAATATGTCGCCATGTCAAACGGCCCCCTTAACCGGCCCAAGTTGCCGGGCATTCCAGGCATCGACAGCTATAAGGGTCATACCTTCCACACCTCCCGCTGGGATTATGGCTACACCGGCGGCAGTGCTGACGGCGGGCTTGATAAGCTCGGCGACAAGGTGGTGGGCATCATCGGAACCGGCGCGACCGCGGTACAATGCGTGCCTCATCTGGCAGAAGGCGCCAAGCACCTCTATGTCTTCCAGCGCACCCCGTCCTCGATTGATGTGCGCGGCGACAAACCAACTGACGAAAGTTGGTACAAAGGCCAGGAGCCCGGCTGGCACCAGAAGCGCATGGACAACTTCAACATTCTCGTCACCGGCGGCTATGTTGAGGAAGATCTGGTCAAGGATGGTTGGACAGAAATCATTCGCAATCTGATCAATATGACCCGGTCAGAAGACGAGCCGGATTTGTCGCCAGAAGGGCTCGCGGCCAAGATGGAGCTTGCTGATTTCCAAAAAATGGAACAGATCCGAGCCCGGGCGGAGGAGCTTGTCAACGACCCGCTCACCGCAGAATCCCTTAAACCCTACTATCGTCAGTTCTGCAAACGACCCTGCTTCCACGACGATTATTTGCCAGCCTTTAATCGTGAAAACGTCACGCTGATTGACACAGAAGGCAAGGGCGTCGAGCGCATCACCGAAAAAGGTGTTGTTGCCAACGGTCAGGAGTTTGAGCTGGATTGCATCGTCTTTGGCACCGGCTTTGAGGTGGGTACGAATTATTCACGTCGTTGCGGGTACGAAACCTATGGCCGGGAAGGGATTTCTCTAACGGAGAAATTCAAAGATGGCGCCAGAACCCTCCACGGCATGCACACCAATGGATTTCCTAACTGTTTCATCATGGGCACAAACTTCCAATCTGGCTTCACCGCCAATTACCCTCATGCGCTCAATGAGCAGTCGCTCCACATTGCCTATATCGTCAAACACTGCGAGGAAGGTAACAAGTCAATTGTCGAAGCCAGCCGGGAGGCGGAAGCCGCCTGGGTGGATGAAATCATCACAACGGCTCGAAATCGCGACAAGTTTTTGGCGGACTGCACCCCCGGCTATTACAACAACGAGGGCAAACCGCAGGACCGTTTCCGACAGAACGACAACTATGGCCTCGGGTCAGAAGCCTTTTTCAAAATACTGAGAGAGTGGCGGGCAGAAGGAGATCTGCCCGGTCTTGAGGTCAGCTGATCAGGCCGCGCAGTTGCGGCAGACAGATGTATGGGGCAGAAGCTCCAACCGCTCCTCTGAGATTTCTTCGCCGCAGGTGACGCAGTCACCGTAGGTGCCGGCTTCAATACGCTTGAGCGCCTGCTCAATCTGCCGGATTTCAGCAAGGCCCGCATTGCCCAGGCCTTCCATCACCTCGTCTCCTTCGCGCTCTGTTGCCCGCTCTTCCACATCCGCATCAGACGGCTCATCCAGATCCTCTTCGATGTGGTGCAGCCGCGACTGCAATTCCGCAAGACGGGTCTGTAGCTTTTCTTTAAAAGGGGCGGTATCACGCATGGGGGCCTTCTCCTGCAGAGTGTCTGTCATCTTTATGGTTTAAAGTTAATGCATCTGGGAAAAGGTTCAATGGTCCAAATGACCCGCGCTTCATATTGCCGCAAGGCCAAACGCTCAAAGTTTATGTTAACCGACCTCTCGGAGCACTTTTCTCTTTTTTATCAACACTTTGGCGCCAAAATTCGGCCCCATTTACAGGTTCGACTCTTGGGGTGTGGGCATGTTAGGATGCCTGCAGGGTTGATGACTTGTAATGCTTAAATGAGGCGGGGAAATGGGGATTATCAAAGCCGGTTCGTCCATGATCATTTCGATCATCCTGGGGGCCATCGTAATGGCCTTTTTGGCGATCCAAATGCCGGATTTTTATAACACGCTGGTTCACTATGGTCGTTACGCGGAAGAGGCCATCTTTAACATGGGTCTCGATCAGCGCTTTGTGAACGTGATGGGTTTTCTCATCACCGAGCAGCAAATGGTCTATCTGGCTTTGGTGATCTTGATCCGGATTTTGCTGGCGATAATTTTTGCCGGCATTGGCGCCATGTTTGGCGGACGCCGTTACAGCTACTAAATCCGAATAGGAAGACGGGTCGTGTATTTGACGCGCTTCAGTGCAAAGCTGGAGCTCGCCGAACGCACACTCCTGTGGTTGAGAAGTTCCTGATTGAGGAAGCGGTTATAGCTGTCGATGTCGCCGATCAGTACATGCAAAAGATAATCCCAGTCCCCTGAAACCGCATAGCATTCAGTCACCGGCGCCAGGGTTTCCACATGGGCCTCAAAGGCGCGGCGCACATCATCGCTGTGGGCCACCATGGAAACACTCACCATGACATGAATGTTGAGGCCTAAGGCCCGCGCATCCAAGAGTGCCACTTTGTCGGTAATGATGCCCGCTTCTTCCAGATCGCGCACCCGGCGCCAGACAGAAGTTTTCGACATGCCGGCAATCTCGGCCAGCTCCTGTTGCGATAGGTCCGCATCGGCTTGAAGGGCGGCAAGAAGCTTGAAATCAGCAGGGCTCAGATCTGTCATAATTGAAAGTAGTATTTCAAAAAATACGAAAAAAGAAAACAAAAATCCCATAATTTCCCCATAAGTGGGGAAAAATGGGCGGATATTCCAGTTTTTCAGGCTTATGATCTGGGCCAAGAGTCGCGGCCGGCAGGATCCCGCGACCAATGTTTCAAAATTTCGAGATATGGAGAAGTGAGCGATGGCGGATCTCTTTGAAAATCCCATGGGGCTAGACGGCTTTGAATTTGTTGAATTCAGCGCGCCAAAACCCGAAGTGCTGGACAAGACCTTTCGCATGCTGGGTTTCCAACCCGTGGCGCGCCACCGCTCCAAGGATGTGACTTTGTATCGTCAAGGCGGCATCAATTTCATTGTCAACAGCGAGCCGCAGAGCCACGCGGCCTATTATGCCGAAGAGCATGGGCCCGGCGCCTGCGGCATGGCCTTTCGCGTGCGGGATGCCCACAAGGCCTATGATCGCGCTTTGGCACTTGGCGCCCAGCCGGTGGAGATCGAAACCGGCCCAATGGAGCTGCGTTTGCCGGCCATCAAGGGCATTGGCGGAGCGACGCTTTATCTGATTGACCGCTATGAAGAAGGCAGTTCGATCTACGATATTGATTTTGAATTTTTCGAAGGTGTTGACCGCAATCCTAAAGGCTGCGGTCTTTATGAAATCGATCACCTGACCCACAACGTCTACAAAGGCCGTATGGCCCATTGGGGCAAATATTATGAGCGGCTCTTCAATTTCCGTGAAATTCGCTACTTTGATATCAAGGGCCAGGTAACGGGCCTCGTCTCCCGCGCCATGACCGCGCCAGACGGCAAAATTCGCATTCCGCTCAATGAAGAAGCCTCCAATGGCACCGGTCAGATCGAAGAGTTTTTGATGGAGTACAACGGCGAAGGCATTCAGCACATCGCTCTGTCCACGGAAAATATTTTTGAAACCTGGGACCAATTGAAATCTCTGGGGACCCCATTCCTGACGCCGCCGCCGGACGTCTACTACGAGATGCTGGAAGAGCGCCTACCGGGTCACGGCGAGCCGGTCGAAGAAATGATGAAGCGCGGCATACTCCTTGATGGCTCGACCGAAGGCGATACCAAATTGCTTCTGCAAATTTTCACTGAAACCTTGCTTGGACCAGTCTTTATTGAAATCATTCAGCGCAAAAAGGATGAAGGGTTTGGTGAAGGTAACTTCAAGGCGCTCTTTGAATCCATGGAGCGCGATCAGATCCAGCGCGGCGTGATCGCCGATCCCGACGCAGCATAAGGAAGGTGGTTTGCCCGATGAACATCAAACGCATTCATCATGTGGCCTATCGCTGCCGCGATGCCAAGGAAAC
>SBHG01000218.1 GCA_006226305.1 Alphaproteobacteria bacterium | reverse complement strand
TGCCAATGATAATGAAATGGTACTCGCTGCCTAACATTAGGTAAGCGGGGTTCGGGAGGCACCTGGCAACAGAAGCCTCCCACTTTATGTTTGGGACGCGGGTTAAAACCGCGTATCCTTTAAAAAAACAGCAGGACGCGAGAACGCCCACATGACCAAAGACCTGATGCAATACGACCTCCTGACCCAGGATGCTATGCGTCAAGTGGTGCGCAAGGCACTGGAGCGTGTGGAGAAGGAAGGCCTACCCGGCGAACATCACTTCTTCATCACCTTTTCCACCATTGCCCCGGGGGTCTTTGTCTCCGACGCCTTAAAGGCGCGCTACCCGCAGGAAATGACTATCGTTCTGCAGCACCGTTTTTGGGGGCTTGAAGTCAGCGAGGACAGCTTTACGGTCTCCCTCACCTTCAACAAAGTGCCCGAACAGCTCGTGATCCCCTTTGCCGCCATTCGGGGCTTTTATGACCCGGTCGTCCAATTCGGCGTGCAATTCCACGTTGAGGGCGCCGAAACTGATGAGGAAGCAGGCGCCGAAATAGCCGCCTATGCTGAAAAGAGCGAGGCCGCGGTCGATACCTCAGACGAAAAAAAGGAAGAGGTTACCGGCGAAGTCGTGAGCCTCGACGCCTTCCGCAAGAAATAACACGCAAATGAATGCAGATTCCCCCCGCCGCAGCGACGACGAGGTCCTGCAGATCTTCAAAAACGCCACAAACCGCCCAAACTCCAGCAAGACTGTGGGCTTTGACGTGCTGGCCGTCGATCAGGCCAAAGGTACCGTCACGATTGCCTTTCGCGGTCAGGATGACTGGACCAACCCAATGGGCAATATTCAAGGGGGCTTCCTCTGCGCCATGTTGGATGAAGCCATGACCACGGCCGGCATCGTCGCCGCCAACTTTAAGAATGCCGTTCCGACCCTCGAATTGAAGGTTAGTTTCCTGCGCCCTGCGCCGGTAGGCCGCCTCATTGGCGTCGGCAAGGCCGTCCGTATGGGGAAATCCATCGCTTTTCTTGAAGGCGAGCTTTTTGACAGCGAAGACCGCCTGGTCGCCAAAGCCTCCGCCACGGCCACTCCGCGCCCTATTCCGGGTCGGGGATAACATCGAAAATCAGGTTCCCCCGCGAAGGCGGGGGTCCAATTTCGCAAATAGGCCTCATCCTGAGGGCAAGCGAAGCGAGCGTCTCGAAGGATGTGCTGACTTTTCTCATACTTCGAGATGACCCCTTCGGGCCTCCTCAGCATGAGGTTTCTAATGTTTTGCCCATGGATTCCCGCCTGCGCAGGAACACGAAACTCTTTTATATCGCCACGCCCCCAGGCACTTGACCCACCGCTCGTTAATGCTAAACCACTCCTTGTCTTTTCGGCATAGCTAACAAGAGTGAAACCTCCCCATGACCACCCGCACAGAAACCGACTCCTTTGGCCCCCTTGACGTCCCCGCTGACAAATACTGGGGCGCGCAAACCCAGCGATCTTTGGGCAATTTCAAGATTGGCGGCGAAACCATGCCGGTGCCTCTGGTCCGCGCGCTGGGGATCATCAAATGGGCTGCGGCCGAGGCCAACATGGACTTGGATAATCTGGACGCCACGGTCGGTAAGGCGATCACGCAAGCCGCTCAGGAAGTTGCCGACGGCAAATTAAATGACAATTTCCCTCTGGTGGTCTGGCAAACCGGCTCTGGCACCCAGTCCAATATGAACGCCAATGAAGTGATCTCCAACCGCGCCATTGAAATTCTGGGCGGCACTATGGGCTCGAAAGAGCCGGTTCACCCCAATGATCACTGCAATCGCTCGCAAAGCTCCAACGACACCTTTCCAACAGCCATGCACATCGCGGCCGGTGAGCAGGTCATGGGCGCGCTCATTCCCGCTCTGGAATATCTCTTGAAGGCGCTCGAGACAAAATCCGCCGCCTGGAAGGAGATCATCAAGATCGGCCGCACCCACCTGCAGGACGCGACCCCGCTCACCCTGGGTCAGGAATTCTCCGGCTATGCCACACAGGTGCGTTACGGCGTTGAACGGGTCAAAACCACCCTGCCGCGCCTTATGCAGCTTGCTCAGGGCGGCACCGCAGTGGGCACCGGCCTCAACGCCAAGCCAGGCTTTGCCGAAGGTTTTGCCGCCAAAGTCGCCGATATCACCGGCCTTCCCTTCGTAACCGCCGAAAACAAATTTGAAGCGCTGGCCGCTCACGACGCAATGGTCGAGCTCTCCGGCGCGCTCAACACCATCGCCGTAAGCCTCTTCAAAATAGCCAACGACATCCGGCTTTTAGGTTCTGGCCCTCGCTCCGGCCTTGGCGAACTTCAATTGCCAGAAAACGAACCCGGCTCCTCCATCATGCCCGGCAAGGTCAACCCCACCCAATGTGAGGCCATGACCATGCTGTGCACTCAAGTGATGGGCAACCACACCACCGTCACCATTGCAGGTAGCCAGGGCCACATGGAACTGAATGTTTTCAAGCCCGTGATTATTTACAACGTGCTGCAATCTATCCGTTTGATCGCAGATGGCGCGGTCTCCTTTACGGACAACTGCGTTGCCGGAATTGAACCGATTGAGGAAAACATCCGTGCGCTGATGCAACGCTCATTGATGTTGGTCACAGCGCTGGCACCCAAAATCGGTTACGATAATGCGACAAAAGTAGCCAAGACAGCGCACAAGAATGGGTCTACCTTGCGCGAAGAAGCTGTTAAGCTTGGTTTTGTTACCGAAGAAGAGTTCGACGCTATTGTCCGCCCGGAGGACATGGTCGGACCAAAATAACAAGGAAACTCATGCCCCGCCCGCAAAAAAGATCCGTTACGCTGAAAGGCCACCGCACCTCCATCACTCTTGAAGAAGAATTCTGGCTCACCCTACGCGGCATTGCTGAAGAACAGGGAAAGTCCCTCAACGAGCTGATTTCTGAAATCGACGCGTCACGTATTTCTGGCGAAAACATGGACGATATTGGCCTGTCGAGCGCGATCCGCGTTTTCGTCGTCAAAGATTTGAAGAAAAAACTTGGTGATTTAGCGCAGCGGCGCGAGGTCCCCTGATTCCACCTCGCGTCCGGCCCCACCCGTAGAGGTCGTCGCAGGCGTTGAAGTTGGCTCGGCAGTGCCTTCAGAGGCCACCTCTTCTGCCGCCATTTGCTCAGCCTGCAGCAGAGCCTCGAAGATCTGCTGCATGGCCTCGGTATCCCAGACGCCGCCCAGCTCCTGTCCCCATCCGTTCAGAACGATGGCAAAAGTCGGCAGATTGTCGATGCCTTCAAAATTGAACTCCACGCGTCCGCCGAGATTTTGTTGAACAAAATTGGCATCCAACCCGAAATACATGCCGCCCACATCTGTTTTGGCACGCCATTGAGATGTCAGGGCCTGACCCTTTTCGACCTCAAAACGTCCCAACAGGTCCCGATAGTTTGAGGCGCCATGGGTTAGGTGCTCGTCATTGGCAATCCGCACTCCCAAGGCCCCCGAGGCTTCGCCGAGGTCAAGCGCATAGCCGGGAAGATCAAATCCCAACATGCGCCCTTCTGCGCTTTCTACGTCAATGGTGCCTTTAAGAGATTGAATAATCGCGCGCGCGCTGTGTCCTTCACCTCCCAACACAAAGCGAAGCGAACCACGCCCCTCCAGGGTCTTGCGACCTAAGAAACTCTCCGTCACTGAGGCAAAATCAAGCCCCTCGCCGGCCCCACGCGCTTCCACACGGAGTTCCTTGCCCTTTCGCGTGACGATTGCCTTACCTGTCCAGGCGCCGTCCAGAAACGCCCCCTGATAGAGAGCCCATTCTGATGAGCTATCAGAAATCACGCCTTTGATCGCCGCGCTCGGGATCTTTAAATCTTCGAATGTCGCGTTCCGCAAGGTCACATCCACAGAGCCGCGCAGATCCTCGGCCAAAAGAGCTTCCAGATTTGATGCGGACCAGCGCCCCTCCGCATCTTCAATGACAAACCCATTGTCAGCCAGAGAACTCAGATCAAACCCCTCCAGCTCAAACTTGCTGTCAATTTTGCGGGTCGCGCCATCATCCACCAAAGTCAGAGAGCCACTGGCTTTCAGATCGCCAAGCGAGGCTTTGATGTTCTCTGCCTTAAAACCGTCCTTACTCCACTCCCAGGCGCCCTCGGCCTTGAGGGGTCCTTGTGCGCCGCCCAATTGATACCCAAGATTACCCAGCGCCCCGGCACCATCGGCCGCTTCCAGCGTGCCATTGAAAGTAAACCTCGGGAAAGTCCCGACATTTTTGATGACACCGTCAAATGTCGCGCGGTAATTGCCATGGCTGCCATTTCCCTTTAGTGAAATTTCACCGCCATCGCGCCACAGCGCCTGAACGCCGCTGGCTTTGACATCCCAATTGTCCGCACCAACCGTGCCTTTGACACTTGTGGCCCCCACCCCTTGATTGAGGCTGAGATGGCCGCTGAGAGAAGCTTTGTCGCCTGGCACACACCCAAGCTGCTCTGAAAGCTTGATAAGTTCAACCACGCGGCAACTCTGCCAATTGGCCAGGCGCCAATCGAGCTTGCCCTTAAGGCTGTCTTTGGCAAGATTTTGCAACGAGCCTGTGGCCGTAAGTGTTTCGCCTTGAACCGTCGTAACCGACAAGCGCTTAACTTCCACCGCGCCGCCTTTCACGGCAAGACCGGTATCTAGCGCCGCACCCTCAAGGCCCGCCCCCGTGAAGGAGACAATCTTCAGGTCAAAATCCGCGTTGAGGGCACCCGCCATCTCTGCGAGCCCTTCCAGACTCGCATCCGAGCGATAGTCAGAAAGATCAAGCGACTGTCCACGCAAAGTCAGACCGTAAGACGCGTCCGATCCCCCGACCTTTGAAAAGCTGCCCGTATAATGCGCCCCATCAATGTCGAGCACCATATCCCGGAGCGACACAGCCTCCCCATCCAGGTTCAATTGACCCCTCACCTGACCGAGCGCCAGGCGGCCTCGCGGCACGTCCGCGACATCCATCCCGAGCCAGGTCGCGAGCTCCCGTGCATTCTGAGAGATTGCCGTTAACTCACCTGTCCAGACACCTTCGCGCTGGGCACCCTTCTTAAACTCAACCTTCGTCGCGCCCGGAGCCGTGACATCCAGGTCCTGCAACGAAAAGCCACCGTTTGCCAGGGCTCCGGTCATCGCAAGATTGCTAAGAACCTTGCCCCGATAAGTCACCCCTTCACTGCGTAGGTCCAAAAGGATCTGCATATCACCCCGGGTGTCCGACGACGGCGCGGCCAAAGCAAGGGTGTCGATCAGGCTATCTCCGTCCAACTTAGTCGCCCGCAAGGTAATGGCCCCGGTCAGAGCCTCACCACGATCCAGATCAAGCGTCATCACCGCCCGGCTATCGCCCAGCTGCATGGCCAAGGCAGACGCTTCGACCTTTTGCGACGTCATCGAAACATCACCTGAAAGGACAAGTGGCAGATCGATGGATATTGGTGCCGGAGCATCTTTATCCTTGGCAGCCCCTCCAAACACTTGAAGGAGGTCAAAGACCGGTGCAAGCCCCTTGCCCGACAATTTGAGCGCGCCAGAAAAGGTCGGCGCGGACCTGAGATCATGGGCCGCACCCTGGATCGAGATTTCTGTCCCGTCTCCGGAAAATCCGCGCACGACAAAGGCGCTCGATTGATCCGAACGGATCTCGCCCAACTCCCCGGTCAAACGGAACCGCTTACCGTTGACCACCACGGTCGATTCAGTAGTGAACGGACCATTCAAAGACAAAAATGAAACCGCACCATCGTCGATGACCAGCGCCGGAACAGCATTTTCGTCGCTTGAGCCGACTTTGAAATCCTCAATCTCGAGGCTGTCGACGCGAACGTCCTGCACCAGACCCACCACAAAGCCTTCAAAGCCCCGCGGCTGCCGCAATGTTTGCGCCTCGGCCTCATTTGACGCGCGCGCCGCCAGATCGGTGGCGTCAGTGCGAAGCCGCGCACCGGAAATTTTCAAGGTGGTGACACGGACCTTGCCGGTCAGAAGCGGCGCCAGCGCAATGCGCCCCGCCAGATTGTCGAGGGTCAGAAACGGCGTTTCATCACCGGCAAAAGCCTCAACGCCCGTAAGGGTCAAAGCAGGCTGCGGCAGAACCGCAAAGCTGACCGGGCCGCTGACACTCACCTCATACCCAGAGGCATCACTCAAAGCGGACTCAATGGTGCCCTTATATTGGTTCCAATTGATAAAGCTCGGAATGCTCATGACGATGAGCATCACTGCCAGAAAGACAAAAAATCCGATCGTGAAATAACGACCCACGCCACAATCCCCGTATCAACGTCCTTGAGCGGCCAAAAAACCGCTCAATTCTCGAGTTTTTCTTGTTTCCCCGCCCCCAAACGGCCAAGAATAAGTACTCTAACCGCGGAAAGTGAGAGAAAGGTGAAGCCTTGAACCTCACAAATCCGCAGAATTCCTTATATTTCGGCCCACATTATGTCAAACGTCGTCAATCTCAACAAATTTCGCAAGAAACAGGCCCGCAAAAGCCGCGAAAAACAAGCCGAGCAGAACCGGATCGAGCATGGCCGCACCAAAGCCGAAAAGGATGCCGCCCGGGCGGAAAATGAGCGGGCTGCCCGTGAGCTTGAGGCCAAGAAACGTGAAACCGGGGAAAACCAAACCGATGACCAATGACACCCAGCCTGTGCCCCCACAGGGTCCTCTCAACGGCATTACGGTCATCGATCTGACCCGGGTTTTGGCCGGGCCCTATTGCACCATGGTGCTGTCAGACCTGGGAGCGCGGGTCATCAAGGTCGAGCGCCCCAGGATCGGTGACGATGCCCGTCACATTGGCCCCTTCGTAAAAGGCAAGTCCGCCTACTTCATGTCGCTCAACCGGGGCAAGGAATCCATAGCCCTTGACCTGAAAACAGAAGGGGACAAGGAAATCTTCCTCAAGCTCCTTGAAAACGCCGATGTACTGGTGGAAAACTACCGCCCAGGCACCATGGAAAAATTGGGCCTCGGTTGGGACGTCTTGCACCAGCGTTTCCCCAAACTGATTTATGCTGCCGCTAGCGGCTTTGGCCACTCCGGACCTTATTCAAAACGCCCCGCTTACGACATGGTGGTTCAAGGCATGGGCGGCATCATGAGTCTCACCGGCCATGAAGGCGCGCCGCCCACCCGGGTTGGCACCTCAGTTGGCGATATCACGGCAGGACTTTTCACCACCATCGGCATTTCTTCCGCGCTTTATCATCGTTCCATGACCGGTGAAGCTCAAAAGATCGATGTCGCCATGCTCGATTGTCAGGTCGCCTTGCTTGAAAACGCCATTGCCCGTTATTTCGCTTCCGGGGAAATTCCAGGACCTCTCGGCGCACGCCACCCTTCGATCACGCCCTTTCAGGCCTATCAAGCGGCGGATGGCCACCTCATCATCGCGGCGGGCAATGACACGCTCTTCAAACGCCTCTCAGAAGAAATTGGCCGTCCCGAACTCGGCCAGGATCCGCGATTTACCACCAACCAGGACCGATGCGATCACGTCCATGAGATGACAGAGGAACTTGAGGCCGCCCTCGCCGCTAAATCTGTGGCCGATTGGTTGGCGCAATTTGAAGCGGCAGGCATTCCTTGTGGTCCCATCAACAATGTGGAGCAAGTTCTAAACGACCCCCACGTCCTTTCCCGCAATATGGTCGTTGAAGCAGAAGATCCCATAACCGGCACCCTCAAGATGGCAGGCAATCCCATCAAGCTTTCAAGCTTTGACGATCCACCCACACGCGGGCCCGTCCCAGACCTTGACGCGCACCGCGCACCCATCCTTAACTCGCTTAAGCAGGAACCCTGATCAGGACGCCCCCCATGTCACGCCTTGTAAACTTCATTCGCGGATTGCCGGAACATGAATTTGTTCAGCAGCTGCATTGGAGCAAGATGCATTGGCAGCGCCAGCCCGGCGTCTGGATCATCGCCCTGATCATCGGCATTGTTGTGGGCTATGCCATTATTGGTTTCCGCGCCCTGATTGATGGCTTTTCACTCATCAGCTTTGGCGCCACCGAGGCCACCTATCTCGACCGTGTGAAGGCCTTGCCCGACTGGCTGTTGGTTCTGATCCCAACTGTAGGCGCTTTCATTGTCGGCCTTCTATTGAAGTTTTGGGTCCCTGGTCAACGAGCCCATGCCGTCGCAGATCTCATTGAATCTCGGGCCCTTCACGGCGGCCGGATGGATACGGTGATGGGACTAAAATCATCCCTGATCGCCGCTTTGTCGCTAGGCACCGGCGCCAGTACGGGCCGCGAAGGCCCCGCCGCTCACCTGGGCGCGGCGCTCACAGGATTTGCCACCAAGGCGATGAATTATTCACCGCGGGTCACCAAAGTCCTTATGGCCGCCGGAGCGGCTTCTGCTGTTGCCGCCTCCTTTAACGCGCCCATTGCCGGCGTCATGTTCGCACTGGAAGTCATTTTGGGTTTCTACACGGCCCGCGCCTTTGCCCCCATCGTTATTGCCTCGGTCGCCGGGGCGCTGGTTTGCCGCCTGCACATTGGCGCCCAACCCGCCTTTCAAATCCCCGAGTATCAGCTTCAAAGCATTCTGGAGGTGCCCGCCTTTGCGATCCTCGGTCTCGTGGCCGGGCTCGGTGCCGTGCTTTTCATGCGTCTTTCGGTCCTTGCTGACCGCATTGAAAGTCAAATGAAGCTCGACATCCTTGTCCGCACAACCCTTGGCGGCTTTCTTGTCGGCCTCATTGCCATCGTCTTCCCGGAGGTTATGGGGGTCGGCTATGGCGCAACCGATAATGCTCTTAAAGGCGAATATGGACTACTTTTCCTGATCGCTCTCTTCGGGGCCAAACTGCTCGCGACAACCATCTCTTTGGCGTCACGCCACGGCGGCGGGGTTTTCTCACCCAGTCTCTTTATGGGCGCCATGGTCGGCGGCGCCTTTGGCATCATTGCCGCAACCATATTCCCGGGCTATGCCTCCGAACCGGGGCTTTATGCCATCATCGGCATGGGCGCGGTTTCTGCCGCTATCCTCGGCGCGCCGATCTCCACAACCCTCATTGTCTTTGAACTCACCGGTGACTACGGGGTCATGATTGCCCTGATGATCGCCACATCAGTATCAACCGTGCTCACCCAGGCCATGTTTGGGCGATCTCTCTTCCACTTCCAGATCGAAAGCCACGGTTATCACGTCGCCGAAGGTCCGCAGCAGCTGCTCTTGGAAACCCTCGAAGTGCGCGATGCCATGACCCACGACCCGGAGGCAACGGCCCAGGACGAAGAAGCCGACCTGCCCACCCTCACGCTGACTGATTCTCTGGAATATGTTTTCGAATGCTTCGATACCACGGGCGCTGAGCGCCTTCTGGTTATCGATCACGCCGACAAAGACCTCATCCTGGGATTTGTCACCTATCAAAGGGCCTTACAGGTCTTTAACAAGGCACTGATTGAAGCCAATATCGAAGAACACCTGTGAATTTGTTGCGCTTTTGTTCGCACTCCCCTACATCTAACCCTATGACCTCAGACCCTTTCGACCTTGGCGCCTTGCCGGAAGACGAGACCGCCCGCTCCTCTGCGCCGCGCCCTAATGCGACAAGCATTTCAGCACGCGCCGCAGCTGAGCCGCCCTACCTGCGCGGCCTTAATGCCCCCCAGCGCGAAGCGGTCGAAACTTTAGATGGCCCGGTTCTGATATTGGCGGGCGCGGGCACCGGCAAGACCCGGGCACTGACCACCCGTCTCAGCCATCTTCTTTTTACCCAAAAAGCCTGGCCAGGTCAGATCCTCGCCGTGACCTTCACCAACAAGGCCGCCCGCGAGATGAAGCACCGCATTGAAGGCCTCATTGGCGGGGTGGTAGAAGGCATGCAGTGGCTCGGCACTTTTCATGCCCTCGGCGCACAAATCATGCGTCGCCATGCGGAACTCTTGGGCCTTCGAAGCGACTTCACCATTTTGGACCCCGACGACCAAATCCGCCTGATTAAGCAGATTCTGGAAGCAGAAGGCATTGACGACAAACGCTGGCCCGCCCGACAATTTGCCTATCTGATTGACGACTGGAAAAATCGTGCCCTCTCGCCGGAGCATGTCACCGGCAAGGAAAGCTATCGCTTTGCCGATGGACGCGGTCAGGAACTTTACCGCCAATACCAAGAGCGCCTGAAGGTGTTGAACGCTGCTGACTTCGGCGATCTCCTGCTCGGTTGCTTGACGCTCTTTCAAAAGAACCCGGATGTTTTGGCGGAATATCAGAAGCGCTTTAAATATATTCTGGTGGACGAATATCAGGACACCAATGTGGCGCAATATCTCTGGCTGCGTCAGCTTGCCATGCAGCACAAAAACATTTGCTGTGTCGGAGATGATGATCAGTCAATTTATGGCTGGCGCGGCGCGGAAGTTGATAACATCCTGCGCTTTGAAAAAGATTTTCCCGGCGCCAAGGTTATTCGCCTCGAACAAAACTATCGCTCCACGCCCCACATTCTGAAAGCCGCCTCCGGTCTTATCAATGCCAATGAAGGGCGCCTCGGCAAGGAGCTATGGACCGAACTCAACGAAGGCGAAAAGGTTCGCGTGCGCGGCGTCTGGGACGGCGGCGAAGAAGCCCGCACCATTTGCGACGAAATCGAAACGCTACAAAGGGACGGCCACCGCCTGGCCGATATTGCGATCCTCGTGCGCGCCTCTTTTCAGATGCGCGAGTTTGAAGACCGTTTCATCACTCTTGGCCTGCCCTACCGCGTTGTCGGCGGTCCACGCTTTTATGAGCGACAGGAAATCCGCGATGCCCATGCCTATCTGCGTTTGATCTTCAACCATTCGGATGATCTTGCCTTTGAGCGCATCATCAACACGCCCAAACGCGGTCTTGCCAAGGCGACCATGCAAGTGCTCCACGGTCTTGCCCGCCCCCGTAACATCTCCCTCTATGAGGCAGCTCGCGAGATAATTCGCACCGACGAACTTAAACCCAAGCCGCGCGGAGCCCTCACACAGTTCATTGAAAATGTTGATCGCTGGACCGATCTCATTTCGCAAATGAACCACGCGGACCTGGCCGGGCAGATCCTCGATGAGTCCGGCTACACGGAGATGTGGCAAAACGACAAGTCCCCCAATGCGCCCACCAAGCTCGACAACCTGAAAGAGTTGATCAACGCCATGGAGCAGTTCCAGTCCCTGCCGGAATATCTGGAACATGTTTCCTTGGTCATGGATTTGGAGCAGGCCGACACCGACGACAAGGTCAATCTCATGACCCTTCATGCCGCCAAGGGGCTTGAATTTCCAACGGTCTTCCTGCCCGGCTGGGAGGAAGGCCTTTTCCCACACCAGCGCTCCCTTGATGATGGGCTAAAGGCTCTGGAAGAAGAGCGCCGCCTTGCCTATGTCGGCATCACCCGCGCCCGAGAGCGCGCCGTGATCTCTTTTGCCTCCACTCGCATGGTGCATGGCCGTTGGCAGAACGGCATTCCCTCGCGTTTTCTGGACGAGCTTCCCGCCGATCATGTGGAGGTCGATTCTGACCAGGGACTTTACGGCTCCGGCACGGGCACGGGCCTCAGCCCCATGGAAATGACGGCCTTTGAAAGCTCTTACGACAGCCCCGGCTGGCGCCGCGCTCAAACCGCCCGCCGCGAGGGACGCCTGGCAACCCGCCCCGGCAAAGTCATTGATGAGAACGGCGACCTCATCGCCACCAGTGATCCAAACGCGCAAAGTTTCATGAAAGGCGAGCGCGTCTTTCACCAGAAATTCGGATATGGCGCCATCACCTCTATTGATGGCAACAAGCTCACCGTCGATTTTGAAAAGGCCGGCGTCAAACGGGTCATCGATTCCTTTGTGGAGCGTCACTAACCCTCATGGACATTAAGCCAAACTGGAAACTTACCTTTAAAATTGATCAAAGCGACCTGATGGCCATCATGGAATTGCTCGAGGCAACCTTTGACAATGAGCCCACCTCTGTCTCCGGCTTTGAAGATGCCGACACCGGCAATTGGTATGGCGAAGCACTTTATGCCGCCCGCCCAGATGAAGCCGACCTGGAGCAAAGATTGGCGGACTTCCAGCATGGACCGTTCACTATCGAGCCCCTGCCCAATATCGATTGGGTGGAAAAGTCTTTGGAAAATCTGCAGCCCGTGCGCGCTGGGCGCTTTTATGTTTACGCCGCCCATAATGACATGACCGCTCGCCCTGAAGATGTTCCGCTCCTTATTGGTGCCGGACAGGCCTTTGGCACCGGCCACCATGGCACCACTTCAGGCTGCCTCATGGCCATCGACGATCTCGCCAAAACGCGTGATATCAAAACGGCCCTCGACCTGGGTTGTGGCACTGCAATCCTGGCGGTTGGCCTGGCCAAAGTGTCCGAGGCGAAGATCCTGGCCAGCGACATCGACCCCATCGCGGTCGAAGTGGCCGATGAAGTGATCAAGGACAACAACGTTCAATCCCGTATCACAACCCTGGTTGCCGACGGCATGGACGATCCGGCCTTTGCGCGCTTTGGCCCCTTTGATCTGGTCATCGCCAATATTCTGGCGCGCCCCCTCATTGAACTTGCCGCCGACATTGCGACCCAGGTCGCAGCCGGTGGCAATTTGATCCTCTCCGGCCTTCTCGCCACTCAAGTCGACGAGGTTCTCGCAGCCTATGAAAACCAGGGTTTCAGAGAAATTCGCCGCATCCCGCTTGAGGAATGGATGACCCTGGTGCTAGAACGCTAGCCAAGTCACAAGTTGCCCAATTGGAGCCCTAACTCATGTTTCAATCCTACGACATCAAATCGGATAAGACCTTCGGCCAGCGACATCTACCAATGCTGCGCGCGGCCCTAAAAGAGTTGGGTCTTGATGCCTTTCTCGTGCCCCATGCGGACGAATATCAGAACGAATATTTGCCCGCCTGTGGCGAGCGCCTGATGTGGCTCACCGGCTTTTCCGGTTCTGCCGGCGCCGCCATCGTTATGGCGGACAAGGCGGCGATCTTCGTCGACGGACGCTATACCGTTCAGGCCGGCGAGCAGGTTGACCTTGACCTCTTCGAGCAGCGCAGCCTGGTCACCGAACCGCCTCACGAATGGCTCAAGGATAACCTCACTGAAGGCATGAAGGTCGGGTATGACGCCTGGCTTTACACGGTTGATCAGGTGGAACTTTTCCGCAAGGCTTGCACCGCAAAGGGCGCGGAGCTCGTGCCAGTCAGCCCCAATCCCATCGACACAGCCTGGCAAGACCGCCCTTCAGCGCCAGTAACCCCCATGGTGCCGCATGACATCTCATTTGCTGGTGAGCCTTCTGACAAAAAACGCCTGACCATTGGCGAAAACCTTTCAGAGCGGGGCAGTGACGCAGTGGTCATCACCCAGCCTATGTCGATTGCCTGGCTCTTTAATGTGCGAGGGCAGGATGTTTCTCATTCGCCGCTCTCCCTCGCCTGGGGGATCTTGAAGAGCGACGGCACCGCCGACCTCTTTGTCAATCCGGACAAGGTCTCTGAAGGTCTGGTTCAACACCTGGGCAATGCGGTCACGCTCAAAAGCGAAGCAGAGTTTGCCCCTTCTTTAAAGGCACTCGGCGACGCTGGGCTCACCGTCGAAGTGGATGCCGGGATCGCTCCTTCCTGGGTTTTTGATCAACTCAAGGCCGCGGGCGCCACCATCAAACGCGCCCAAGACCCCTGCGTCCTCCCACGCGCCCTCAAAAACGAAACCGAACGTCAAGGTGCACGTGACGCACACATTCGCGACGGCGTGGCGATCACCAAATATCTCTGTTGGCTTGAGCAGAAAGCGCCCAAGGGCGAGCTCACTGAAATCAGCGCCGCGCAGCAGCTTGAAGAGTTCCGCAAAGAAAGTGCTGAGCTGAAGGATATTTCCTTCACCACTATTTCCGCCGCAGGCCCTCACGCGGCCCTGCCCCACTACTCAGTGGATGTAGAAAGCAATCGGCCTCTCAAACTGAACGAGATTTATCTGGTGGATTCCGGCGGGCAATATCTCGACGGCACCACGGACATCACCCGAACCATCATCGTGGGCACGCCGTCCGAAGAAATGAAAGACCGCTTTACCCGCGTGCTCAAAGGCCACATCCAGCTCTCCATGGCCCGCTTCCCGGCCGGCACGTCGGGCGCTCAGCTTGACCTTCTGGCCCGCGCGGCGCTCTGGAATGGTGGTTACGACTTCGACCACGGCACCGGCCATGGCGTAGGCTCTTACCTCGGCGTCCACGAAGGTCCGCAATCGATCTCAGGCCATCCGAAGGCCGCGCAAGTGCCCCTGCGCGAAGGCATGCTGATCTCCAACGAGCCCGGTTACTATAAAGTCGGCCATTACGGCATTCGGATCGAAAACCTGATCCTGGTGACCCCCTTGCAGGATGTGCCTGGCGGCGATCGCCCGATGCATTCCTTTGAGACAGTCACCATGGCGCCGATCGATCGCAACCTCATTGAGGCGGACATGTTGTCGTCAGACGAAAAAGCCTGGCTCAACAGCTATCATGCTCAAGTGCGCGAGACCCTCTCCCCGCTCTTGGATGACACCACCCGCGCCTGGCTCGCGAAAGCCACGGCTGAGGTTTGATCGAAAGCCACCTCTCCCTCAGGGCATTTCAAGGTGCCCGGCATTTCAAGGTGCCCATTTCAAGGTGCCAGGTACACTTGAAAACCCGCGTTTCATTTCAAGGTGCCAGGTACACTTGAAATTCCGAAGCGGTTTCGGGTGAGGGGTCGACCCCTCACCCACCGATCAGCTTCAGCCACTCATCTTCTGTGAGGGTTTCAATACCAAGCTCGGTGGCTTTCTTAAGCTTCGACCCGGCACCAGGCCCTGCTACCAATATATCCGTCTTGGCCGACACCGAGCCTGCCACTTTGGCGCCGAGGCTTTCAGCCTTGGCCTTGGCTTCTGAACGGGACATGAGCTCCAGCTTGCCGGTAAAGACGACCGTCTTGCCCGCAACGGGGCTTGAAAGATCCGCCGCCTCAAGCGGAACATCTTTGACTTCCTGCATCAGGGCCGCTACCGCTTCACGGTTATGGCCTTCAGCAAAAAATTCAACGATCGCCTCCGCGACAATCAGCCCAATTCCGTCGATGGCATTAAGGTCAGACCAGGCCTCTGAGCCTCGATCTGCGGCAAGTTCCATTTGTTCAACAAAATTATCCATGCGGCCATAGGTGCGTGCAAGCAGCCGCCCTGTCGTCGCCCCCACATGGCGAATACCAAGGGCAAAGATCAGCCGATCAAGATTGACTTCCCGCCGTGCGTCAATGGCCGCAAAAAGATTGCGCACAGAGGTTTCACCCCAGCCTTCTTTGTCGGCAAGTTTTTCATCGCGCTCGCTGTCATCCCGTTGGAGTTTGAAAATATCAGCCGGCTCCTTGATACGGCCTTCCCCATAAAAGGCTTCCACCTGCTTGGACCCGAGCCCCTCAATGTCAAATGCCTCCCGCGAAACAAAATGTTTCAGCCGCTCCACAGCCTGAGCCGGGCAAGTGAGCCCACCTTCACAGCGACGCACCGCATCCAGCTTGTCGCTCCCTTCTTTGTGTTCGCGCACCGCATTGGAACCACACACCGGGCACGTCGTCGGAAACTTGAACTTTTTCTCGCTGCCTGTCCGTTTACTCGCTACCGGTCCAACCACTTGCGGGATCACATCTCCCGCGCGCTGCACAATGACCCAATCCCCGATAAGAATTTCTTTGCGCGCAATTTCATCTTCATTGTGCAAGGTGGCATTAGAGACCACCACCCCGCCAACGGTCACCGGCCTCAATTTGGCGACCGGCGTCAAAGCGCCCGTGCGTCCAACCTGAATGTCGATACCTTCAAGAACAGTCATCGCCTGTTCCGGCGGAAACTTGTGGGCGATGGCCCAGCGCGGACTGCGTGACACAAACCCGAGGCGCTCCTGCCAGTCGAGCCGATCCACTTTGTAAACAACCCCGTCAATGTCATAGGAGAGGTTGGCGCGCGTCTCTCCAATTGTTTTATAGACCTCAATCATGTCAGCAACAGTGGTTACCCGCCGCATCAAGGGATTGATTTCAAATCCCATAGCTTGGAAAGCTTCAATCACCCCCAGCTGCGTGTCTGCCGGAAGGCTGCTCACTTCACCCCAGGCATAGGCAAAAAATCGCAAGGGCCGCGAGGCCGTGACAGAAGAGTCAAGCTGTCGCAAGGACCCCGCCGCCGCATTGCGCGGATTGGCAAAGACCGGCTTACCGTCTTTTTCCTGCCGCGTGTTGAGGGCGAAGAAGTCTTCATGGGCCATATAGACCTCGCCGCGAACCTCAAAGACATCCGGGATGTCTTTGCCCTCTAAGCGATGGGGAATATCGCCGATGGTCATGAGGTTTTGAGTAACATCTTCCCCTTCCTGTCCATCGCCGCGCGTCGCGCCTGTAACCAGCACGCCCTTTTCATAACGGAGCGATGCCGACAGCCCGTCGATCTTGGGTTCGGCTGTAAAGGCAAGCTCTTCTTGTGGCTTCAGATTGAGAAAGCGCCGAATACGGTCCGCAAAATCCTCGACATCTCCATCATCAAAGGCATTGTCGAGGGAAAGCATGGGCTTGGCATGTTTCACCTTGCCAAACTTTTCAAGCGGCGCCGCACCCACCCTTTGTGCCGGACCATCCGCTAAGGCGAGGTCGGGAAATCGCGCCTCAATCTCTTCATAGCGCCGGCGCAGCGCATCATAGTCCGCGTCCGAGATGACCGGCGCATCTTCCTGGTGATAGCGCTTGTCATGTTCAGCGATTTCTTTTGCCAACTCTTTGAGTTCTTTTTTGGCGGCGGCTTTTGACAAAAAAGCAACCTCCACGGAACGGGTCGCGCTCATCGGCGGCTCCCGATCAATTTCTCTGCCGCCGCGCGCGCTTCCTGCGTGATCTCAGCGCCAGACAGCATGCGGGCAATCTCTTCGCGTCGCTCGTCCTCGGTAAGGCCAGTAACCCGGGTAAAGGTAGCGCCGCCTTTTTTCACCGCAGACGACTTTTGGATACGCCAATGCATATCGCCCCGCGCCGCAACCTGCGGACTATGGGTGACAACAAGAACCTGCTCGCCCTCGGCCAACCGCGACAAACGCTCGCCCACCGCATCGGCCACGGCGCCGCCGACGCCTTGATCCACCTCATCAAAAATGAGGGTTGAGGCCGAGCCCTGCGCCGCCAGCGATACTTTAAGAGCCAGAATGAACCGCGCGAGCTCACCTCCCGAGGCCACCGCCACCATGGGCCCGAGCGGCACACCCGGGTTGGTCGAAATCAAAAACGCGACATTGTCGAGCCCATGCTCACCCACACGGTCGTCCGCCAGCCGCGTCACATGGGTTTTAAAGGTTGCTTTCTCAAGTTTAAGCGGCGCGAGCTCTTTAGCGACAGACTTATCGAGAGCCAGTGCGGCCTTTTCCCGTGCTTTGGAAAGTGCCTCTGCCTCCTTCAAAAAAGCGGCCCGCGTTTCACCCACGCGCGCTTCCAATTTGTCGAGCTCTTCCTCCCCCGCCTGGGCCTGACGCAGACGCGCCTCAAAGGACACCATCAGCGCGGCAAGGTCGCCAGGACGCACATTGTGCTTGCGCGCCGCCGCTCTGAGCGCGAACAGGCGCTCTTCTGACTGTTCAAGTTCAGCGGGATTAAACTCAATCTCGCGCAGCGCCCGGGTGAGCTCATCGCGCGCCTCGTCCCCTTCCGCCAGCAAGCGATCAATGGCCGCAAGCGCGGCATCAAGACTGTCGCCTGCCTTTTCCCGCAGTTTCTCCAATCGGCGCTGCGATTTTGGCAATGTCGAAAGTACACCTTTAGAGCCCGTCAGATCTTCAAGCGTCCGCGAGAGCTCAGATGCGATCTGCTCAGAGTGCATCATCAGGGTGCGCCGCGCCGCGAGCGCCTCTTCCTCATCCTCCTGCGGATCTAGTGTGCGCAGCTCTTCCAGCACATGAGTCAGATAGTCAACCTGCGCCCGTGCCTCTGCGATACCCGCACGCGCCTTCTCAAGGCTTTCCTGAGCTTGAGAAAACTCCCGATAGCAGAGCGCCACCTTGTCCGCTTGCCCGCCCAGCCGGCCAAAAGCATCCAACAGCGCCCGATGCGAGGAGGCATTCAAAAGCCCGCGTTCATCATGCTGGCCATGCACTTCAACCAGCGCCGCGCCCAGGGATTTCAAGAGATTAACTCCTACCGGCTCATCATTGACGAAAGCGCGTGTGCGCCCGTCGAGAGATTGCACCCGGCGTAAAATCACATCAAAGCGCCCGCCACTCGCCTCCGCATGAATGCCATGGGTTTTCAGAATTTCAAGAGCGGGGTGGCTCCCATCGACCTCAAAAGCAGCCGTTGCCGTGCCCCGCTCCTGACCGTGGCGAACCAGCGATTTATCGGCACGCCGACCGGTCGCCAACCCCAAAGCGTCCAAAAGTATGGATTTGCCCGCGCCGGTTTCCCCTGTGAGCACGTTAAGTCCGGCCGTCAGTTCAAGGTCCAGCTCATCGATCAGAACGATGTCGCGAATGGAAAGCGCGACAAGCATGGGGGAGCGCTCCTTTATCTAATCAAGAGACCTCAAGAGTCCTCACCCCGATTGAAGGCTCGGGAAATCCAGGACTTTTCATTTTCCTCAGGCATGATGTCCTTGCGCGCAAGAAGATGATAGGCGTCTTGATACCAGTCACTGCCCGGATAATTATATCCAAGCACCGCCGCTGAAACCTGCGCCTCATTATCAATGCCAAGCGCCAGATAACACTCAACCAAGCGATAAAGCGCCTCTGCCGTGTGGGCCGTGGTCTGATAGTCCTCAATCACCACTTTAAACCGATTGATTGCCGCCACATAGTTATGCTGTTTCATATAAAACCGGCCGATATTCATTTCCTTCCCGGCCAGGTGATTTTGCGTCATGTCGATCTTCAGCCGGGCATCTCGCGCATATTCTGAATTGGGGAACCGGCGCACAACCTCGCGCAAAGCCTCAAAGGTGTCGACGGTCATTTGCTGATCCCGACCCACATCAGAAATGCGCTCATAATTACAGATGGCTTTCAGATAATAGGCATAGGCCACGTCTTCATTACCCGGGTGCAGGGCGATAAACCGATCCGCAGCATTGATAGCTTCGTCGTATTTGTTGCTCTCGTAGTAGGAATAGGCCGACAGCAGCATGGCCCGGCGCGCCCAGACTGAATAGGGGTGCTGACGTTCCACCTCATCGAAAAACAGCGCCGCACGGGAATAGCGCTTTTTGGCCAGCTCATTGAGAGCTTTGGTATAAAGCTCCTCAACCGGCGTCTCGACATATTCCAGTTCCTCATCATCTTTACCTGCGCAGGACACCACCAGTGAACTGGCCACCAGCATGCAAAGAAAGCTGAGCCGCAAATGGGATATGAATCGCATAAACAATCGTACCTTTTTATGACCGGCGGGGATCACCCCGGCTTGATGCACGCCCAGATCCCCACGCCCGGGTCACAATTTCGTGTGCGGAACCTGACGGGCCCGGTTCCGGCCCACCGGCCAAACCCGAAAAATCCCTGATTCCGCAGTATTCTAGCTGTTTCTAATATCGTAACAAACCGCTTCTTGCCAGACCAGAGTTGAGGCACATGAAGTGGATTAGCAAATTAGGCAATTCGCGCGGAAATGTGCTAGATTAAAAGCTGACGGGATAAAAACCCGTCCTTTTCCGAAATTGGGGGGCGCAAAAAGGACCAAGGGACAGTGATCTGTTCATCGGTCCATGATCCGTTACTAAACCTGAACAAAGGAGCAGGCTATGAGTGACACGCCCAAAGGAAGCAAAATGGCCCGTTTGGCCGACGAAAAAGTCGGCTCCAACATCCGTTTGAGACGCACAATGCTAGGCCTGACCCAGGAACAGCTGGCCCAGGCGCTCAATATTTCCTACCAGCAGGTCCAGAAATATGAGACCGGCGCCAACCGGATCTCCGCAGGCCGCCTCTATGAAATCGCCAAATTTCTCAATGTAGATATTGGCAGCTTTTTCGAAGGGCTACAGCCCACCGCCGAGTCACAGCCCCTGCCCCATGGCGGGCGGAACCGGCCAACCATTGAGCTGGTCAAGAATTTCAGTGAGATTCAGGATGCGGCTGTTCGCGGGGCCGTATCAAATCTGGTACGCACCCTCACCCATTGCGCTATGGAGCAGGGAGCCGCCGACGAAGTCTTTGAGGAACAAAAAGAAGCGAGTTAACCCAGAGCCGCCTGCCGCGCCTCTTCCGCTGTAAGCGGCAGAAATTCGAGGGCCTGGGCGGCGTCTTCAACATAGGTCCATTTTTCAGGCTGACTGAAAAGGGCCCGCAGAAGCGCGTTATTAACGCCATGCCCCGACTTGATGCCCACGAAATGACCGAGGATCGGCGCGCCCGCCAGATAAAGATCGCCGATCGCGTCAAGCACCTTGTGCCGCACAAACTCATCTGAGTAGCGCAGCCCGTCTTCGTTGATCACGTCTTCGCCTTCAATGACAATGGTGTTTTCAACCGAGGCGCCGCGGCCAAGACCAAGCGCCAGCAACTGATCCAGGTCCTTCAAGAACCCGAATGTGCGCGCTTCCGCCAGCTCTTCCTTAAAAGCACCTGGCGTCATATCAAATTCATAGCGCTGCTTGCCGATGGCCGCATTGGCGAATTCGATTTCAAATTCAGCGGAAAACCCATGCGCTGGGCGTAGCTCGCCCACCTTGTCCCCGTCTTCAAAGACGATCGGGCTTAAGATCTTAATATATTTGCGTGTCCGGCTCTGCGAGCGCACGCCGGCTTCTTCCAGCAGAGCGACAAAATCCAAAGAGCTGCCATCCATGACCGGGAGCTCGGGCCCGTCGATTTCCACATGCAGATTGTCAATGCCAAGTCCCGCCAGAGCCGCCATCAAATGCTCAACCGTCGAAACGCTGGCCCCGGCTTTATTGGAAATCACCGTCCCCAACATGGTTTCACCCACATAGTCAAACCGCGCCGGAATGCGAATATCCTCAAGGGCCAGATCCACACGCTCAAAAACGATGCCCGTATCCACAGGAGCCGGGTTCAACGTCATGGTCACTTCCTGGCCTGTATGCAGACCAATTCCCGCACAGGTGACCTTACGTTTCAGTGTGGTTTGCAGAGAAACTGCCAATTTCTGATCCTAGCTTGAAGGCCCCGGCGACTGCCTGGGCGCTACCCCCAATCCTTCCTCCAATCGGGAAGAAGGCAGAATTTAGATACCAATCGCCCACGTCACGAACAAATGACCTTTTGTTGCCAATTGTTACACCTGTTAACAATTAGCCATAACCCATTGTTTTTATGGAAATAAAATACTTTTGGGGGCCTAGGGTCTTTGGGGCGAAATCAAATAATTCTCTTTGCACTCCCAAATCAATCTCAAGCTCCCCCGCGAAGGCGGGGGCCCAGAGAGCTGCCCTTATTTGCATTCTTAGTAGCCCCGGGTTCCCGCCTGCGCGGGAACACCTATAACCAATATCGTTCCCCCTTGGGAGCCGGTGGCCGAAGGCCGCTCGGCGTGAGCGAAAAAATGAACTAGGCCCGACGGGGCCTCGGGCGACTGCCCGCCCTCGCGGAGCCGGTGGCCAAAGGCCACTCGGCGTGAGCGAAAAAATGAACTAGGCCCGACGGGGCCTCGGGCGACAGCCCGCCCTCGCGGAGCCGGTGGCCAAAGGCCACTCGGCGTGAGCGATATTAATTGGACGGCCGGCGCAGGAAGGCGGGAATTTCCAGCTGCTCTTCAATCAGCGAGGATTGCGTAAGCTGCTGCTGCGGGTCCACCTTCACCTTGGGCGCATCGGGATTTTCTTGCGGTGCCTGCGCGCGCGGTGCTGGCGCTGCTCTTTCTTCCGGCGCGTCATCCTGGAACAGGCGCGAGCCCGATTTCATCCGGTCAAACAAGCCACCCCGTTTGCGCTTGGGGCGCGGACTGCGATAGGCAACCTCTTCCACGGGACTGTCGAGAGTGTGCGGCGCTGAGACCTGAGGCTCGGCGCGAACTTCAGGCGCCTCTTCGGTGCGGGCCCGCTCCTTGCTCTCGGCAAAATCGGATGCCTGACGGATCAGATCCGCCGCCGGCGAGGGCTGCGGCCTAACGTCTTCCTCAACGGGAGCCTCAACCCGCATGTCGGCCTGAGGTGCCACGGCCCCTTCTGCTTTGGCCTCAGGCGCTGCTTCCGCTTGTACAGGCGCGGCAACCGCCGCCTGCGAAACCGCGCTCACAGGGCTGGCAGCCGGAGCGCTGGCCGCCCCAGAGCGTCCCCGCCAGGCAGGCGCGCTCGGCCGTTTCAAAACAGCCACATTGCTTTGGGTTTGCGGCGGGTTGGCGACGTCTTCCTCGGCCATAATGCCTGTCGCGACAACCGATACCCGCATGGTGCCATCCAGATCTTCAGAGAAGGTCGAGCCGACGATGATATTGGCTTCAGGATCGACTTCCGAGCGGATGCGGTTCGCCGCCTCATCCACCTCAAAGAGTGTCAAATCCATGCCGCCGGTAATATTGATAAGCACGCCCTTGGCGCCCTTCATGGAAACTTCGTCCAGCAAGGGATTGGAAATCGCCGCTTCGGCGGCTTCCAGCGCCCGGCTCTCCCCGGTCGCCTCGCCGGTACCCATCATCGCCTTGCCCATTTCATCCATGACCGTGCGCACGTCGGCGAAGTCGAGGTTGATGAGGCCCGGCATGACCATCAGATCGGTAATTCCGCGCACACCTGAATGCAGCACCTCATCCGCCATGCCGAAGGCATCCGCGAAGGTGGTCTTCTCATTCGCCACGCGGAAGAGATTTTGGTTCGGAATGATGATGAGCGTATCGACATATTTTTGCAGTTCGGCGATACCCGCCTCAGCGATCCGCGCGCGCTTGGCGCCTTCAAATTGGAAAGGCTTGGTTACCACGCCAACCGTCAGGATGCCCTGCTCCCGCGCCGCCTGAGCAATCACCGGCGCAGCGCCGGTCCCCGTGCCACCACCCATTCCAGCGGTAATGAAAGCCATATGGGTGTTTTCCAGCGCATCCATGATCTCGGCGAGACTTTCTTCAGCAGCGCCGCACCCAATTTCCGGCCGCGATCCGGCACCCAGCCCCTGCGTCAGCACGGTGCCCATCTGGATCTTTTTACCGGCCTTGGAAAGGTGCAGCGACTGCGCATCCGTGTTTGCCGCAACAAAATCCACACCCTGCAGATTGGCCTCGATCATATTGTTGACCGCATTGCCGCCAGCGCCGCCAACACCAAAAACGGTGATCCGGGGCTTCAGTTCAGTAGTTTCAGGCATCCGCAGGTTGATACTCATTTCTCGCCTCCAAAAGTCACGTCCCCTCATGGACGAATCGACCATTTCAAACCATTTTAACAATCCGTCAAAAATGGTTAAAAAACATTAACGCTTTAAACTTTTATGCTGTTTTGCAGGGATTCGCGGCGCTTGTCAGACGTTTTCGCCGAATAAGCCGCGAACAAATTGCAAACCACGGCGACCTCCGAGCCGAGAGGGGCGAATAGCAATGCCCATGGCTTCCGGCGGCGGGCTCGATTCATAGGCCAAAAGCCCGGCGCAGGTTGAAAAGGCCGGACCCCGCGTCGCATCCGCAAGACCTGTCAATTTGATCGGCTGACCAAGGCGCACCTGCTTGTCGAGCACCCGGGTCGCCAGCTCGCGAATACCGGTGAGCTGACTGGCGCCGCCGGTCAAAACCAACCGCCGACCTCCCACGTCGCCAAATCCACTCGCATTCAGCCGGTCACGCACATATTCCAGGGTTTCTTCCACCCGTGGCCGAATAATCTTGGTGAGCATCACTTTCGGAATGGTGGTGTAGTTCTCTTCACCCTCGTCGCCGACCTGCGGCACCTTGATGAGATCTTTGACGTCGCCAGTCCCACCCAGCGCAGACCCATAAAGGGTCTTCATGCGTTCCGCATGATCAAAAGGTGTTGAAAGGCCCTGGGCAATGTCCTTAGTGACCGCTTCACCGCCGATGGGCACAACGCTCGCATATTGCAGCGCGCCTTCCGCAAAGACCGCAATGGACGTCGTACCGCCGCCCATGTCCACACAAGTCACCCCAAGGTCAAGCTCGTCCTCCACCAGACAGGCGAGCCCACTGGCATAAGGAGACACAACCAGACGCGACACATTGAGATGGCAGCGCTCTACGCAGACAATAAGATTTCGAATGGGTCCCGGGGACGCGGTGATGACATTCATGTCGATGCCAAGCTGATCCCCGAACATGCCCAGAGGATCGCGCACACCTTTGGAGCCATCCACAGAAAACCCAACCGGAACTGAGTGAATGATTTGGCTGTCTTCTTGTTCGCAGCTTTTGCGCCCATGAACAAAGCCAAGCGACAGATCATGTTCCGTGATCTCACGCCCCTTCACATCCACTTCCACGTTGATGACCTTGCTCTTCGGCGCGCCCGCCGAAAGATTGACCACCACATTGCGCAGGGTCGTACCCGCCATACGCTCAGCCGCATCGACAGCCGCGCGAATAGCATGTTCAGCGGCGTCCATGTCAACCACCGTGCCCGCACGCAAACCGTGACTTGGGTGGTGGCCAATGCCGATGACCCGCACCGGCAGCGTGCCGCCCATTTTGCCTTGCTCGCGAAAGCCAATAAAACAGGTAACTTTGGTCGTGCCGATATCAAGCGCCGCGAAGATACCCGGTTTCACTGCGGCTCGGCTTGGCGCCGGACGCGGTGTTTTGTGACGATTGAGCCCCATGAATGACATCTCTAAAAGTGCCCCTTTACCAGATCACGTTTCGGTGCCCGGCGGCCAGATCTTGGCCGCCTTGTCGTCAACAAGTTTCAGATAGATACGGTCCGGCAAACGCATATCGATGACCTCAATCGCCTGAGTCAAAAGATGATGCTCCGCGTCATAAGCGATGAGCTTGGCCAACGCCTGGTCCTCGCGCTCCGCCGGTAATTGAATGTCCATGCCGTTTTTCAAGCGCAGATTCCAGCGCCGCTCGCCAATGCGCACATAGGCTTCCACCTGATTTTTCAAATCAGGATAGCGATCCATCAGATCAAAGATCTTGGCGGCATCTGCTGCCGCGCCCGGACCCACGACCAAAGGCAGGCGTAGGTAGGCATCGTCGAGCGCCTCGCCGACCACCGTGCCAGAACGGTCAATCAGATGAAGCTGTTTCTGAAGCTGCCAGATGGCGATGGGCGAGCGCTCAACAATCACCACATGGATGGTATCCGGCAGAAAGCGGATCACCTGCGCGGCGCTTACCCAATCAAGTTTTTCAATGCGGTCACGCGCCAAAGCCGTGTTGTAATGAAGGATTGACGACCCCCGCTCAATATCAAGCGCTGCCTTAAGCGCATCCACATCCGTTTTATTGCGCCCTTCAACCTGCACCTGCTGGATCGAAAAACCACTGGCGACCAGGGCCCGTTCCGTGCCGCTATCGATCTTGTGTCCGGCCCAGACAAAAATCCCCGTCGCCCAAGCCAGATAAATTGCAATGGTGAACACGCTAAGGCCGACGAACAAGGCCATCTTGCGGGACTCATCCAACCGCACCCGAAAATCTGTCCATCGACGACGCCAATAGCCGCCAACCCCTGCGCGGCTCGAACCGGATTTGCCACCCTTGTTTTTCAGACGGCCAGCAGCACGCGCCGATGACGCCGACTTGCGCGCGGCATGGCGCCCCTTCGTGGTTTTCTTGTTACGTCCTAACGAAGGCATGAGGCATCCTCCACCATCCAGCTTACCAGATCGGGAAACGATATTCCCTGATGCGCCGCCTGTTCCGGCACCAGGGAGGTCGGTGTCATCCCCGGTTGGGTATTGGTTTCAAGAATGACCAATTCGCCATCACCCTCCGGCGTGTCATTGTAGCGAAAGTCGGTTCGGGTCACACCGCGGCATCCAAGCACATCATGAGCCAGCTTGGCCTGCGCCAGCGCCAAAGCATAAACATCTTCCGGGATCTTCGCCGGGATCACGTGGGTCGATCCACCATCGGCATATTTAGCTTCATAATCATAGAACGAAGAATGCGCGTCGATTTCGGTTACCGCCAGCGCCCGATCTCCCATCACAGCGACAGTTAGTTCGCGCCCATCGATAAACTCTTCCACCATGAGATAGTCGCCCAGATCCCATTTCGGATCAGAAAGAGCTTCCGGCGG
>SBHG01000060.1 GCA_006226305.1 Alphaproteobacteria bacterium | reverse complement strand
CCTTCCCCGGTGACCAACCTCGCTGACGAGACCTGGACATCTTCCCCATGCAGGAAAATGAAGAAAACCGGGGTCTCGATCTGAAGGTCAATGGCCACAGTCCCGGTAAAACTTTCCGCGCCGGGATCGAGATTCAGATCAAGCGCGTAGCGGCGCGGCGTCACCCCCTCCGGCAATTGCAAGAGAGGCACCTCTTGCGGATATGTGGTCGCTGATATCTGCGCCGCATCAGAGGCCTCCTCCAACGCTTCATCGGAAGAGGGTCCGCAAGCCACAAGCCCGAAGCCGAAAGTCGCAACTGCCACCAGACCGAAAATTCTTTTATTCATCAGATTAACATGCGTCCTAAAGGTTGGCCCTTGCTGACAGATAAGCGTCCACATCAGCACGAATAGCTTCTTTTAACGCAAGACAATGATTGATCTTTTCAACACCTTGCGCCACTTCCCGCGGCGCGCCGTCCAGAACATCGTAATTGGCCTCCATAAGGGCGATATAGGCCTCGCGGCCCTCAGCATCACAGACGTCATTGCCGAGCCGGGCAACGCCACCACGAGCAAAATTTGGCAAGCGCAACGCTAATTGCGTTACGTGATCTTCCTCTGACAGCCATGCCCATGCCACCTCGCGCGCCTGCGAATACAACAACGCATTGTCAACCAGCTGGCTTGATTCATTTTGCCGCGTCCACTCCGCCAGCGTCACCTCATCAAGAATGGATCGAAGATGCTCCGGGTCGTCAATATGCGCGAGCGCATAAAGAATGTCAGCGCGGAAGTTACCATCATCTGAACCTTTAAAGGCTGCAAGCAAAGCATCTGAATAGGCCTTGCCATTTTCTTGTGCGGCGACGGCAAGCGCCAGATGCCGAATCCCAACAACCTCGACCGCCAGGCCCTGTTCAGCCCCACCAAAAGAAAGAGCGGCCTTGCCCAGATCATTGAGCTCTGCTCGCAACGCCTCATCCCTGGCAACAAAGGCAAGCATTCCCGCCAGGGTTTTACGCAGGTTTGCCACCCCCGTTGGATCGGCTTGATCGGCCGGCGTATTAGCATAAAGGCCGGTCTCCTTCATTTTTGGACCTAAAAGGTCGAGAAGAAGCGCGCGCATTGCCGCTTCATTTTCCTCATCAACTGCGTGTCGTGAAACGGTCCCCAACAAGCCCAGCGGCGAGGCCGCAATCGTCGCACTGTCATTTGCAAGGAACGCCCGGCTGGTTTCAACCAGCTGGCCGAAAGAAACGAGTCCGGCATCAAACCAGGCTTTCTGATTATTGGCGACCGACGCGCCTTCAAGCTCGCTAAGTTTGTCAAAAGACGCCATCATTTTTTCAAGAGACGTCGGATCCACCGACCAACGATAGTAGCCATAAGCCTCAGCATTCGGCATGAAATAGGTTGGACAATGGTCGCCGAGCTCAAAACTCTGTTCTTCCTCGGTCATAAGAACACAGCTCTCACCCGCGTCAGTTCGATAGCAAATCGGGATCTGCCATTGCTGCGGCTCCACCTCATCCGCCCCCAGAACCGAAAAACGCTTTTGGCGCGCGCGTACACGGGACGCGCCCGCCTCGCAGTTCACCTCAAAGTCAATAATCGGCAGACCTGGCTGCAGGATAAAACTGTTAAACGCACCGATAATTTCCTGATGCTGTGTCCCGTCAGCCAATGACGCGACAAAATCATCAAAGGTCGCAACACCAAAGGCATGGCGTTCAAAATGAAGCCTCACACCCTCCCGGAAAGTATCCGGCCCGATATAATTTTCAAACATGCCGAGAACCGCCGACCCCTTGGCATAGCTGATATAGTCAAAGGCGTTGACAATATCATTGTTTGACAAGATCGGCAGTCGCACGGGGCGCACGGACGGTCGTTGATCCACGGTCATCACATACATGCCGTTTTTGCGCCCGGAAAGTTCAAAGCCATAGCCGACCGCCGCCGCACCCGCCCCCTTTGCCGAAGCCCAGGTTGCAAAGCTTTCGTTGAGCCAGGCATCGTTCCACCAGACCGGCGTCACCAGATCACCAAACCATTGGTGCGCAACTTCGTGGGCAAGCACGCCGATGGCCGACCGCCGGGCCTCAAAAGAAGACTGGTCATCGATCAGCAGAAACTTTTCACGGAACACAATCGCACCCGCGTTTTCCATAGCGCCAAAGGCGTAGTCCGGCACAGCGATCAGGTCGAGCTTGGCATAAGGGTAAGGCGCGTCGAATTCATCTTCAAACTTGTGAACAATGGCCTGGGTGACCGCCAACATTTCCTGGGTCTTTTCTCCATTACCTTTGGTGGCAATAGCCCGAAGAGGGATGGGGTCTGTCCGTTTGCCACGAGGCGCTATGGGCGCGCCCTCTTTCACGTCATAAGGCCCGACAACAAAAGCCAGAAGGTATGTCGGCAAGGGTTTGGTTTGCTCGAACTCGTAAGTGACAAGCCCCTCGCCTGCCGATACGGCGAACTTGACCGGCGTATTGGTCACCACCACATCTTCTTGCAAAGCAGTAATGGTAATATCAAACGGCACTTTAAAACGTGGTTCGTCAAAGCTGGGCATCGCCCGCCGCGCGGAGATGGTTTCCATCTGCGATGTAAGATAGGCCTCGCCCTTTTCCATCACTTTATAAATGCCATCAAGCTGCGTGCTATAGGCGGCTCGGTATTCAAACCTGAGCTGATAGGCTCCCGGCTCGATAACCTGCGGCAACGTCAACCGCGTTTCGCCGTCCTTGCCTTCTTGGCTGGCAACAACCGCGCCAATCAAATCGGCGCCTGAATGAAGTGTGATCTTTTGAAGATCGAGCTCCTCCGCATGCAGGAAGATGTGGTCGAGGGAGGTCGTGACAGAAATGTCGATGACAACAACGCCGTCAAACCCGTCCGCCTCCGGCACCAGGGTCAAGTCAATTGCATAGTGGGTGGGCGCCACCCCATCGGGCAATTGCCCAAGCGGCAGCTCGGCTGGATAACTGCTGGTGACAATTGTCTCGCCCCCGGTTGCGCCTTGATCCTGACATCCCGAAAGGGTCCACAATGCTGCAAGCGCGATCAGCGTTGTCGCAGCGATTTCGCTAAAATTTTTCATGTCCGTACAATTAGGTGAGTCTGAGTGCGCCGAAAAGCCCGATGCGAGCCTACTTTTTATTTTACAGTCAATATGTGGCATTTAGGCATCCTACGCCAGAAAAAGTCGTGGCGTGATCCTCAATGGGCGGAATTAGGGGCCATCACCGCCGCTGCCGCGCCGATCCTGGGGATTTTCCATAGTCAGTTCCCCCTGAATTCGTTAATCTGACCATAAATGGGGAATGTGGGAGTCTGGGATGAAACCCTTGTCAGTAGCTGTTGTGAGTATTTGGGTCTGCCTGGGACTTCTGGTGCCGACCGCCTGGGCGCAGGACCGGGTTTACAAGGACATTTCCGCGGCGGAAATCTCGCAAATCCTTTCCAAGGCCGATATCACCAACTCAATTACCACCGGTAAGGAAGGCGAGCCCATGGTGCTTGTCCAGCAGGGTGATCTGAAATTTCTGATTCGCGGGGTCGACTGTCAGGGCGGCAGCGAGGCGCGTTGCGGTAAAATCCAATTCCGTGGCTCTATCAAAATGAAGGAATATCCTTCCGCCGCCTGGATGAACGAGTTCAATCGCAAATGGATCTTCGGCAAAGCCTATGTCAGCCCCAACGGAATTGCCCATGTGGAATATCCAATCAATTTGCAAGAAGGCATTACCGAAGCCAACCTGCTGAACAATTTTATTCTTTGGGGAATTATCCTTGATACCTTCATTGAGCACCTGGACGGCGGCGAAATCGCCCCCATGATGTGAGCCAATAAGGCCTCAAAAACCGCCTGTTTTCGTATGTTTTTGCATGGTTGCCCCCTTTAAGGGCGGCTTGGTGAAAGTTTGTGCTTCTCCCTCGTTGACTCCCGCCCACGGCACCAGTAGTTTTTGCACCGCAACATAAAACAGAAGTGTTCACTCACCTTTGGGAGAAACCCATGAAAGTCCTCGTTCCTGTCAAGCGCGTGGTCGACTACAACGTCAAAATCCGGGTCAAACCGGATGGGACGGGTGTTGACCTTGCCAATGTCAAAATGTCGATGAACCCTTTCGACGAAATCTCTGTGGAAGAAGCCATCCGCCTGAAAGAGGCTGGCAAAGCAGAAGAAATCATTGCCGTTTCCGTTGGCCCGCAGCAGGCTCAGGAAACGATCCGCACGGCGCTCGCCATGGGAGCTGATCGCGGCATCCTGGTCAAAACCGACGAGACCGTCGAGCCCTTGGCCGTTGCCAAAATCCTAAAAGCCATTGTCGCGGAGGAAAATCCGGGTCTGGTCATCGTTGGCAAACAGGCGATCGACGATGACAGCAACCAGACCGGTCAGATGCTGGCGCAAATGCTCGGCTGGGCCCAGGGCACCTTTGCCTCAAAGGTTGAGCCTGACGGCGGCAACGTTTCGGTCACCCGCGAGGTCGATGGGGGTCTGCAAACCGTTTCCTTGAAGATGCCGGCCGTGGTCACCACGGACCTGCGCCTTAACGAGCCGCGCTACGCATCTCTGCCCAATATCATGAAGGCCAAAAAGAAGCCGATTGACGAAAAAACCCCTGAGGATTATGGCGTCGACATAGCCCCGCGTCTTGAAGTGCTGGGCACCACCGAACCGCCCAAGCGCGAAGCTGGCATTGTTGTCGAAACGGTCGCCGAACTCGTCGACAAACTGAAGAACGAAGCGGGAGTAATCTGACCATGGCATCACTCGTTATTGCCGAGCATGACAATTCGGCCCTGAAAGAATCCACCCACAAAACCGTAACCGCAGCCCTCGCCCTGGGCGGCGATGTAGATATTCTGGTAGCAGGCGCAGGCTGCGCCGCCGTTGGCGATGCCGCCGCTAAAATCGCCGGCGTGGGCAAAGTCCTTGTCGCCGATGATGCCGCTTATGCACATCAGCTGGCTGAAAACATGGAAACCCTGATCGCAGGGCTCGCCGCGGGATACGACGCGGTTCTGGCACCTGCCTCCACCTCCGCCAAGAATTTTATGCCGCGGGTGGCAGCCAATCTTGATGTCGCTCAGATCTCGGAAATTGTTGCTGTTGAAGGCGCCGACACATTTGTCCGCCCGATCTATGCAGGTAACGCCATGCAAAAGGTCAAGTCGAATGACGCCAAAAAGGTGATCACCGTTCGCACCACGGCCTTTAAGGCTGCCGAAGAAACCGGCTCCGCTACGGTGGAAGCCGCCAATAGTGCGGGCGATGCGGGCCTTTCTTCCTTTGTCGGGGAAGAGCTTTCTGCGTCCGAGCGTCCGGAACTGACCGCCGCCAAGATCATCGTCTCCGGCGGTCGCGGCATGGGCTCCGGCGAAAACTTTGCCATCATCGAAAAGGTCGCCGACAAACTCGGAGCCGCTGTTGGTGCCTCGCGCGCCGCTGTCGATGCCGGCTTTGTGCCGAACGACTATCAGGTCGGCCAAACTGGCAAAGTCGTCGCGCCAGAGCTTTACATCGCAGTTGGTATCTCCGGCGCCATTCAGCATTTGGCAGGTATGAAGGATTCCAAAGTCATTGTTGCCATCAACAAAGACGAAGAAGCTCCAATCTTTCAGGTCGCTGACTATGGCCTCGTGGCAGACCTGTTCAAGGCCGTACCGGAACTGGAAGAAGAACTCGGCAAGGCGGGCTATTAAGCCCGCCTTCATTTGTAAGGAAAAACCATGACGGTTCAGAAAGTTGGCGTAATTGGGGCCGGTCAGATGGGCAACGGGATTGCTCACGTCTGCGCCCTGGCAGGGTTTGATGTTGTCCTGAACGACATTGAGGAACGCCGCATTCAGGCTGCCCTCGACACCATCGACACCAATCTGCACCGTCAGGTGGCCCGCGGTCTGGTCTCCGAAGAGGCCGCTACCAAGGCTTTGGGGCGCATCAAGACCGCAACCAGCATTGACGGTCTTGCGGACGTCGATCTGGCCATCGAAGCCGCCACTGAAAACGAGGAGGTTAAGGTCTCGATCTTCCGGTCGATCTGCCCGGTCCTGAAAGAGAACGCCTATCTGGCGTCCAACACCTCCTCCATCTCCATTACCCGGCTAGCCTCCACGACCGATCGTCCGGAGCGGTTCATTGGCCTTCACTTCATGAACCCTGTGCCAATGATGGAACTGGTCGAAGTCATTCGCGGCATCGCCACGGAAGAAGAAGCCTATCAAATGGCGCAGGACTTCGTAAGCAAGCTCGGCAAGACCATCACCAACGCAGAAGACTTTCCCGCCTTTATCGTCAACCGTCTGCTCATGCCCATGATCAATGAGGCGATCTACACCCTTTATGAAGGGGTCGGCACGGTGGAAGCCATTGACTGCGCCATGGAACTGGGGGCGAACCATCCCATGGGGCCGCTCAAACTGGCTGACTTCATCGGACTTGATACCTGCCTTTCCATCATGCAGGTGCTTTATGACGGGTTGGCTGATTCGAAATATCGCCCTTGCCCACTCCTGGTGAAGTATGTTGAGGCCGGATGGCTCGGCCGTAAAACCAGCCGGGGTTTTTACGACTATCGTGGCGAGACACCGGTCCCCACCCGATAGACGTCCCCCAATAGACTCTCGAAGACAAATCACCCTAAGGTCAAGGCGCTGGCGACAGCGCCTTTTCTTTTGCCTGCAAAAAAGGGAGGAAAGCCCCCATGAAGGGACGCAATCACATGGCCATCAACCGCCGTTGGTGGGAGGAGCGCGTCGCGATCCACGTCGATTCTGACTTCTATGATGTGGAAAGCTTCCTGGCAGGCGCTTCAAAACCCATGGTGCTGGAGCGCAAAGAGCTGGGCAGCGTTAAAGGCAAATCCCTGCTCCATTTGCAATGCCACTTCGGCCTCGACACGCTCTCCTGGGCCCGTTACGGGGCCAGGGTTACCGGCCTCGATTTCTCCGCCAATGCGGTTGCGGCAGCACGCGAGATCGCGGATAAGGCCGGTCTCAAGGCGCACTTTATCGAGAGCAATATTTATCAGGCGCCGGAAAACCTCAATAGCAGCTTTGACATCGTTTTTACTTCCTGGGGCGTTCTGAGCTGGCTGCCCGACCACAAACGCTGGGCAGAGATCGTCGCCCATTTCCTCAAGCCTGGCGGCGTTTTCTACATTGCTGAAATTCATCCCTTCACGGAGATTTTTTCTCAGGACCCAAGCGAGGTTCCCGACAAAAATCCAATTGGAACATTTGAGTATGATTATTTTGGCGGCGACAGGCCCCTGGCAGAAGACTCGCCGGGAACTTACGCCGACCGCAACGCCAAAACCCACGACAATGATTCGCGCTACTGGTTCACCCAACTGGGCGCGGTTGCCAACCACCTAATTGAAGCGGGACTGAACATTGAATTTATTCACGAGCACGACTTTTCCTGCTTCCAGCAATGGCCCGCCATGCGCGAGGTCGCGCCCGATGTCTGGAGGCTGCCAGACGATTGGCCGCGCTTGCCGCTGTCTTTTTCCATTCGGGCACGCAAGCCGTCCTAGTTTTCGGCCAGCCCTAAAAGAAAGCCCTGAACCGCCGGCGCGTCCCAACGGGCGGTTCCGGTCAGGCGTCCAAGCACCGTGCCATCCGGCAAAACAATTAGGGTAATTGGAAGTCCTAGTGCCGCCACCTCTGTATAAAGCGCCATGGTGGCATCATTGAGAAGATCGAGATGGCCAATCCCGTTCTTGTCATAAAAGGTGCGAACGACTTGCGGACCTTCCGCATCCAGGCTGATCGCCAGCACATCCACCGCTTCACCCATCATGTCCCGCTTCAAAAGGTCCAATGTGGGCAATTCTTCCACACAAGGCGCACACCAGGTCGCCCAGAGGTTGACCACAAGGACTTTGCCGCTGAAGTCACCCACCCGCAACGTGTCACCGGCTTCATTTTGAAAAGTGGTTTGTGGGAGCGCTTGCCCTCTCTCGGCAAATTCAAACGACGCCAGCTCGTTCGGCAGAGCCGGATGTGGGGCACTTTCCCCCGGCCAATAACGCACAAGCACGCCGATCATAACGACAAGCGCCACACCTAGAGTAAAAGCGAGGATTTGTTTGATCAGCATTTGCGGCCACTCTCAAAACCAAATAAAGTGCCCTCGATCAATCTCAGGGGCACGTTGGGAAGTCAAGACTCAAACAGGGGTCGGCCCGCGCCTCGCATCGTCAAGAAGAACAAGAACAAGATGAGCACACCAGGAAAAACCGGCAAACAGTCCAACAAGATGTGGGGTGGACGCTTCGCCGCCGAACTCGACCACTTGATGACCGAAATCAATGCCTCCATTGACGTGGACAAGCGCCTTTTTGCCCAGGATATCACCTGTTCCAAAGCTCATGCGGCCATGCTCGTCGCCCAGGGCATCCTGAGCGAAGAGGATGGCTATGCCATCGACAAAGGTCTTGAGGCGATCCTGCACGAAATCGAAGACGGCGAGTTCACCTTCTCCAAGGAACTTGAAGATATTCACATGAATGTCGAGGCACGGCTGGCCGAACTCATCGGCCCCGCCGCGGGGCGGCTTCATACGGCCCGGTCCCGCAATGATCAGGTGGCAACGGATTTTCGCCTCTGGACCCGGCAGACCATTGATGAACTGATCCAGGAAATCGACGACCTCATGCATGTGATCCTCGATCAGGCCGCCGAGCACACGGATACCATCATGCCGGGCTTTACCCACCTGCAGTCGGCGCAGCCGGTTACCTTTGGCCATCACCTCCTGGCTTACATGGAAATGTTTGCCCGTGATCGGTCTCGATTTGTCGATTGCCGCAACCGCCTAAACGAATGCCCGCTCGGCGCGGCGGCGCTCGCTGGAACTTCCTTCCCGACTGACCGCGAGATGACCGCCCAGACTCTGGGCTTCGAACGACCCACCGCCAATTCCCTCGACAGTGTATCGGACCGGGATTTTATCCTCGAAACATTGAACAACGCCGCGATCTGCGCCATTCACCTTTCGCGGTTGGCAGAAGAAATCGTCATCTGGTCGTCGGCTCAATTCGGTTTCATTTCATTGTCAGACCGCTACACAACCGGCTCCTCCATCATGCCGCAAAAGCGCAATCCGGATGCTGCTGAGTTAATTCGCGCCAAAGCCGGACGCATATTCGGCGCCCAGACCGCCCTGCAAAATGTCATGAAGGCGCTGCCGCTTACCTATTCCAAAGATATGCAGGAAGACAAGGACATCACCTTTGACGCCATCGACACTCTGTCATTGTCCCTTCAGGTTATGACCGGCATGATCCGCGACATGGCGGCTCACAAGGATGCCATGTATAAGGCCGCCGGGCTGGGGTTCGCCACGGCCACCGATCTCGCCGACTGGCTGGTGCGCGTCCTCAATATCCCTTTCCGTCAAGCACACCACATCACGGGTTCCCTGGTCGCCCTTGCGGAATCGAAAAAATGCGACCTGGAAGATCTGACCCTGGAAGAAATGCAGCAATTCCATGGGGACATTACCCCGGATGTTTTTGAAGTCCTGGGCCTTGAAAATTCCGTGCGCAGCCGCACCTCCTATGGCGGCACCTCACCGGAAAATGTCAAAAAACAAGTCGCCCGCTGGCAGGAGATTTTGAAATGAAACCGCTCTTGATTGTGCTTTCTCTCATTGCCTTGATGGCGGCCACTGGGTGCGGCAAGAAGGGCCCTCTGGAGCCCCCACCCAGCCGCTCGGCGGCTCTCCATCAGCACGGCTGATTGAAGCGGAGCTGCCCCTATGCATCATTTTGATTACAAGGACGGCGTTCTCCATGCCGAGGACGTCTCAATTCCCGAAATCGCCAGAGCGGTCGGCACCCCTTTTTATTGCTATTCCAGCGCGACCTTGCGGCGCCACTATCAGGTCTTTGCGGGGGCCTTTAAGAAAAGCCAGACGCTTGTCTGCTTTTCGATCAAATCCAATTCCAACCTGGCGGTTATTCGCACCCTGGCGCGCGAGGGCGCTGGCGCGGACATCGTATCCGCCGGTGAACTGCACCGCGCCCTCAAAGCTGGCGTTGCGCCTGAGAAAATTGTTTTCTCCGGCGTCGGCAAGACCCGCGACGAGCTGTCCTTTGCTCTGAGAACTGGCATTCTTCAGTTCAACGTGGAAAGCCGCGCCGAACTGGAAGCTCTCAATGATGTGGCGACGGAGCTGGGCACCAGGGCGCCCATTAGCTTCCGGGTCAATCCGGATGTGGATGCCGCCACTCACGAAAAAATCTCCACCGGCAAAAAAGAAAACAAGTTCGGCATCCTCTGGGAAGAAGCGCATGCAGCCTTTGATCGGGCAGCCACTTTGCCGGGCATCAAAATTGTCGGCATCGATGTGCACATCGGCAGCCAAATCACCAATCTCGATCCGTTCTCCCGCGCCTTTCAAAAGGTCATAGATCTGATCAAGGAGCTGCGGGCCAAGGGTCACACCATCACGAATGTGGATTTAGGAGGCGGTCTTGGCATTAATTACAAAGCTGGCAATGAACCCCCGCCCCATCCGGGAGAATATGCCCAGATGATCGAAACCCTGATGCAGGGACTGGACGTGCGCCTGCTCTTCGAGCCGGGCCGTATGATCGTCGGCAACGCGGGCATCCTGGTCAGTCAGGTGATTTACCGCAAGACCGGCGCCAACAAGACCTTCGTTATCGCTGATGCGGCCATGAACGACTTGGTGCGCCCCACGCTTTACGATGCCCACCACGATATTATCCCTGTCCAGGACCCCGGTAGCGACACCTGTGTCGAACGTGTCGATGTGGTGGGACCTGTGTGCGAATCCGGTGATGCTTTCGCCAAGGACCGCGATCTTCCGCCTTTGGCGGAAGGTGAGTTGATGGCCATTCTGTCAGCGGGGGCTTATGGCGCGGTGCAGTCCAACACATACAACTCCCGCCTTCTGGTGCCGGAAGTTCTGGTGGAGGGGGACCGCTTTGCGGTTATTCGGCCGCGCCCCTCTTATGAGGACCTTCTTGCGCTCGACCGGATGGCCCCTTGGCTGACCTGAGCCCGGCAAGGCATCCGCGCCGCTGTCCAATTTGCCCTAATTTGGCTAAAGTAATGGGACAAAGTGGCCCGGGCGTCCGGGAAAGGACAAGAGTTAAGGCGTTTGACGAGTAGCACCAAAAGACAAAAGGCGGATGGCGCCCTCTGGCCTCAAGGCGTGGGCTGGCGCATTAGCGCGACACATCTTCTTCTCCTTTTTGAGGCCGTCTGGCCCAGACTTTGGCCAGCGACCGGCATCGCGGGCGGTTTTTTGCTGCTGGCGCTTTGGGACATCTGGCTGTTTGTGCCGGGCCTTGTGCATCTGGCTGCCCTGATCGGGTTTTGTCTTTGGTTCCTTTACGCGCTTTGGCAAAATTTTTCCGGGTTTCGCTTCCCCAGCCGCAACATGGCCCTTCGCCGCCTTGAGCGCGACAACCACTTCGATCACCGGCCTCTGTCCACTTATATCGACGCACCCGCCTTCAGCGATAAAGACAAGACTTCGCGCGCGCTCTGGCTTCATCACCAAAGCCAACTGGCCCGCTTAATAGCATCTGTACGACTTCACGCCCCTCGATCAGATTTACCGGCACGCGATCCTCATGCCTTGCGCGCATTGCTGCTGCTTTTGCTCCTTCCAAGCTTTTATGTGGCCGGAAGCGACTGGCGGGAGCAGATTACCGCAGCCCTCTCACCGGACTTCAGCTGGAGCCTGCCCGCCGCTCCTTCCGCGGAAGCCTGGATCGACCCCCCCGATTATACCGGCGTGGCGCCGATGTTTTTAACTTCACAGACCCGAACGGCGGCCCCCACCGGTCCGATCGAAATACCCGCCAGTTCCCTCCTGGTCGCCCGAACGGCTGAGGAAGGCGCTGAGCTGCGGCTGCGGTCTTCTGCCGGAAGCCTGCCGTGGATCAGCGTGGAAGACCACAACAAAACAGCTCGTTTGGAAGTCAGCCAACGCCTGGAGCTCATTCAGAGCGGGCGCACCATCGGTCGTTGGGATTTTAACGTTATCGCGGACCGCCCACCGGCCATCACCCTGACAAAGCCCCTCATGTCCACGGTTCGCAAGGCATTGGAAATTCCCTTCGCCGCGCGCGATGACTACGGCGTTGAAGAGGCGTCGATCCAGATTACCCTGACCGACACAAAAGCAAAATTCACCGCCAGCGAGATCCTCAGCCTGCCCCTCTCCTTGCCCGCCCGCAGTCCCAAGCGCGTCGACGAAACCACCTATCACGACCTGACCGCCCATCCCTGGGCGGGACTTCCTGTCACCGTTCAATTGGTCGCTTTGGACGCCATTGGTCAGATTGGGCGCTCTGAGCCTCTTGAGATGCGGCTTCCCGAGCGTGCCTTTTTGCACCCGCTTGCCAAAGCCATCATAGAACAGCGTCGCAATCTCGCCTTGTCACCAAAATCCTGGGACGAGGTAGCCTTGGCGCTCGATGCCCTGGCCCTTTTGAGCCCCGAAGTCGCGCAGGATTACACCCTCTTTCTAGGGCTGCGATCGGCCTATTGGAGCCTGGTCAGCCGACAGCCGGAAAAAATGTCTCAAATCACCGATGTCTACGGCTTGCTTTGGGACCTGGCCCTGCGCCTTGAAGAAGGCGATGCCGCCGCCGCAGAGCAGAACTTGCGCGTGGCTCAAAAGGCCCTGATGGACGCTTTGGCCAAGGGCGCCAGTTCCAGCGAGCTAGATCGCTTGATGCAGGCCTATAACAGCGCCTTGGGCGATTATCTCAAGACCCTCGCCGAGCGGGCCATGTCCCAGGACCGGCAAACCCCCGCCGGATCGGGGCCGCCCGCCAACGCTAAACAGCTGCGGGCAGAAGATCTGCAGAATTTACTGCAGAACGTTCGCGATATGATCGCCACAGGGGACACAGCCGGCGCCCGGGATCTGCTCGCCGACCTGCAGCGCATGATGGAAAATCTGGCGACCGGCAAACCGGTGCCCATGACCCCAGAGCAGGCCCGCCTTACCGAAGCCGTCGGGGAGCTTTCCAACATTCTCAACCGCCAGCGCAGCCTTCTCGACGAAACCTATTCGCGGCGCTCAACGGGCATGCAGCCCGGAGAGGTCGACGAGGAAACCCTGCCTGGTGTTGATGAAACGCCCGCGCCTGCCGCCTCAAGCGGCGGGGCGACCCCCTTGCAGCGTCTGGCACCCGGCCAGCGCAATCTGGCGGACCAGCTGGAGGGACTCACCAACGAAATATCGCAGCTCGCTCCAGGCGCAGAGGGACTTGACGGACTTGAAGACGCCATTGAGGCCATGGGCGATGCCGCCGAAAATCTGGCAGGCAATTTTGGCGCCGCGGCGGAAGACAATCAACGCAGCGCCATTGAGGCCATGAGCCAGGGCGCCAATGATCTGGCCAATCAGCTCATGCAACAAGCGGGCTCTGCAAGCCAAGATCAACGCGGCCAAAGTGAAGACCCGCTTGGGCGCACACCAGGCGCTGCCACCTCTTTGGGTGACACGGTGAAAGTTCCCAATGAGCGTGATCTGCAGCGGGCCCGAGACATTCTCGAAGAGCTGCAAAAGCGCGCCAGCGAGACCGGTCGGTCCACGATCGAACTTCAATATCTGGAGAGACTGCTCAAACGCTTCTAGGAAGCTTCCCCAGGCAGAATGATCAACTCAAGATCAAATGCCGCCGCCGGTGGATTGATCCGCCGGGTTTCGAAGATCTGCTTGCCCCCTGGCTCAAGCCTCCCTTCACCGGCGACAAATTCCCAGCTGTCGAGCGTGTTTTGCTCTGCGTCACGCAGCGTCGCCAGGATTGGGCCAAAAGGCACAAAGTCATCTGTGTCATTGACCAAAACACCTTCCACGACCAACACCTGTTCGCCGTCTTCGACGATGCGCGAGTAGGACGTATTGGTAAAGACCAGCCCACCTGTTGTCACTGGCAAGCCGACCGCTGCATAGAGCCCTTTAGCGGGAGGCCAGGTCCGGGCGATCTCCGTGCGAAACATATACCCTATGGCCAGCGTTGCGCCGATGACCGCCACAAACAGCAAGATGGCAACAAGCCACGGCGTGCGCCGGGATGTTGATTGCTCGTGAGAAACCGCGCCGCCAGACCAGCCAGAGCGAACAACCCGCGCCTCCACATCTTCAACCACCACTTGCTTGGGGCCGTCCTGGGGCGGTTCCTGAAACCAGGTATGCTCACAATTGGTGCAGCGCACGGTGCGCCCGTTCGGTTGAAAACCTTCCGAGTCGGCAAGATAGCGGGTGTTACAGGCTGGGCAGGTGAGAATCATCGCAGTTACGCAAAATACCTGAAAGTCGATCACGAGAATTAAGACGCTGGAGTTTGCCACAGAACCCGACAAATGCCAAAGCAGCAAATTGCCTTAACGCCATCCCAATGTCCTGACTTGGGACTGGAACAGACCGCGCAAAACAGTTATCAACACAACATCGCAATCCCAGCGCCCCGGCTGAGCCTTTTCGGTTTTAGGAGTACCCCCCATTAGCGCGATCGTCAAATTCGAGTCGGTACATATGGCCTATAACGATGGGTCCGATGTTTTGCGCGACATTTCATTTGAATTGGCACCGGGCGATTTCCGATTTTTGACGGGACCTTCAGGCGCCGGCAAAACAACCCTTTTGAAGCTGCTCTATCTGGCCCAGCGCCCCACTCGCGGCCAGATCACGCTCTTTGGCAACCAATTGTCTGAAACTCCCCGTCAGGAATTACCGCACCTCAGGCGCCGCATCGGTGTTGTTTTTCAGGAATTTCGACTGATCGATCACCTCACCAGTTTTGAAAACGTCGCTTTGCCGCTGCGCATCGCCGGTAAATCTCTCGAAGAGTATCGCCCGGATGTTATAGAGCTTTTGACCTGGGTTGGCCTCGGAGACCGCATTCATGAAAAACCCTCGGCACTGTCCGGCGGAGAGCAGCAGCGGGTTGCTATTGCCCGCGCGGTGGTTGCCAAACCGGATTTGCTCCTGGCCGATGAACCCACTGGTAATGTCGATCCGGATCTTTCCATCCGATTGCTAAGACTGTTTCTCGAACTCAACAAAATGGGCACCACCATCGTCTTTGCCACACATGACCGCTATCTGGTCGAAGCGGTTGGGGCACCGGAGTTACATCTGTCCGAGGGCCGTCTGGGCGACAGCCAAATGGCGCCCTTGCCTCCCGCCGCATCGCTTGGCCTGGGTGACGCACCCGCTGCTTCCAGAAGAGAGGCACCATGAACCGGGAGACACAGTCCGAGCGTGAAACCAACATGCCGAACGGTATGACCGCGCCGATCTTGCCCGGCACCGGACACAGTCCCATGGCGGGAGAAGGACTGACCCGCGTCATCGCCATTATGTGCTTTCTGGCCAGCATGGCCCTGGGCGCCTGGCTGGCTGTGGGTGAGGCGGCCAATAACTGGACCCTCAATCTGTCCCAATCGATCACATTGCAGCTGAAACCAACCCCAGAGATGACCGCTGACGCTCAGATGGCCGCGGCGCTTGAAATCCTGAAAAATGCCCCTTCTGTTATTGAGGCAACGCCGGTCAGCGATGCTCAGGCGGCCAGTCTTTTAGAGCCTTGGCTTGGCGATTCGACCATCATTGCCACCCTGCCGCTACCTCACCTCATCGAAATCAAGCTGGCGAAGGACGCCGACATTGCCGCACTTTCTGCTCAGCTGACTGGTGCGGTTCCCGGAGCCCTCCTCGATGATCACAGCCGTTGGAACAATCGCTTGGCCCGATTTGCCGGTGCGCTCAGATGGCTTGCTTTTTCGGTTCTGGTGCTGATTGTCATCGCCTCCGCCATGATCGTCGTCTTTGCCACCCGGGCCGACATGGCCTCCAACCATGAAATCATAGAGGTTTTGCATCTCATCGGCGCTGAAGACGGCTTCATTGCCAGCCAATTTCAGAAGCATTTTCAATGGATTGCCCTTTGGGCCAGCCTCATGGGCATTGGCGCTGCCGCCCTGACATTTCTGGCCTTGAGCCAGATATCCTCCCTGGGTGTTAACCCTGACACTCAAGGGCTTTTGCCCACTTTGGCCTATCGTCCGGAGCTTTATTCAGCCCTTTTGATGATCCCGGCCCTCACCGTGGCCACAGCGGCCTTGACCGCCCGCCGGACCGTTCTTCGGGTCCTCAAAGAAGTAATGTGAGACGGGCCCCAAACAGGCAAATTGATTACCCGCCAATATGTGCTAAACATCTGTCAGAATTGTAATCTTGGGTCCATCTCTGGGTGGTTGACCGGGGCGATATCATCCGATATCTGCGACCTTCGGGGGGTTCCCATTCCGGACCTGAAAAAAGACTGTATCCACTCAGGAGTTTTCCCATATGCCTGCCAAATTTAAGTCGAGACTGTTGCTGGGCGCCTGTTCGCTGGCCTATTTGACGTCGCCCGCCTTGGCCGATGTGACCATCAGCGACGAACAGACCGGCCCGATCGCAACCTCCACTGTCAATTCAGGCGCGGCGGACAACATCATCCTAGAGTCCACGGGCATCATCACCTCGACGGGCGGCGTATCTCTGACAATTGATTCCGATAACACGGTTACAAACGGCGGCCAGATTACCGTTGACGATGTGGACAACAGCACCGTTATTCTCATTCTCGGCGGCTACACGGGCGAACTTGACAACAATTACCTGATCACCTCCCAGGCCGACGACACAAAAAATCTGATGACCGGCAAATACGGGGTCCATCTCATGGGCCCGGGCGATTTCACCGGGAATATTACAAACCAGCTTGGCGGCACGATCCGTGTTGGTGGCGCAAATTCATATGCCGTTGCCCTGGAAACTGGACTAATTGGTGACTTTACCAATCTGGGCACCATCGCCGCCAATGGTGACAACAACACAGCCGTCTGGGTCGGCGCTGACATCACGGGTGATTTCCGAAACCGCGGCAACATTTCGGCTCAAACCCTTGTCTACGATGTCGATGACGACCCGGATACACTGGACCTGTTTGTCACGGATACAGCTGTTGGTATCGGCGCGAGTATATCCGGCGGTTTCCTCAACGACGGCCTGACCTATGAAGAGTTGATCGACGATGTTGAAGATCCTGACAAATCTTTCGGCACTATCACCTCCAGCGGCGCCACCGCGACGGTCTGGATCTCCCCGGAGTTGAACGCCTCTGGCCCCGCCGATATCACCCTTGGGTCGATCACCTCAAAAGGAGATGGCCAGGGCTTCATAAACCTCGGCATCATTTCGGCCCTGGGGCAATCAACCCAGGACACGACGGCAGTTCTGATTGAGGGCTTTTTTGATGGCACAACCTACACGGTTGATCTGTCAGGAGGCCTGAGAAACGACAATGCCATCAAAGCCAATGCCACCGATGCGGATGCAACAGCCATTAGCATCGGCGCCAATGTCATTGTCCCGGAAATTTTGAACAACGGCGCGATCACCGCCGCTGCAAATGGCACGGAAGAAATTTATTCCGTTACCGCCATCAAAATTGCCACCACGCCGGACAGCGTCAGCATCGTCAACAACGGCTCAATTGCCGCTCAGGCTTACGAGGAATCCACCGCCACGATCGCCATACTCGATGTTACCGGAGCCGTTTCCAGCATTACTAATACCGGCACGATTTCAGGCTGGGATCTGGTCACCAATGCGGCGGGGTCCAGATCGCAAGTAGCCGGTACGGCTATTGACCTGACGGCCAATACGACCGGTACCACGATCATCAATGAGCAAGTCTGGCTGACCGAAGGGGCCGATCCTGATAACCCCGATGATGATGTTTATTCAAACGCGCGCATCAATGGCGACATCTTGATGGGCAGCGGCGATGACACCTTCATGTTCAATTCCGGGCGTATCAATGGCGATATCAATCTCGGCATGGGCATGGACTACTTCTTCCTCGGTGTCGACAGCGTTTTGAACGGTTATCTGATTTCAGAATACGGAACCGCCAGCGCGGATATCGAAGGTAACATGGCTCTCAATTCCGCAACATCTGTTGTTCTGGATACCTTGACGATCGCCGACACCTCCACAATCACACTGAACATCAATCCAGCTGATCTCAACGCGGGATTTGTGGTTGGCACCAGCGCCACACTGGACGCGGGCGTCACCTTTGCAACCCAATTTGAAAACGTCCTCACCGCCGATACGACCTATACGGTCATTGGCGGCGCGGGAACGGTCAATCTCCTCGGCGGACTTGACTCGCTCATCCTCGAAAATACGCCTTATGCTTATAATGCCACCTTCTCCCTGGGCGCCGACCTGGTACTTGAAATCGCTCCCAAGACTGCTGAAGAGTTGGGGCTGAATGATAGTCTGACGACCTTCTACGATCCCCTGCGCGAGGCGATGAACAACAATGTTGGCCTCGTCAACTCATTCCACAATATTGTCGAGCAGCGCGAGTTCGAGCGCGTTCTGAACGGCGCCCTGCCCGATGACACCAACGCCAGTTTCGAGCTGGGCCAGCTGGCTTTCCGCAACATCGCCCAATCCGCGACGGGACGGCCGCTTGAATCGGCAAGACGCTACAAGACCGGTCAATTCTGGGCCGCGGAAACCGGCTTCACCCGCACGCAAGACCCGACCGATAACTCTCGCGGCTATACCGCAGGCGGCTTCCAGATGGCCGGCGGCTATGAAGTCACCAACAGCCTTTTCGATCAATTGGGTGTTGGGGTTGCGCTTTCTTCGATCAGCAGCGAGCCGGATGGCTCTGAATCCAAACCTTATAAATCCTGGACCACATGGCTCTTGGGCTATGGGGTCACCTCCTTTGACCGCTTAACCCTCACCGGCCTTTATGGCTACGGCATGTCCGAGAACCGCTCAAATCGCATTCTCACCGTCCAGGACGTACGCTACAGAGCCGAAGCCGACTGGACCGGCACCATGCACGGCGGTTATCTCGAGGCGAGATATCGTTTGGGACCGGACGATCTTTACATGGACCCTTACGCTTCGGTGACTTACCTCAGCCTTGAGGAAGATGCCTATCAGGAAAAAGGTGATGTTGGCTTCATCTTGCGAGGAGGCGAATTCTCTCAAACCGGAACCATTGGGGAGATCGGTACCGTCTTCGGTATGGAAACCCAGGGCAAGAGAATGTTTTTCACCACAGAGCTCAAACTCGGATACCGGAATTCTTCCGTCGATGAGCCCTACAATCGGGAATATCAATTCTACAAAGAATCCATTCCTGATGTTGATCCCGGGTATGACGGTACCCCCTTTATGCTCTACGGACCGGAACTTGATGGCGGCGCGGCGGTTGTCGGGTTCTCGATCTTCGGCGAATCCAACCTGACCCGGATTGGATTTGCCTATGAGGGAACCTTTGGCGACGGCGGCACAGATCACCGGCTTCAGCTGGTCGTCAAATGGCGCTTCTAGCACCTGCAACACCCAGAATTTAAAAGTCATTTGTGGGAGCCTTTGGCTCCCACATTTTTTTGTCTCCAAGCCCATCTGTGCTAAGCTTTTGCTTATCCTTGTGGCCGACCCTGTCAGACAGACAATGGCCAAGAGGCTCGAAGTAAAAAGGCGTAATTCTGGTAGACGGTTGAGCGGACGATTGATGACAGGCAAAGCCTCCATATTTCAATCCCGGCGCAAAGGCCAAAGGTCTCTTTTTCGGACCGGGGTCGGTCTGACCCTCTTCATTCTGGCCCTCGCCTTTGTCGTCGGCTTTGGCCGGTTTATTTCCCTTCTGCCGTCAGATGCGCCTGAGAACCCAAAGGCAGACGCGATTATTGTGCTCACTGGGGGAGGTGATCGCATTGCGGCAGGCATGAGGCTTTTGACGGGCGGCAGCGCGGATCGCATGCTCATCTCCGGCGTCAACGATCAGATCGAGCGAGAAGAACTGCGCGGGCTCATCGCGCCTGAAAGGCTCGAAAAATTCGATTGCTGCGTCGACCTGGGCACCGACGCGCGTAACACTATTGGCAATGCCCTTGAGTCCGCCGCTTGGGCACGCGATCACGGTTTCAATGAGATCATTCTTGTCACCGCCTATTATCACATGCCGCGCTCCCTGGCGGAAATGAAGAATGCCGATGCCGGGCTGACCATTATCGCCTATCCGGTTTTTCCCAAGGGTCTGCAACGCAGCGGTTGGTGGCACAGCCCTCGCGCGATCCGTCTGTTGGTCACTGAATACGGCAAGTATCTTGTTGCCCATGCCCGTTTCCGGTTAAATCAAAATTGAGCGTCCTGGCGCTGACCCTTCACATCTAACTTGCCCTTGCGTTGATGACCTTTCTGAGATCTCTCCTCTTCAATATCTATGTCTATGTCGTGACATTGGTCATGGGGCTCATCTGGCTGCCTACGCTGCTCTGGCCAAACCGATGGCCCGTTGTTCACGGGATCCGGCTGTGGGGCAATGCCTTAAGGTGGGGGCTGCGCGTTCTCTGCAAGATCACCCACGAACTCAAGGGTCTTGAGCATTTGGGCGAGAGCCCCAAACTCATAGCCGCCAAGCATCAGTCTATGTGGGAAACAGCAATCTTCTTCTCCCTCATCAAGGACCCCGCCATTGTTTTAAAACGGGAGCTGATGTGGATCCCCATCATCGGCTGGTATTCCGCCAAGGCCGGCATGATCAAGGTTGACCGGGCCGCTGCCGCCAAGGCGCTCAAGTCCATGCTGGCCCAGGCCGAGGCCCGCCTGGCCCGTGGTCAGACCGTCATCATTTTCCCGGAAGGCACCCGCCGCGCGCCCTTGGCTGAGCCAGCCTACAAACCCGGCGTCGCCGCCCTCTATACGCGCCTCCAAGCGCCTTGCGTTCCAGTGGCCACCAATTCCGGCCTTTGCTGGCCCCGACGCACCATCATCAAGCATCCCGGGGTCATAACCCTGGAAATCCTTCCCGCCATCGAACCCGGTCTGAAACGCCGTGATTTTGAAAAACGGCTTGAAACGGCCATCGAAGAAGCCTCGAACGCCCTGGCACACACGCCGGCGCGAAAAGACTGACACGCTTTGAGAACATTTGTTCCACAGCCTGTGGATGAATTAAAAAAATCCATTAACCTCAATCGGTTACAATGCCGCCACCTGTGAACATTCTTATGGAAACATAAGGAGAACATTGTGTTGCCTGGCGCGCCGGGCCTCTCTAAAATGGGCCTCTTGTGAAAGCCCCCAATTGACGAGAACGACATGAGCGACCCCTTGAACCAACCAGGCGGCATTGCCGCGCAGATCTGGGACATGAAATACCGGTTCAAAGCCCCCGACGGCACGCCCCTTGATGGCACCGTTGAGGATACCTGGAACCGGGTCGCCGTTGCTCTCGCCGCAAATGAAAAAGAAGACCAACGCACAGCCTGGACCGAAAAATTCCGGGACGCCCTTTCAGACTACAAGTTCCTGCCCGCAGGCCGCATTATCGCTGGCGCGGGCACCGAGCGCACCGTCACGCTCTTTAACTGCTTTGTCATGGGCACGATCCCCGATGACATGGAAGGCATTTTCGAGAATTTGAAAGAAGCCGCCATCACCATGCAGCAAGGGGGCGGCATCGGTTATGACTTTTCGACCCTGCGCCCCAAAGGCGCCTTGGTCAAAGGCGTCGGCGCGGATGCCTCAGGTCCCTTGTCCTTCATGGATGTCTGGGATTCCATGTGCCGCACCATCATGTCGGCGGGCTCGCGCCGCGGCGCCATGATGGCGGTCATGCGCTGCGACCACCCGGACATTGAAGATTTCATCACCGCCAAACGCGATCCTGCCCGCTTGCGCGCGTTTAATCTCTCCGTGCTCGCCACCGACGCCTTCATGGAAGCGGTCAAAGCCGACAAGGATTGGAACCTTGTATTCGACGGCAAAATCTTCAAGACCGTCAAGGCGCGCGATCTCTGGGACAAGATCATGCACTCGACTTACGAGTTTGCCGAGCCCGGCGTGATCTTTATCGACCGCATCAACAAGGCCAACAATCTGAATTACTGCGAGACCATTGCCGCCACCAACCCTTGCGGCGAGCAGCCTTTGCCGCCTTATGGCGCCTGTCTTTTGGGCTCGATCAATCTGGCGCGGCTTGTCAAAGACCCGTTCACCGACACGGCCGCCATCGACATGGAGGCGCTCGCCGCCTTGACCGCCACCGCCGTACGCATGATGGACAACGTGGTGGACGTGAGCCGCTTCCCGCTGGAGGCCCAGGCCCGCGAAGCCGCCGCCAAGCGCCGCATCGGCCTCGGCGTCACAGGGCTCGCCGATGCACTCATCATGTGCCAGGCGACCTATGGCTCTGAGGAATCCATCTCCCTAATTGAAACTTGGCTGTCTGCCATTGAGCGCGCCGCCTATCTGGCCTCCGCCAAATTGGCGGAAGAAAAAGGCGCCTTTCCGCTCTTCGATAGAGAAGCCTATCTCGCGGGCGAAACCATCGCTCATCTGGACGCGGATGTGAAAGAAGCCATCGCCCAATACGGCATTCGCAATGCGCTTTTGACCTCCATCGCCCCCACAGGCACCATCTCGCTTTTCGCGGGCAACGTATCAAGCGGCATTGAGCCGGTCTTTTCCTATTCCTACAAGCGCAAGGTCTTGCTGGCGGACGGCACGCGGCAGGAAGAAACTGTTTCTGATTATGCCTACCGCGCCTATCTCGATCAGGGCGGCGACCCCAATGACCTGCCGGACTATTTTGTTACCGCGCAGACCCTTTCGCCGGATGATCACGTGCGCGTACAGGCCGCGGCGCAAAAGCATATCGACTCGTCGATATCCAAGACCATCAATGTGCCGGAAGAAATTTCCTTTGATGCCTTCAAGGACGTTTACATGGAGGCCTATGAGACCGGCTGCAAGGGCTGCACCACCTATCGCCCCAATGAGGTCACCGGCTCGGTGCTGTCGATTGAAGAGACCAAGCCCGCAGAAGAGGCCAAGCCCGCCAAGTCGGGCACGAAGGGCGGGGTCGTCTATATGACCCAGCCGCTCGACCGGCCAGGCTCCCTGGGCGGCTCGACCTACAAGGTTCGCTGGCCCGAAAGCGACCATGCCATTTACATCACCATCAACGACATTGAGCAGGATGGCCGGGCGCGACCCTTCGAGATATTCATCAACTCCAAAAACATGGAGCACTACGCCTGGACCGTTGCGCTCACCCGCATGATCTCGGCGGTCTTCCGCCGCGGCGGCGATGTGACCTTCGTGGTCGATGAGCTTAAAGCGGTCTTTGATCCACGCGGCGGCCAGTGGATGAACGGGCGCTATGTGCCCTCGCTCCTGGCCGCCATTGGTGAGGTGATCGAAGAGCACATGCGTGCCATCGGTTTTATCAAGGAAGGCGAAACCCCGCTTCAGGATATCACCAAGAAAAAAGCTGTCGGCGAAGGCGCCCCAGGCAAGATCTGCCCTAAATGTTCCATGCCGAGCCTCGTCAAGGTCGAAGGCTGCGAGACCTGCATGTCCTGCGGTCACTCCAAGTGCAGTTGAGGCCTTTGTGGCCTCCCTCACCCTGTCCAATCGGCAAGCGCGGGCGCTGATCCTGAACAAACAGGGTCTGGCGACGCCGCGCCGCCGAAAGCTGAGCCAGGACGCGCTCCACGACCTCATCCATCAGATGGGCTATGTGCAGATCGACACCATCAACACGGTGGAACGCGCCCATCACATGATCCTGTTTTCCCGCTCGGAGTGTTACGAGCGCGATCAACTTCACAAGCTCCACGCTAAAGAGCGCCGCCTTTTTGAACATTGGACCCACGATGCTTGCTACATTCCGGCAGAGTTCTATCCCTATTGGAAGTCCCGTTTTGAAAACGCGCAAAAGAGCCTACACAAGGCTGGATGGAAAAAACGCTTCGGGCCAGAACCGAACAAAGTAATCAAACAAACGCTTGATCGCATACGCACGGAAGGCCCGCTCAAGAGCCGCGACTTCGAAGACGAGAGACACGTCAAAGAAGCCTGGTGGGGTTGGGGACCTTCCAAAACCGCCCTTGAATATCTTTGGCGCACCGGTGCGCTGGCCGTTTGTCATCGCGACAACTTCCAAAAGGTCTACGATCTGGCGGAACGGGTGATCCCGGAGGATTGCCAGTGCAAAGGCCTGAGCGATGCCGAAATTCTCGATTGGAAATGCCGCGCGGCATTGGCCCGTCTCGGGGTCGGCACCGCCGGTGAAATCGCCCGCTTTTGGGACACGGTGACGAGCCCCAAGGCGGCGCAATGGATCAAAGCCAATCAAGACGACCTCATAGAGGTCGAAATTATCGGCGCGGACAAGCAAAAGCGAAAAGCCGTTGCCTTGGCGTCGCTGGAAGATGACCTAAACGCCCTCGCCGACCCGCCCAAGCCCTTGCGGTTCCTGAGCCCCTTTGATCCGGTCATTCGCGACCGCACGAGACTGGAGCGCCTCTTTGGATTTGACTATCGCATTGAGATATTTGTGCCGGAAAGAGAACGCCAGTACGGCTACTACGTTTTGCCGATCCTGGAGGGAAATCGTTTCACCGGCCGCGCGGACATTAAAGTGCACCGCAAGGAGGGGTGCCTCGAGATGAAGGGGCTGTGGTGGGAAGACGGCACGAAAGCCACGCCGAGCCGCGAAGAGGCCCTGCGCAAAGAGCTCACGCGTCTTGCCAGATTTACCGGCGCCGAAACCGTAGAGGCCGACAAGGCCTTGCGCCGCGCCACAAGATAGCCCCATTGTCCCATTGAAATGACGCGGAAACCCACATAATCCGGAGAGCAATTGGCCCCGTGAAAGACATCCTCATGAAAAACAAGGTCGCCTGGCCAAGCCTGGCACTGCTGACCCTTGTAGCGCTCTATACACTCTATTGGTTCCACATGGCGTCCCGCATCGAAGAGGGCATCAAGGATTGGGCCAGCGATCAGGCGCGGGAAGGCACTAAAGTATCTTGGGAGTCGCTCAGCGTCACGGGATACCCTTACCGCCTGGTTGCCACTTTGAAAGAACCCGAAATCTTCGTCGCCGAGGGAGACCGTCGCCCGCGCTGGCACGGCCAAGAGCTGAGGGTCATTTCACAGGCCTGGTCTTTCGGTCATGTCATTCTCGAATTCCTCGGCACGCAGACCCTTGAACTTGAAGAACGCGAAAGTCCGGTCGGACGGCCCCTGGCCCGTCAGGCCTATGAGATGACGGGTAGCTCAATGCGCATGAGCCTCATGCTTCATCGCGGCAAAGTGCGCCAGGCCGATGCCGCCTTGTCCGACCTGAATGTCGATGTGAGCCAGATCGGCGACTATCGCCCGGCCAAACTGAAAGACGACATTACCCATATGGAAATAGCCCATATGGAAGTGCATTCCCGCGTACGCGCGGCGGAGGACGAAACCTCTGGCGCCATCGCCCATGATTTTGTCTTTGAAGCCCGCGATATCACCAGCGACCGCGAAACGCCCGATGGGTTTAAAGAGCAACTGTCCCGCATGGCACTCAACTTCACCCGCACCTCGGACGAAATGCCCGGCCTTCATAATGGCAGCCTAAAAACCGTGCGCCGCGGCCTGACGGACAAGGCTGAAAGCTTGCGCCTCCATGAAATGTCCATCGACTGGCAGCCGGTGACGGTCAACCTGACCGGCGATCTGAAATCAAAAGAAGGCCGACAACCCTCCGGCACGCTTGATTTGACCTTGAAAGGTCACCGCGATCTGGTCCGCGCCCTGGAAGAGGAAGGTGAAATGGACCCGATGGCCGTCATTGTCGCGGGCGCGCTCTTTGGCATCTTGGAAATTGCCGGCGAACCAGCTGAAGACGGCGCCCTTCATCTGCCTCTCAAGGTCAAGCACGGCGAAGTATCGTTCCACTTCCTGCCGCTCTTTAAGCTCAAAGACCTCGGAATTGAAATCCAGTAAACGCGTTTAGTCTTTCGGCGTCTCAGACGCGCCGTGGTGCCGACCGAAATCCGCTTCCGCGGTTTCCTGACCCGCCTCCACAATGCCTCGGCGAATTTCCCGCGTCCGCGTAAAGAGGTTAAAGAGGGCATCTCCGTCATCCCAGCGGATGGCCCGCTGCAGAGCCGTGAGGTCTTCCACAAAGCGCCCGAGCATTTCCAGCACTGCGTCCTTGTTGTTGAGGAAAACATCGCGCCACATGGTCGGATCCGACGCGGCAATCCGGGTAAAGTCCCGAAACCCCCCGGCAGAATATTTCACCACTTCAGAGCGCGTTACTTCCTCAAGATCTGCCGCCGTACCCACGATGTTGTAAGCAATGAGGTGCGGCACGTGAGAGGTAATCGCCAGCACCAGGTCATGGTGCGC
>SBHG01000154.1 GCA_006226305.1 Alphaproteobacteria bacterium | reverse complement strand
GGGGTAAGCGGTTTTTTCATGTCTCGCTAATTCTTAGGAGAACAAGAAACAATGAGCGCAAAAGACGTCAAATTCTCAGCCGATGCCCGTGAGCGCATGCTCGCCGGTGTCGACATTCTCGCCAATGCGGTGAAAGTTACTCTCGGCCCGAAAGGCCGTAATGTTGTCATCGACAAGAGCTTCGGCGCCCCGCGCACCACGAAAGACGGTGTGACGGTTGCCAAGGAAATCGAACTCGAAGACAAGTTTGAAAACATGGGCGCCCAAATGGTGCGCGAAGTTGCCTCCCGCACCAATGATGTCGCGGGCGATGGCACCACCTCCGCGACCGTTCTGGCCCAATCCATCGTTCGCGAAGGCACCAAGGCAGTTGCTGCCGGCATGAACCCGATGGACCTGAAACGGGGTATCGACGTGGCGGTTGCCGCTGTCATCGAAGATCTGAAGAAGCGTTCCAAGAAGGTTAAGACCAATGAGGAAATCGCACAGGTCGGCACCATCTCTGCAAACGGCGAAGTGCAAATCGGCAAAGACATTGCCGAAGCCATGCAAAAGGTTGGCAACGAAGGTGTGATCACCGTTGAAGAAGCCAAGAGCCTTGAGTCAGAACTGGAAGTCGTTGAAGGCATGCAGTTTGACCGCGGCTACCTGTCGCCTTACTTCATCACCAACTCCGACAAGATGGTTGCAGAACTGGACGATCCCTTCATTCTCCTGCACGAGAAGAAGCTCTCCAACCTGCAAAGCATGTTGCCGATCCTGGAAGCTGTTGTTCAGTCTTCCCGCCCGCTCTTGATCATTGCTGAAGACATCGAAGGCGAAGCGCTGGCAACCCTCGTTGTTAACAAGCTGCGCGGCGGCCTCAAAATCGCTGCTGTTAAAGCACCGGGCTTCGGCGATCGCCGCAAGGCCATGTTGGAAGACATCGCGATCCTGACTGGCGGTCAGGTTGTTTCTGAAGACCTCGGCATCAAGCTGGAAAACGTGTCTCTCGACATGCTGGGCACCGCAAAGCGCGTGCGCATCACCAAAGACGACACCACCATCGTTGATGGCTCTGGCAAGAAAGCTGAGATCAAAGCGCGCGTGGGTCAAATCCGCAAACAAATCGACGAAACCTCTTCTGACTACGACCGTGAAAAGCTGCAAGAGCGTCTGGCGAAACTCGCTGGCGGTGTTGCTGTTCTGAAGGTCGGCGGCGCTACTGAAATCGAAGTGAAGGAACGCAAGGACCGTGTCGATGACGCGCTCAATGCGACCCGCGCTGCGGTGGAAGAAGGCATTGTGCCGGGCGGCGGTGTTGCCCTGCTCCACGCCACCCGCGTTCTGAAAAACGTCAAAGGCGACAATGCTGACCAAGAAGCTGGTATCAACATCGTGCGCCGGGCCCTGCAGGCGCCTGTTCGCCAGATCGTTGAAAACGCTGGCGTTGAAGGCTCCATCGTTGTTGGCAAGCTGCTTGAGCAAAAGTCCCTGACTTATGGGTTCAACGCCCAAACAGAAGTTTATGTGGACATGATTGAAGCCGGTATCATCGATCCGGTGAAGGTTGTGCGCACCGCTCTGCAAGATGCTGCTTCCGTTGCTGGTCTTCTGATCACCACCGAGGCGATGATTGCAGATGCCCCGCAAGATCACTCACATGGCCCGGCAATGCCGGACATGGGCGGCATGGGCGGCATGATGTAAGCCCAATTAGCTCAGACTGAAAATGGAGAGCCCCGGGGTGAGCAATCACCCCGGGGTTTTTGCTTTATACTAACTATGCTATCAAACGTCACACTTCTCTCCTAAAGGAGGTATTTGAAATGCGCGTAATTGGATTTAATTTTGGTAAAGGACAGTTGAGATTCTCTGTACTGGAAGGTACTTTTCAAAACCCCAGGCAAATCCAGTACGATCGACGACTCCATAACTCGGATTTACCGACATCTGAAAAAATGGATTGGTACCGGAAAAATTTTCTAGAATTAATCGACCAATTTAATCCTGATCAACTCAGTTACCGATTTGGGTCAAATGGTACGAACGATCAGATGAGGAATTTGATCTTTCCATGTAGCGTTTTGCAATTGACAGCCTTCGACAAACAAATCGTCACCAAGGAGTGGACTTCGAGGCTTCTTAACCCAAGCCGTTTTGGCCACCCCCCGAATACCGACCTTTACACGCTTTGTGATACGCAATTCGGAAATCTAACACCCTACTGGGACAAATCGCAAAAGGCTGCCACGCTTTGCGCGTGGTTATCATTGAAGGTCTAGATTTATGCCAATTTTCTCTATTGGATCGACCGTCGGGAAATATCAAATAATCAATTTTCTTGGTTCTGGTCATTTTGGAGCTGTATACCACGCGCATGATATGGCCCTTGACTGCCAGAAGGCCATCAAAATATTAGACGTATCAGACCCAGCAGATTTCATTTCTAAACTCGACGAAGCCCAGTTCCTCAAAAAATGTGAACACCAGAATGTAGTTCGGGTCAATGAGGCAAATGCTGAAATGGTTGGTGGTGACCTCAAAGCCATTATTGATATGGAGTACCTACCAAAGGGGTCCGTCCAAGCCGCAATGGAGAAAGGATTTGTGCGGGCTTCGAAATACATTCGTTATATGACTGATGTGACCTACGGTATTGAAAATGCCCATCGGCAGGGCATCTTGCATCGCGACATCAAACCAGGAAACATTTTGATTTCTGGCGGTGGTGCAAAAATTTCTGATTTTGGTTTAGCCACAATGCTGAGCGGAAACTCATATGGGTCATCTCAATCATACCGAACGCATAGCGCGCCCGAGGTCGCAAATGGTGGCGGCACCTCAATCGCCTCAGATGTCTTTGCAGCAGGGATGACCCTATTTCGTTTAGCCAATCAATACGGTGACTGGAACTCTCGTTCGAAATCGATCCCAGACTATTTGAACCATATTCGGGCTGGCACTTTAGCAACTAAAGTCGGTTATCGAGATTTTGTGCCATCCAAAATTAGGCGAATTATCAATAGAGCGATAAATCCCGACATATCAAAAAGATTTAGCAGAATGGTTGATTTCCGCCAAAAACTTGAGAAACTTTCTATTGATTTTGATTGGGCACATAGGTCGGTAAATTCTTGGACCTGCACAAAAAACGGGGTGAAATACGAAATCAGAATTTCCCAAAACTCACCTTTCACGTTCGATCTACTAAAAAATGGCCGACGGAACAGATCGGAGTCAATGACCTTCGCAAGTTATACTGCCGCCGCCCAGTACCTACAAAAATATGTGGCTAAGACCACTTTTTCTTAGTCCTCAAGCACATTGGAATAGCCTGAGGTTGTTGTTAATTCAAACCCAATGTCGTCGAGGGCTATGACCCCGGAAGGCGATTGATCAAAAACGAAGCGGATCGACACCAAGGTCGAAGGATCAAATGCATCGTTGACCTTCGCAAATCCTGCCAGCGGCAGCGCAAACCGCTGCATCACAACTTCAGACGATTTGTTGGAGGAAAACAACGGCAGGCGGCTGGTTTGAGATTTAAGCTGCGGATGCAAGGGCTTGTCGTCAGAAAGCTTTAGGGTAGCGGTTTGCCCCGCTGCATCGGTCGCCACAATAGACCAATCGAGGGGCTTTTCGGATTCGTCGTCTTGGGTCGCGTCAGGCTTTGCTTCCGCACTCTCCTCCGGCGCCTCCCAGTCCTTGGGCTTGGTGCCTTCATTCAGCGCGCTGGCGCTGAAAATGAGGCTCATGCTTTCATCCAGGGGCAAAAATCCCTGAGACCATGAGACTTCAAATTCGCCAGGTTCTGTCTCAACCTTCTGGTCCCAGGCCACGACCGCGACCATCGAATCAAGCGGGTTCCATTTGAGATTTGGCAAACTCTCGCGCCATTTTGTTAAGCGCGCACCCATTATTCTGACGCCCTCTCCCCCACCGGTTCCCGGGTCTAAGTCCTCATCAAAGGTCGCCAGGAGATGCGCCTCTCCGCGTTTGATATTGTTGATGTAGTAATTGTCAGGAAGCCAGGCCGCTCCGTAACGGGCGTCAGCAAAGAGTGGCAGATATTCTTTTTTGCCGTTGAGCATCGCCTCGAGAAAAGCCGTAAAATAAACCCTGGCAATTTTCTCCTGGCTTTCGACAGACATGATGTCGCGGGTATTGAGAAGCCAGCCATAGGGCAGGCCGGTATCATAGATGCCCCAGCTGCTATTGAACTGACCATGATTGGCGCCCGCCACATAGAGGCTGGCTTTCGTGTTAGCGCTGCCCGGCGAAAATTCAATACGTGAATATTGCGATGCGCCTGTGAAGGAGCTGACATCACCATCCATGGCCCCATGGATGACGAAATAATTGATGTCCTTCAGGCGTGTCTGGTCCTCGCGCGGGTGATACTGGCCGTCGATGGGCGAAATGGCGATAAAGGCGCCAATGTTGAAATAATAATCAAAGGCGAGCGTCGCATCATCGGGATAGTAATCGAGATTGTTAAAGGCTGCGGCAACGGCAACCGCCTCGCCGCCGCGCGAATGCCCCATGACGCCCAGAGACCCCATATCGACCTTGCCAAATAGCGGGTGGTCCGGGTCCCCGGCCCACGTCTGCCAGAGCTTGAAATGTTCGAGCAGCATCCAGCCGCGGGCATCGTTTTCCTCACTAATCCCGCCTTTGATCGGATCGATCATGTCGGCGGTTGAGCCATTTAGGAAATTCTCATCGACGGAAACGAAGATATAACCCAGGCTCGCCAAATGTTCGCCGAGGTAGCCGTAGCCGGGATCAGAGAAATCCTCCATGGAATGATTGCCGTGCACAATGAGAACCAATGGGAACGGGCCTTCGCCTTCGGGCATCCAAACGCGAGCCTGGAGCGGTAGTTCGGTCGCATCAAAACCCCAGTAACGGCTTCGGTTCCATCCGATCAACTTGTCCCAGTCGTCGATAAGCTTCGACCCATCAATGGCTTGAGTCTTAAAGCGGACTCCTTCGGCATATTCAGGCCGATGGCGATCCTCACCGCTGCCATACGTAAAAGTGCTCACGGCATAGGACCCCTTGGCCCCCGGGTCTGCGAGAGGCAGGGTCAAATCTTCCAGCGTGTAGTTTTCAAGCGTGGGGTTTAAGGGCTCGACCGGCTTCATCGCCATGTAGATCAGCCCGGCTGCCATGGCCGCTCCGGCGGCCAGAAACACAAAGGTATAAATGCGCGACAGCTGACCTTGACCGTTTCGCAAAGCGGCCCAGGAACCAAATAGAAAACTCACTGTCAAAATGAGATAAAGCGCAAAGAACAATCCGCCGGGCATACCGCCCACCAGCAACCCAAGCAAGGTTGAGGGCAGGAGCGCGAATAAAAAGGCAGTACGATAGGATGGCCTGATTGCGCTGATGATCCGCAGCGCCATCGCCGTCACAAAACTGATGACTGCCATGGCGACAACAAAAGCGCCAAAGCCGATCAGACGACTGGTGGACCCTTTCGCCCAGATATCCGTCACCAACAACATCAAAATGAGACCGGCCCAAAGCAACCAAAGGGCACGCGTTGCACCTTTCCACCCGGCAATGCTCGGGCCGAGCGCGACAAGCGTCCGTTGCCATAAATCTTTGATGGTGTTCAACATACACATACCCCCCAATCCCACTACAAATGCTATTGCAGCACAGCTTCGAAGGCTAGCATGAAACGGACCCTCGTTCTGACAAGGGGTATACATTTGAGGCTTAGAGTCCGCCCATTTCTTTCAAACGCGCCATGCGCTCTGGCTCGCTTTCCATGAGCCAGCTCTCCTTTGAAAGTTCCTGATAGGCGCGGGCAAAGTATGACTTTGCCTTGTCGGTATCGCCTTTGGCAAGATAGAGCTCGCCAAGCTCCTCAAAGACATAACCGTCCACTGCGCCTGCCGCTACATATTCAGCCTCCTGGCGAAGCTGCTCCGCCAAAGCCTCATCGAGCAAACCTTGAGCGCGCCAAACCCGCGCCTTGGACCAGCGGGCAATGCGTTCGTTGGTCTCCCGGCCCTGTTCTTCATAGGCGCGGCGGGAGCGCTCAAACAAATCAAGGGCCGCGTCATAATCGCCCGCATCGAATTTGTCCCACCCCAGATTATTGGCAAGCGCCCCACCCCAGCCGCGGGCGCGCGGATCATCCGCCTGCTCTGCCAGATCAAGGCCGGTTAAGGTCCATTTTTCTCGTTCTTGAGCCTTTGCAGCCACAATGGCCAGCATATGAGCGGCATCAATGGTGTGGTAATCCTCACCGACGGCAAGACCCAGGTCATAAGCCAGCAGAAACTCACTGACGGCTTTTTCTTTGTCACCGGCAGAGTTAAAAGCCCGCCCGCGCTCCAGATGATAACGAATATCGACCCGTGGATAACGTCCGAGGCGCGGCTCAACCCCATCAAGGGTGGCGTGGGCAGACGCAAAATCCCGCTCGAGGGAATAGGTCCGCGCAATCTGGGTCTTCAGTTCCAGCTGATAGGCTTCGCCGCCTTCATTGGCGAGCTGTAAGAAAGCGTCCCGGGTCGACACCGGTTCTGAATAATTCCACAGGCTGTCAAAGTTGACCGGTTCAGGATTTTCAGAACAACCCATCGCCAATAATAGAACTCCTCCTACCCAGGCACCTAGCAATCGGGATCGGGTGATCCACGCCTTCCTCACTGCTCCGTCACCTCAGGTGTTTCTTTTGCCGCAACCGGGCGGCCCCGCACAACCAGCGCCTCGTCCAAACCCGCAAAGCGCACCAGGAAGGTTTCGAAATTGTAGAGGAGGCCCTCCGATGGCGCGATACGCGGAACCGCATGATATTTGCCGTACTCGGCGCCTTCCAATAGCCAGAGATCACCGGTGTCCTTGGCGCCTTGCTGATCTCGTTCCAGAAACCAAAAATTCAAACGATTGAGTTCATAGTCGAAAAGGTTCATTTGCTCGACCGTCAGTTCCAGCTCGCCCTCATCGATGACTTGGCCCCAATCATCGGTCTGAAGACCATCGAAAGTTTTCCAAATCAGACGCGCTTTTTCAGGTCCGGCAAATTCAACTCGAATGGCCAAACCATTGCGGTCAGCTGACAGGAACAGAAATCTGAAAAGCCGAGTATTGGGATCGCGGGATTTTACCCACAAAGAAGGCTCCTTAATGTTGTAGAGCCGCCGGTCGGCATAGCTGAAGAAATCCTTTTCCGTAAAAACATCCTGGGGCGCGCGTACATAGCCGACATCGCCCACATTGACAGGGCGCGGCAATGCCAGGGCCGCCGTGCCTGTCCAGACAAGGAACCCAACCGCGAGACCAATTGCTCTCATCCCGTAACTCAAATTTGTCATGTCATACTCTCGACTGAAAATGTCACCACAGACCTTTATGGTCCTGTCTAGCCTTGCAGGCAAAGTTGGCGGTATTGTGGTCCAAAGCCCCGCCCTGCCGCAAGCCCTCAAAAAACGCACGCTTCACCTGGGTTTTTAACCCTGCCTGTGGCAGTCTCGGGGCCCGACTCGCAAGACCCAAGGAGCCCAATTTTAACATGGTCGATTATCCTGATTATCTGCAGCTGGACCGGTTGCTGTCTGCTCAGGCCCCGGAAAGCGATAAGCTTGGCGCGCCCGCGCGCGACGAACTTCTGTTCATCATTATCCACCAGACCTATGAGCTGTGGTTTAAACAGATTTTGCACGAGCTCGATCTTGTCGAAAACACTTTTTCCGGCGACCAGATGGATGACGCCTTTTTATCTGACGCGGTTCACGGACTTGGGCGGGTCGTCGAAATCCTGAAAGTTCTGGTGAGTCAGGTCGATATTCTGGAGACCATGACGCCGCTTGATTTTCTTGACTTTCGCGATCTTCTTGTACCGGCCTCGGGCTTTCAAAGCTTTCAGTGGCGACTGATCGAAACGCGCCTCGGATTGCGCCCGGAAGATCGCATCGCGTTTGACGGGCAGCCTTTTGAGAAAAAACTGCGCCTTGACGAGCAGACCATCCTGCTCAACCTTGCGAAAGAGGCCTCGCTCCTCGATCGTATTGATGCCTGGCTCGCGCGAACACCCTTCCTGGTGATGGAGGATTATGACTTCGCGGAAGCCTATCGCAAGGCAGTGGCAGCCATGTTCGACAATGAACGGGCCATTGTGCAAAACAACAAGAGCCTGACAGACGAGGACAAGCAACGCCAACACGCCGCCTTTGATGCGTCAGAAGAAACGCTTACACAGATCCTCGACGTCCATGCCGCTGAAAATGGATGGCGTTTCTCGGCCAAGGCTCTGCGGTCGGCGCTCTTTATCAATCTTTACCGCGACGAACCGGCGGCCCATCTGCCCTTCCAGCTTTTGAGCCTTCTCATGGATATTGATGAACTCATGGCCGCCTGGCGCCACCGGCATGCGCTTCTGGTGCAACGCATGATTGGCGCCAAGGTGGGGACAGGTGGTTCATCAGGCCACGGATACCTAGCGGAGACCGCGACCCGTTACCGGATTTTCGGCGACCTTTTCGCGCTTACGACCTATCTCATTCCGCGGTCAGCTCTACCGCCCCTTCCGACGACTGTGCAATCGGCGATGCGCTATCAATACTCAGCAAAATAAGAGCCAAAACCCATGACCTGTCTGAAAGAGCACTTCAAACGCACTTTTGATCGGCCGGACGCGCCCTTGCATTTTGCAGCGCACAGCCATCACCCCTGGCCGGATGTAACCTTTGAGGCTCATAGCCGGGCTTGGACAGATGCGGCGACCTGGCTTGATCAAAAATGGGAGACGGTCGTACCGGCGCAGGAAAACAAAGCCAAGGCGCACATTGCCCGGCTCCTCAATCTGCCCTCCCCCGACTCCATTGTCTTTGGACAAAACACCCACGAATTTCTTCTGCGGCTTCTGTCCTGTTTTGAAAAGGGGCCCGTGCGGGTGCTGACCACATCAAGCGAATTTCACTCTCTCAACCGGCAATTGCTGCGTCTGGCGGAAGCCAAGCAGGCGACGGTTTCTTATGTCGACTGTGCGCCTTATGAGACTTTTTCCGACCGCCTGGCGGATGAAGCCGCCAAGGGCGATTTTGACCTTATCTATGTCAGTCACGTTTTCTTTGATTCCGGTTTTGTCTTTGATGGAATTGAACAACTGATTGCAGCCACACCTTCTCAAGAAACTTTTATCGCGATTGACGGCTACCATAGCTTCATGGCCATGCCGGTTGACCTGTCATCCATAGCCGGGCGGTGTTTTTATCTCGCGGGGGGCTACAAATACGCCATGGCCGGTGAAGGGGTTTGTTTCATGCACTGCCCGCCTGGATATGGCCCCGCGCCGGTCAATACAGGCTGGTACGCCGCCTTTGGCAGGTTGGCGCAGGCACGCAGCTCTCAGGTTCCTTACGCTGAGGACGCCCAGCGCTTTAAGGGCGCCACCTATGACCCGATCGGGCTTTATCGGCTTAATGCGGTACAGGACTGGTTGCTTGAAATTGGCGAATCGCCGCTTTCCCTTTGGCAATCATCGGTGTCCTTGCAGAAATTTTTTCTGGAGAACCTCTCCTCGGGCAGGTCCATGCTTTTGCGTGCAGACACATTGATCGACCTTCCTGACCGGCAATTTTCGGCACGATTCCTCACTTTTGAGACCGATTCCGCCAGTGACCTGCAAAACACATTGATGACGCAAAACGCAATCACTGATTGCCGCGGCAACCGTTTACGCATAGGATTTTCTCCCTATCAGAACGAAGATGATGTGGGTCGCTTGATCACCTTCCTTTGACTTGGTTTTTTTAAAACTGTCCGGTCGCCAACGCGAGGAGAGAGTCCATGAGGTGGTTTGGGATTGGCTTGGGTGTCGGCCTGCTTTTTCTGATTGCGGGATATGCCCTGGGGTTGTTTTTACCCGCGTCCTATCAGGCCAATGTGAGCCGTGTGATTGACGCGCCGCGTAGTGACGTCTGGGCCGCGATCAATGACTATCAGGACAACCCGGTGACGGGCCGCATGGCGCAAAAAATCATTCCGCTTGAAGAAGGCGGCAATACCAAAGTCTGGGTCGAAGACATTGGTGCTTCGCAGATCACCGTGCGAGATCTGGAAAGCGAGCGCAATACGGTGCTCAGACGCGAGGCGCGCGATAGCCAGGTTCCCATGTATGCCACGATCACCATTCGCCTAGGGGATCGGGAAGGCAAGACCGCTGTTCATGTGCTGAATGAAACGCGTATCAACAACGGAACCTGGCAGGTCCCGATTTTCCGGCTCAGCCTCTTCTTCACGAGGTCTCTTGAGGACGGTCTGGAAGATTATCTGGATGGTCTTGAGGCCGACCTCGACAGCCATCAGCAGGACACCTTGGCGGACAAGAATTAGTCGCGCGCGAGAGCGGCCGCCAGGTCAGCAAAGAGCGGGTTATCGCCCGTAAAAATATAGTCCAGATCGCGCACCGAGATACTGCGGCAACCAAAGTCACGCAGCTCACTTGACAGATCATGCACATATTTGCGCGCCACATGCATGACAAGCTCGGTATCTCCTTGCGAGGGTCCCCCAAAAGGCATTTCGACCCGTGCATCTTCAATCAGGAACTGGCGGCCCTCCGGTGACAGTTCGCAGATGTCCGCCCGCATCTCTTGTTTGTTCTCTGCGCGTTGACGGGCAATCACATGATCAAGAATCGACCGCGCGGCGGCTGTCGTTGTGTCATCCCAATTTGCCACCCGCGAGGCAGTCAGGAAGGCTTCCGAATTCAGGATTTCGCCATCAGCCAGTACCTTTAAACGATTGGCCACAAGCGTAGCGCCTGTGGAGGTAATATCGACAATGGTTTCAGCGGTACCGGCAGCGGGCGCCCCTTCGGTCGCACCCAGGCTCTCGACAATGCGATAATCGATAATGCCGTGCTCGGCAAAGAAGGCTCGTGTTAAACCAAAATATTTGGTTGCAACCCGCAAAGGTCGATGATGCCGCGCTCGGAAATCCTCACAGACTTCACCCAGATCCCGCATGTTTTCCACATCCATCCAGGCATCTGGAACGGCAACAATCACGCGTGCGTGACCAAAGCCAAGAGCTGTCAAAAACTGAACAAAATCACCTGGTACAGGCGCCTGCTCGTGCAGCAAATCTCGCCCTGTGACCCCCATGTGCACATCACCGGCAATGAGACTACCGGCAATTTCACCGGCGGACATAAACCGCACTTCCACATCGCCCACACCAGAAATTTGGCCGGTGTAGTTTCGGGCACCCTCCGCATGAGAAATCTTCATGCCCGACTTGGCAAAAAATTCCGCCGTTGCTTCCATCAGACGGCCCTTGGAGGGAATGGCGAGGATAAGATTGCTCATTGCGCGCGCCCTTTCCCGTCTGTGACGGCTGCCAGACGGTCGGCTCGGATCATGGCACCAACCGCGGGAATATCGATTGAGGCGCCGAGCGCACGCAGCAAGCGGTCATAGCGCCCGCCCCCTGCAATCTGACTGTCGGTCCCGAGCTCTGGCGCGGTCAGTTCAAATACAAAGCCCGTGTAGTATTCCAGATTGCGACCAAACTCCGTGGCAAAACGGATCCGTCGGACATCGATTCCAAGAGCCTTGATCGCTTTTATCCGGGCGGCCAAAGCATCAACAGAGGCTGGTACTTTTAAACGCGCCGTTTCAAAGAGCCCACGAATGCGTTCAACTACGTCTTCTGCCGGACCGGCGATCGCCAGATACTGATCAATTAGCTCGACCACATCCTGCGGGATGGGCGGCGCCATGGCATCAAGCGCCTTGGCCTGCAAGCGCTCAGTTATTTCACTCACGGAGCGCCCGCCTTGCGGTTCGGAGCCTTTAAGATCCAGCAGGTCCGCGAGGGCATCTTCTGCCTCTGCGCGCGGCAATTGACTGAGCATCCGCAGGAGCCCTGTTGTTTCGGTCTCTTCGTCCGCCAGATGATGCAGAAGCCGCGAAAACTCTTTGGGCCGCCAAAAGCTGCGGGACAAACGTTCCTTCCAACGCGGCGCAATATCGATTTCCGAAATAAAATCTGAAAACAGCGAAAGGTCTCCGAGGCGGACATCAACCTGAGCCACCCCTGCCGCCTGACATGCCGCCCAGGTTTCGCGGAAAACCTCGACATCGAGCGCTACCACATCTTCGCCGCCGAAAATTTCCAACCCATGCTGGAGAAATTCATTGGGGCGCTGCAAGCCCGGTCGCTGGCATCGGAACGCCAGACCATTGTAATAGAATCGACGCTCCTCAACAGCGCCGTCGGCAAGCGATTGAAGATAATGCAGAGCGGTTGGAATGGTGAGGTCCGGACGCAGACAAAGCTCGCGACCATAGGCATCCGTAAAGACATAAGTACGCCGACGAATATCCTCGCCGGAAAGCTCCAGGAAGGGGTCAGCCGGTTGTAGAACATCGGTTTCACAAAGCTCAAAGCCGGCCGCCTCAAATGACGCTGACACAAGCGCACGCTGATCCCTCAGCCGCGCGGCCTCGGCACTCATTTGTCTGCCCCGAGACGATAGCGCGAGAGGATCGACTGAACCCCCTGGACGAGGTCGGCGCGCGCCACTGAAATCTGAGCAGGCTGATCTTCCCGCCACGCTTTGTTGTCCTCAATGGTTTTGGACATTTCAGAGCCGAGCACCATGTCTTTCAAGGTAACTTCGCCCGCAGTCTTTTCATCTTCACCCTGAATAACCACCAGCGGCGCGCGGCGTTTGTCTGCATATTTGACCTGCGCCCGCATACCGCTTTCGCCAAGATAAAGTTCGGAGCGAATGCCCGCGGCCCGCAGCTCCTGAACCATCGCCTGGTAGGATTTGATATCCTCGCGGTCCATAACCAGAACAACAACAGGGCCAAAACCTTCGGCGTCGTCCAGACGCCCGAGGGCACGCAAGGCCGCAAACAAACGGCTGACACCGATTGAGCAACCGGTGGCTGGCACCTTGACGCCTTTAAAGCGTTCGACCAGACCGTCGTAGCGACCGCCGGAGCCGACGGAGCCGAACCGCACCTGCTGACCTTCTTCGTTGGTGGTTTCAAAGGTCAGTTCGATTTCCCAAACCGGGCCGGTGTAATATTCAAGGCCGCGCACAATGCCCGGATCAAAAACCACGCGGTCATCGCCGTAACCTGCGGCGGTGAGGAGTTCATCGATTTCGCGCAGCTCCGCCACGCCTTCAAGACCGGTTTGACTGTCACCCACAACCGGTGCCAGAGCGTCACAGATGGCGCTTCGGCTGGCGCCCTTGACTTCCAAAAAAGCAACAACACCGGCTATTTGCGCGTCCGACAGTTCGGCGCCCTTGGTGAAGTCGCCGGACTCGTCTTTCCGGCCTTTGCCGAGGAGCAGGGTCACCCCTTCAATTCCCAGTCGATCCAACTTGTCGATGGCGCGCAAAACCGTCAGGCGCTGGCCCTGGCCCTCCGCGTCTGAAAGATTGAGGCCGATGGTTTCAAGAACTCCATCAAGGATCTTGCGGTTGTTGACACGCACTTCGTAGTCATCACGCGCGATGCCGAGGTTTTCCATGATATCCGACATCAAGCAGCACATCTCGGCGTCCGCGGTCATGCCCGCGGCGCCAACGGTGTCAGCATCGAATTGGGTGAACTGGCGGAAACGGCCCGGGCCCGGCTTTTCATTTCGCCAAACCGGCCCTTCCTGATAGCGGCGGAACGGCTTGGGGAGCGCATCATAGTTTTGCGCTACAAAACGGGCGAGCGGCGCAGTCAAATCATAGCGCAGGGAGAGCCACTGCTCGTCATCGTCCTGGAAGGAGAAAACACCCTCATTGGGCCGGTCCGCATCGGGCAGAAATTTGCCCAGCGCATCGGCATATTCCAGCGCCGAAGTTTGCAGGGCGTCAAAACCATAAAGCTCGAAGACATGACGAATGGCGTCCAGCATCTGGCGTTGCTGAACGACGTCGGTTGCCCGTTCGTCCTGGAGCCCCTTGGGCACACGGGCCTTGGGGCGAAATGTCTTCTTTTTCTTGTTCATTTTTCTGTCTTGTGGGCCGATATTCGCTTGAAAATCCGGGCTTTCCTAGCGCATCGGGGGCATGAGGGCAAGAATTGCGTCACAGCGTCAAACGTCTTAGCCTGGTCCAACCTACGGCTCCCCAATCCCTTCAAGACACGAGGCACACCCATGGACCAAAGAATAAGCGCTGTTACCCTAGGGGTAGACGATCTGGACCGGTCTACCCGCTTTTATACGGAGGGGCTCGGCTGGCAGCAAAATGGCGGAGAGAAAGGGGTTATTGCCTTTTTTCAGCTCAATGGCTTCGTCCTTGGCCTTTATGATGCGCAAATGCTCGCCGATGAGGCTTCCGGCGGGGCACGCGGTAGCGGATTTGGCGGCATGGCGCTCGCCCATAATGTGACAAGCAAGGAAGCCGTTGACGATCTCCTCGACCAAGCGGTCAAAGCAGGCGGCCAGCTGGTGAAAGCCGCCGAAGAGGTCTTCTGGGGCGGTTATTCAGGTTATTTCGCCGATCCGGACGGCCACCGTTGGGAGGTGGCCTATAACCCCTACTGGCCCATCACCGAGGACGGGCGCACACTCCTGTCCGCCGACTAACCGAACAGAACCTTCAGCGGGCCGGTTTCGTAAAGCAGAATAACCGCCACGGCGACCGGCGCCAGATAGCGCACAAGAATGCGCCAAATCAGGAAGGTTAAATCCGACATGGCCGGCAATTCGTCTCGTGAGGATTGCCGCGTCATGATCCAGCCGGCAAACAGCGCGATCAACAGCCCGCCAAAGGGCAGCATGAATTTGCCGGTTACAAAGTCGATCAGGTCAAAGATTGTCATGCCCTGGAATGTGGAAAATCGCCCAAGGGGATGAATATCTGACCAGATATTGAAGGAAAAGACGGTTAGTAGGCCAACGGCCCAAACCAGGAATCCCCCGACAACCACTCCCGTTTTCCGGCCCCAGCGACTGCGCTCCTCGACCCAGGAGGCGAGAATCTCCAGCATGGAAATCGATGAGGTGATGGCCGCAACCAAGGCCAGTACAAAAAAGGCCGCGCCAATGAGGTTGCCCAAGGGCATTTGACCAAAGGCGATGGGAAGCGTGACGAAGATCAGGCCGGGCCCTTCGCCTGGATTGAGGTTAAAGCCGAAGACCAGGGGAAAAATCAAAAGTCCCGCGATGATGGCCACCGCTGTATCTGACAAGGCAATGATCAACGCGGAGCCGGGAATATGCGTGTCGCGTTCCAGATAGGCACCGTAGGTGAGCATGATGGCGCCGCCTACACCGACAGAGAAAAAGGCCTGTCCCAAGGCCGACAAGACAACCGCGCCCGTAATCTTTGACAGATCAAATGTAAAAAGGAAGCGCCAGCCCGCCGCGAAATCTCCAATAAAGGCGGAGAATATTGTAAGAGCGACCAAGAGCACAAAAAACAGCGGCATAAGAATATTGACCGCTTTTTCGATACCGTTCTTAAGGCCCAACACAACGATGAATACCGTCAGCGCCATAAAGACGGAATGGCCGATGATAAGCTTGTTCACGTCAGCAAGTGTGTCGCCAAAGAGCAATCCTGCACCCTGGCTGTCGATGCCCTCAAACTCACCGGACAAGATAGCGGGAATGTAGTCAATGAACCAACCCGCAATGACCGAATAAAAAGAAAGGATCAGCAAGGCACCGATCATGCCGTTCCACCCGGCGATGGTCCATTTGGGCGAGGCCTTTTCCTCAACCGCTACTTTCTGCATGGACCCGATTGCCGAGAGGCGCCCGCGTCGACCAATCATCAGTTCGCCAATCAATATGGGAAGCACGATCAGCAGCACACAAACCAGATAGACCAGCACGAAAGCGCCGCCGCCGTTTTGCCCCGCCTGATAGGGAAACCGCCAGAAATTGCCGAGACCAACCGCGGAGCCCACCGCCGCCATGATAAAGGTAAAACGCGAAGACCAATGTGTCGACTTTTGAGCTGTCGGAGCTGCCATGATTTATCCCCTCAAATCATCCTGATTTGCACGGAGTATGTCATGAGACTCGCCCAAAAAAAAGCCCGGGACTTTTCAAGGTCCCGGGCTCAAATGTGGAGATTTCCGTTCGATTAGCGACGGAGCGTCACGCTGAGGCCGATGATACGCGGCTCATTGACATAAGCGGTGTTGTTGTTGAAGTCGATCCCGCCTTTGACGTTATCTTCATCGGTGATGTTGCGGGCAAAGAGGGCCACTTCATAAGAGCCGTCGTTACGCGCATAACCGATTTTCAGACCGCCTTCGTACTGGTCGTCGGTTTGGAACTCAACCGATTCGTAGAGGAAGAGATTGACTTCCGTCTGGTAATACCAGTCGGTGAAGAAGAAGAGCTCGTGATCAGCTCCCATCGGCACGCCGTAACGCGCGGTCATGTTGTAGACCCATTCCGGTGCTTGCGGCAGCGGATTACCGTCAACGGCAGCAAAACCACCAACAACCGGGTCTGTTACCGTACATTGCGCACAAATACCGACCAGAAGATCTTCGTCATCGATTTCCGTGTGATTCAAGCTTGCACCCGCTGTCATCACAAAGTTGTCGACCGGCGCCCATTCGGCATCGAACTCAAAACCATAGCCGTGAACCTGGCGGGCATTGACGAGCTGAATGAGGTTCGCCTCACCACCAACAGCTGAGAGCTGAATGTCATCAATGGTGTAGGTGTAACCAGCCGCGTTGATGCGGAAAGTTCTGCTTGGGTTTTCGTATTTCGCACCGATTTCGTAAGACATGATGGTCTCAGAGTCGGCAACCGAAGGCGCCCCAAAGAAGACCACATCGCGGCCCTGAATAGACGGAGCCCGGAAACCGGAAGCAACACGGCCATAAAGATTAAGCTCATCGGCAATGTGCCACATGGCGGTCAGATCCCAGTCCACGTGATTACCGGTCTTCTTGAGCGTGTAAGCTGGCCAGCCTTCCGCACTGAAGCCCTTTTCGTCGTCGGTAAAGCGCAGACCGCCGGTAACAGTCCATTCATCGCCAAAGTCGCGAGAATACTGACCGAAGATCGCCCAGGCTTCGTTGGTGTGCGTTACTTTTTGTGCGTTGAAGCCGGCATCGGTGAGGATGTCGAATTCACCGTCAAAGTAGAAAAAGCCGAACTGCCAAGAATACCCATCCGTGTTCTGGCTGGCGACGCGGAATTCCTGGGTGAATTGATCCAGAGAGGTCAACCCATCTTCCGTATCTGACGGGAAGGGAATGAAGCCCGGACCATCATCCTGACCGCCGTCGATATCACCACGGCTGGAGCCGTCGGTGGTTTCATATGCGGTAATGGAGGTCACCGTAAAATTGTCGGTGGCGTCCCAGGTAATGTTCATTGACCCACCCTGGCCCTTATAGGACTGCGGGTTGTTGTTGCCGCCATCGAAGTAGACTTTGTCGCGGTCATAGTTGGAATTCAGATCGTTGCTACCTGGCGTAAAGACGTTGGCGCGGAAAATCGCCGCGGAATTGCCGTCCAGATCGCGGGCATGAACATTGAACAAAATGTTCAGGTCGTCATTAGCCTGAATCGACAATTGGGCCCGACCCGCCAGTTCGTCAAAACCGCCCATGGCGTCTTTTTCGATCGGCGTATTGGTTGTCCAGTCATAGTTGTCGATATAGTCATCACGGTGTTGATAGAGCACAGAGAGACGGCCTGTTACAGAACCATCATCGTTGAGGGCTCCACCGACGGCGCCTTCGAGATTAAAGGTATTGTATTCGCCGTAGACACCGGTCAGGTAACCGCTTCTTTCAGCGCTTGGTTTAACGGTGGTGAATTTGACGATACCCGCCGGGGTGTTACGTCCGAACAGAGTGCCTTGCGGGCCCCGTAGAACTTCGACCTGTTCGATGTCGAAAATCGGCGAGCTCTTCAGCACGACGTTTTCAAGAACAACATCATCCATGATGACCGAAACCGGCTGAGAAGCCGCCAGGTCAAAGTCGGTGTTGCCAAGGCCGCGGATATAGAAACGCGGCGCAACACGACCATTGGATGATTCAATATTCAAGCTCGGAATACGGCCTGCCAGAGCGAGAATGTCCTGACCGCCCGCAAAGAGCGTGTCGAGCGATTCACCGCTTTTGGTGGCCACGGAAAGCGGAACGTCGCGGATATTTTCAACGCGGCGTGTCGCCGTCACTTTAATTTCATCAAAGACAGCGTAAGCCGATGTCTCCATGACAGTTGAGAGCGCGACAATAGATGCTGCTCCTGCCAACAAGGATCGCCGTCCCAGTCCTTTTTTAGGCATGATATTGCCCCTTCTTTTGTTTTGAAAATCCATTTCCTCACGGGCAGATAACTCCCATAGCCCGTTGTTAACACAATGCTAAACCTGCACCGGTTCGAGTCAATCGCAGGCGTATTTCAGAGGTCTCTCGCAAGTCAGAATCCAGCAAAGAGAGGATTTTATGTCACGGTTTTATCGTTAACGCCCCGCATTTCTGACCAATCGGACAAATTCAGCGGGGCCCCCAAACGGCTATTTCGGATCTTCAGATCCCGGATCAAGGCAGAAAAGGGCAGCATTTCCCCCTTGCGCGGTGATGTTTTCGGTCCGAACCCGTTCGGTGGCAAAGCGGTAAAGGTAGTGTGGCCCTCCTGCCTTGGGGCCTGTTCCCGAGAGGCCACAGCCCCCAAAAGGCTGGCAGCCAACCGTGGCGCCAATCATGTCTCGATTGATGTAGGTATTGCCCGCCGGCATGCGGACAAATATCTGATCAGCAAATGACTTAAGTCGTGAGTGAACCCCCAAGGTCAATCCGTAATTCTTTTCGTGCAGCTGTTTCAGCAAAGCGTCCAGATGGCGCGGTTCAAATCGCAAGACATGAAGAATGGGGCCAAATGTTTCCCGCTCCATCAAATCCAGGGACGGGATCTCTACTAGCGCGGGTCCAAAGAAGGTCGCCGCGCCAGCGGGACGATCCAGTTGCTTCAGAACAATCGCCTCACGCTCCATCCGCGACATATGGGCATTGAGCATGTCGAGCGCCGGACGATCTATGATCGGTCCGACATCGGTGGCCTGATCCTTCGGATCTCCGACAACCAAGGCATCCATCGCACCCTTTAGGGTACGAATCAATTTGTCGGCGATGTCTTCCTGCACAAAGAGAATGCGAAGGGCCGAACATCTCTGGCCAGCCGAACCGAAGGCAGAGCGAATCACATCATCGACGACTTGCTCGATCAAGGCCGTGGAATCGACAAACATGCCATTCAGGCCGCCGGTCTCGGCAATGAGTGGCACTATCGCGCCATCTCGCGCCGCCAGGGTGCGGTTAATTTTTTGAGCCGTTTCGGTCGACCCGGTAAAAGCAACGCCGGCAATACGCGGGTCGGCGACAAGCGTAGCACCAACCACGCCGTCGCCGAGGCAGAGCTGAAGAACGTCACCGGGCAGGCCTGCCGCCTGAAAGAGACGCAGTGCCTCGGCAGCAATTAGCGGGGTTTGTTCGGCCGGTTTGGCAAGCACGGTATTGCCAGCGGCCAGCGCCGCCATGATCTGCCCTGTGAAAATGGCCAGGGGAAAATTCCACGGCGCAATACAAACAAAGGCGCCGCGCCCCTCAAGGGTCAGCTCATTGGTTTCGCCTGTTGGTCCGGGCATCATTTCGCCCCGGCTAAAATGCTTGACCGCTTCGTCGGCATAATATCGGCAGAAGTCGACCGCCTCTCGCACTTCGTCGACCCCGTCCTGCCAGGTCTTACCGGCTTCTCTCGCCAGCAGACCAATGAGGCCGGCCATATTGTCTTCCAACGCATCAGCACATTTTCGCAAGACCTCGGCGCGCGCCACGCCGCCTTTTGCGTTCCATGCCGCAAAAGCTGCGACCGCCCTCCCGACCGCGCTCTCAACCTCTTCTTCGGTCGTGGTCACCACCTCGCCCGCGGCCTGAGACGGATTGGCCGGATTGAGAACCGCTTGTGCGTCTGAGCCGACGCCAGCACGCCATTCAGCGCAGTAGGCGCCGTCAATGGCCTCGGCCAGCCGAGCCGCAGTTTGCGCATCGTCGATATCAAGCCCCTTGGCGTTCCGACGTCCCGATCCATAAATGTCGGCAGGCAGCGGAATGCGCGAATGGCGCCAATGGGGATCGCTGTCAAAGGCGGTCAGCGGATCTTTCACCACTTCTGCAACGTCCACTTCATCGTCGAGGAAAGAATGGACAAATGACGAATTGGCGCCGTTCTCCAAAAGACGGCGTACCAGATAAGGTAGGAGATCCTCGTGGCTGCCCACCGGGGCATAGACGCGGCACCTAATCGTTTCGCCATGCTCTTTGGAGGCGGACTTGTAGAGCAAGTCGCCCATGCCGTGGAGCCGTTGAAACTCAAAATCCTTGTTGCCGCCGGTTAAATGCAAAATGGCTGAAAGGGTATGCGCGTTATGGGTCGCAAACTGTGGATAGACCGCCACCGGGTGCGCCAGCAGCCTTTCGGCACAGGCCAGATAAGAAACGTCGGTCGCGGATTTGGTCGTGAACACCGGGTAGTCAATCAGTCCATGTTGCTGGGCGAATTTAATTTCCGTGTCCCAATAGGCGCCCTTGACCAAGCGAACCATCAATCGGCGCCCGGAGCGCTCAGACAGTTCGATAAGCCAGTTGACCACGTGGAAAGCGCGCTTTTGATAGGCTTGAAGAGCGAGCCCCAAACCCTGCCAACCGTTGAGCTCAGGCGCATGGGCCAGAGCTTCAAGGAGATCGAGGGAAAAGGCCAGGCGATCGGCTTCTTCGGCATCAATGGTAAAGCCGATGTCGTAATGGGCGGCGCGTTTGGCAAGCTCGAGCAAACGTCCATAGAGCACATCAAAGGTGCGCTGCTTTTGCGCAAAGCGGTAGCGCGGGTGTAAGGCTGATATTTTGACCGAGATGCCGGGCCCGTCATAAACGCCCTTGCCTGCCGCCTGCTTGCCAATTTCTTCAATGGCGTTGTGATAGCTTTCCAGGTAGCGACATGCGTCTTCGTCCGTGCGCGCGCCCTCGCCAAGCATATCAAAGGAATAAAGCATGTTGCCGGTCAGTTTCTGCCCGCGTTTCATGGCGCCGCCAATGCTGCGGCCCAATACAAATTGCTCCCCCATAATGCGCATGGCCTGCATCATGGCCGCGCGAATCACCGGCTCACCGGACTTTGACACCAGAGAGCGCATATAATCGCCCATGTTGCGATGAAGTTCTGGCGCCAGCTCGATCACCCGCCCTGTCAACATCAGCCCCCAGGTCGAGGCGTTGACCAAAAGCGAGTCTGATTTGCCGGAGTGGCTTTGCCAGTTACCGGATTTGATTTTTTCAGCAATCAATCGGTCGGCGGTTTCCGCGTCAGGAACCCGAAGCAGTGCCTCGGCCAGGCACATCAACGCGATGCCTTCCTGGTTCGACAAGCCAAATTCCTGCAGAAATGTATCAAGGGTGCCTCGGTCCTGCTTATTGGCCCGCGCGCGCGAGACGATACTGGCAGCCTGCGCGCCGATCGTTTCCCGGACCGACCGATTTAGGGAAATATGTGACAGCAGATTCTTGAGGACCTTTTCCTCGCTCTCGTGCTTGAAGGCCTCAAAATCCGCGAAATAAGCATTGCCGTGAATGCTCTCATCAACCAGTGCCATAGGGGTTCAATCCGCCTGAAAATGCGATGACAATTTAGGCGCAGGTTGGCTTGAAAAGCCCAGCAGAGCAAGCCCTGTCATAGGATTGAAATCTCGTGACTTTTAACCGGCTTGTCGCGCAACAATCAGTGTTCCGTCACGGAAGCGGGATGGCTAAATGTTTCGTCGGCTCATCGTGCACGAATCCCTGCCATACGGTCTGCAGTGTCTGGCGCTGACTATGGAACGGCAACCGTGTCAGGGCTTCTTCCAGTTCAAACCAGCCAAAGTCGGAGTGCTCTTCGTTCAAGACGATGTCCTGAGGCTTGTCGATCCAAGCGACAAAGACCGGTATCAAGGTGATGACATCCGCGAAGGCATTATAAAACTGCTCGCAAATGTCACCCGAATAGAACCGGTCCGGCACGAGCGCGGTTTCTTCCTTTAGCTCCCTGAGAACGCCCTCCCAGGCCTTTTCACCTTCCTCCAAACGACCTGCCACCTGGCACCACTCCCCGTCCAGAGGGTCGCCGACACGTCTGAGCAACAACACCTCAGGCCGTCCTTCGATCCGGCGTAAGACGTAACAGGACATGGCGCGGCTGCGGAGGGGAATTTGTGGCTTCATGGTTTTCAACTCAGGGATCTTTTAGAGGGTTCGACGCTCAAGGTCTTACTCTTTCCATCATGGGTATGGAACCCCTCGTCGATTTGGGTTAAAGATGCGCCAGCTCTTTAGCCCGCACACTATTTCCTTAGGAGAATTTCATGCCCAGCATCGGCGGCTTTCAGTGGGACGACCCACTTGCTCTTGACGCTCAACTGACAGAAGAAGAACGACTTATCCGCGACAGCGCGCGGGCCTACGCGCAGGACAAATTGATGCCGCGTGTTCTAAAGGCCTACCGCGATGAAACCTTTGACCGCGATATCATGACTGAAATGGGCGCCCTGGGGTTTCTTGGCCCAACGCTTCCAGAGGAATATGGCGGCGCGGGCGTCAATCACGTGTGTTACGGTCTTGTTGCTCGCGAGGTTGAGCGCGTGGATTCAGGGTACCGTTCGGCCATGAGCGTCCAATCCTCGCTGGTCATGCACCCGATCTATACCTATGGCACTCAAGAACAGCGGCAGAAATATCTGCCCAAGCTGGCAACCGGTGAATGGGTGGGCTGCTTCGGGTTGACCGAGCCCGATCATGGCTCAGACCCCGGCGGCATGAAAACCACCGCACGGCAAACCGCTTCCGGCTATGTGCTCAATGGCGCCAAGATGTGGATCACCAATTCGCCGATCGCCGACCTTGCGGTGGTCTGGGCCAAACTCGATGGCGCGATCCGGGGCTTTATCGTTGAGCGCGGCATGGCGGGCTTTTCGACGCCGAAAATTGAAGGCAAATTTTCCCTACGCGCTTCGATCACCGGCGAAATTGTTCTCGACAATGTTGAAGTACCCGAAGAAAACCTGCTGCCAAATATCGCAGGTTTGGGCGGGCCTTTCGGGTGCCTGAACAAGGCGCGTTACGGCATTGCCTGGGGCGTCATGGGGGCGGCCGAGTTCTGCTGGCATCAGGCGCGGCAATATACGCTGGACAGAACCCAGTTTGGTCGGCCGCTTGCCGCCAATCAGCTGATCCAGAAGAAGCTTGCCGACATGCAGACCGAAATTGCTCTTGGCCTACAAGGGGCCCTGCAACTTGGCCGCATGCTGGACGCAAACCAGGGAGGTCCGGAGGCGATCTCACTGATGAAACGTAACAACTGCGGCAAGTCCCTCGATATTGCCCGGCTGGCGCGCGACATGCACGGCGGTAATGGCATTTCAGACGAGTATCATGTCATCCGCCACGCCATGAACCTTGAAACCGTCAATACTTATGAAGGCACCCATGACGTTCACGCCCTAATTCTGGGGCGGGCACAAACTGGTATCCAAGCCTTTAAATAAGGAGCTTAGCCCATGCCGCGCCTTGACCCGCTTGATCGCCGGGATTTGAAAGAACTGGAGCCTTTGTTCCAGCTTTTTGAAGCCTCCATGGGGTTCCTCCCAAACTCGGTGCTCACTATGGCGCATCGCCCGGATGTCGTGACGGCCTTTGCCGGCCTTGCCGGCGCGGTCCTGGGTCCAGGCGAGATTGATCCCGGGCTCAAACGCATGATTTCCGAAGTGTCCAGTAAGGCAGCGGGCTGTCAGTACTGCGTGGCACACACGGCCCATGGGGCCCATGCCGCCGGTGTGGCCCAGGAAAAACTGGATGAGATCTGGACTTTTGAAACCAGTCCTCATTTCACAGAGGCCGAGCGTGTTGCGCTAACAACGGCCATGAAAGCTTCGCAGGTGCCCAACCTTGTCGACGATGCTGACTTTGAAGCCCTTAAGTCTCATTATAGTGACAAGCAAATCGCTGAAATTCTGTCCGTTATTTCGCTGTTCGGTTTTCTTAACCGTTGGAACGACAGTCTGGCAACCCCGCTTGAAGACGAACCACTGGCCTTCGCGACCGCGACCAATCCCGGAGGCTCCTGGTCGCCGGGCAAACACCGGGCGGATGATGACTGAGGACATTCAACTTTCCAAAGACGGTGTTGTCGGACATCTCGTCTTAAACCGGCCTGATAAGCTGAACGCGTTGAATAAGGCCATGTGGGCGGCAATTCCTGAACTTCTGGAAGAAGCGGCCGCAGATCCAGAACTTAAAGTCCTTGTGGTCCATGGCGCGGATGCGCGCGCCTTTGCCGCTGGCGCGGATATTTCCGAATTCGGCGAGGTCTTCGGCACACGCCAAGCCGCCAAGGAATTTTCCAAGGTGGTTACAGATGCGCACGCCGCGCTGCACAACCTCGCTAAACCCACGATTGCTCGCATTCAGGGACGCTGTATTGGCGGGGGCTGCGGTTTGGCGCTGTGTTGCGATTTGCGGTTCGCCGAGGTTGGCGCCACGCTCGGGATTACGCCGGCCAAACTGGGTCTGGCCTATCGCCTGCCCGAAACCAAACGACTGGTTGACCTTGTAGGACCTTCAAAGGCCAAAGATATATTGTTCAGCGGGCGGCTTCTCGACGCCGAGGAGGCGCTGCAAATCGGCCTGATTGATCGGCTGTTTGAAACCGGGTCCCTGCACGCGGAAACCGAGGCCTACTGCGCCCTTCTCGCCCGTAACTCGCAATATTCAATCCGAGCGATTAAGCGCATCGTGAATCTAATCCTTGAAGGGAACCCCAAAGATACGGCAGAATCGCTCGCCTTAGAGGCGGGCGGCCCCGAAGGAGACGATTTTAAGGAAGGCACGCGAGCTTTCATGGAGAAAAGAAAGCCCCATTTTCCTTATTCATGACCCGCCAAGGGAGAGGTTGAATGATTGAACAGAGCAGGAATAACGGCAAATCTCAGGATGCCCTGCCGCGATATCAGCAGGTCGCCGCGGCGCTTATGGCCGATATTGAGAGCGGTCGTAGCCCTGTGGGATCATTGTTGAAGACCGAATATGAACTTTGCGATGAGTTCAATGTCTCACGCTACACGGTGCGGGAAGCGTTGCGTCTGCTTTTTGAAGCCGGGCTGGTCTCGCGGCGGCGTGGTGCCGGCACCGTGGTTATCGCCACAAAACAACCCCCGACCTTTAATCATGCCCTCGATAGCATTGATGACCTGATGGAATATGCCAAAGAAACGCGCATGGAGTTCTCATCAGTGACTAATGACGTTATGTCGAAGGATCTGGCTGAGAGATTTGGCTTACCGATTGACAAGATTTGGATCAAGGCCATTGGCCTTCGCTACAAGGACCTCGATCCGCGCCCGGTCTGCCTCATCAACACGTATGTGGACCAGCGCCTTGAAGGCATTCAGAAAACGTTTAACAACCCACCGCGTACAATTGCAGAGATTGTCGAGGAGGAATTCGACATTCACATCGTCCGCATCGAACAGATGATTGAGGCGGTGGCCCTGGCAGCAGACCAGGCGAAGACATTGAAAGCCGATGTGGGCGGGCCTGGTCTTCGCATCGTACGGCGCTTCCTCGATGAACATGGACAGACGGTTCAATTGGCGGAAAGCATTTATCCGGCCAGCCGGGTTACCATCTCCATGTCGTTTGATCGTGGAGATTTCACTCCTCAATAAAAATAATGTGCTGACGGCGCGGCCCGTGAGCTCCCATGTACATGGTTTGGCCAATATCGGCTGACCGAGACGGTCCAGACAGCCAGTTGACTGTGCGCGGCATGGGCCCCGATTGGCGCAGGCGCTCCCAGGCGTCTTCATATGACCCCACCAAGTCGCTCTTTCGAACAATCACTACGTGGTTGTCGGGTACGAAATTGAGCGTGGTCGGGGTTTGCGGGCCCGAGACCGCGACCATGGTGCCGGTTTCCGCAACTGCTACCGCCACGGGCGTGACCGACACTTCGTCATCGGCTCTGGCGGCACCTTGTCGGCGCTCAAGAGCGGGCCCTTCCTCCCAGGGCAGGTCCGCCACTTTTTCAGAAGACGACATGACGACCTTGGCAGGCAAATTATTGTCGCGCAAAAAATTAGAGACCGCCGCCACCGCCTCGCTTTCCGATTTGACACGGACCATGGTGCAAGCCTGGGCCTTGGCTCGGGTCTCAAAGAAATCGATACTTTCTTCCGTTGGCAGTTCAGCGCGGGCGGGAATAACGCCGCGCTCAGGATTGGCAAGTCGTTGGTGCAAGGCCTCCTTTTGCTCAGGTGTACGCAAATCCGCCCGAATACCGGTGCGGATGCGACCGAGGATGCGCTCTCTTGAAGTCGTCATGCGCGCGCTCCCTTCTTTTGAGCTTTCTTCCAGGCAGCCATGAAGGTCTCTCCTTCCGGCGCGGGCATGTCGCGCGATAGCGTCCATCCGCTCAGAAAG
>SBHG01000047.1 GCA_006226305.1 Alphaproteobacteria bacterium | reverse complement strand
TTTGCAGAACATGAGCTGTTGCGATCCTATATTCTCGATGATCAGCGCCGCTTGAGAAAACATGTCAGTATCTTTCTGGACGGTGTGCGTTTGCCCGCGGGTCAGGCGCTGGAATGCCGGGTCAGTAACACGAGTGAAATCTATGTGATGCAGGCTCTTTCAGGAGGTTGAGATGAGTGATCGTTTGCTGGTTTCCACGCGTAAAGGGTTGATGGATGTGCGGCGGGGCCGCGGCGGCGACTGGCGTGTTGAAAATGTACATTTTCTTGGTGTGCCGGTCGTTAATACGCTGCGGGATCCCAGAAATGCGTTTTTGTTTGCGAGCCTGGATCATGGCCATTATGGCGCGAAGCTGCACCGCTCCACGGATGATGGCAAAAGCTGGGAAGAAATGACGGCGCCTTCCTACCAAGGGATGGCTGGTGATGTGGCCCTGCAGATGATTTGGACCCTGGCGGCTGGCGGGGCGGATCAAGCTGGTGTGCTGTGGGCGGGCACGCTTCCGGGCGGGCTTTTTAAGTCCGAGGACAATGGTGAGAGCTGGTCCCTTAATGAACCGCTCTGGAGCGTTCCAGAAAAAGCTGCCTGGATGGGGGGCGGATATGATGATCCCGGAATTCATTCCATTTGCGTGGATCCAAGGGACTCAAACCGTGTTTTGCTGGGCCTGTCGGTTGCGGGTGTCTGGCTGACCGAAGATAGTGGCGCGAGCTGGTCTCTATCCGCCAATGGCATGTGGGCTGCTTATGTGCCGCCTGACATCAAGGGCAAGGGGGAAATTCAGGACCCACATTTGATTCAGCAATGTGCAAGCGCGCCAGATACCTATTGGTGCCAGCATCATAACGGGTTGTTTGTTTCCAATGACGCCGCCAAGTCGTGGCAGGAAATGGAAAACGCGCCGGTTTCAAATTTTGGGTTTCCGGTGGCTGTCCATCCTCAGGACCCCAAGACAGCCTGGTTTGTGCCCGCCCAGGCAGATGAGGCGCGGTTTCCCGTTGATGGCCAGGTGATCGTCAATCGCACCCGCGATGGCGGACAAAGCTTTGAGACACTTCGTGAGGGCCTACCGCAGACCCATGCCTATGATTTGGTTTATCGCCATGCCTTTGTGGTCGATGAGACCGGGGATCGTCTGGCGATGGGATCGACGACCGGAGCCCTCTGGATTTCAGAAAATGGCGGCGACACATGGGCAACGGTTAATGCCCATCTCCCGCCGATCTATGCGATTGAGTTTCTCTAAAAGTGGTCAGGCATTTTGCGCGAAGTGCTGTTCGCGCATTTGCGTTTTCATCGCCTTTTGTAGTTTTTCAAAGGCGCGCACCTCAATCTGACGCACTCGCTCACGGGAAATGTCATAAACCTGGGAGAGTTCTTCCAGCGTCGCGGGCTCGTCTTTGAGGCGCCGCTCGGTGAGAATATGTTGTTCACGCTCGTTGAGATTCTTCATGGCATCTGCCAGAAGTGCGCGGCGCGTGTCGAGCTCTTCCTGTTCGGCCAGGAGTGTTTCCTGATCGGTCCCTTCATCCACAAGCCAATCCTGCCACTCGCCTTCGGAGTCGGCTTTCATGGGCGCGTTGAGGGAATGATCATGCGCAGAAAGGCGGCGGTTCATGTTGACCACCTCTTCTTCGGACACATTGAGACGCTCGGCGATTTCCTTGACGTTTTCCGGACGCAGATCGCCTTCTTCGATGGCCTGGATCTGCCCCTTCACCTTGCGCAGATTGAAGAAGAGTTTCTTTTGCGCTGCCGTGGTGCCCATTTTGACAAGGCTCCAGGAGCGCAAGATATATTCCTGAATAGAAGCGCGGATCCACCACATGGCGTAAGTTGCCAGGCGAAACCCTTTTTCCGGCTCGAAGCGTTTGACCGCCTTCATGAGGCCGACATTGCCTTCAGACACGATTTCAGAGGTGGGAAGACCGTAGCCGCGATACCCCATGGCAATCTTTGCCACCAGGCGCAGATGGCTCGTCACCATCTTGTGAGCGGCATCTGAATCGCCGTGCTCCTTCCATGCCTTGGCCAGCATGTATTCTTCTTCCGGCTCCAGCATGGGAAACTTGCGGATTTCCTGAAGATAGGAAGAAAGACCGCCTTCACTGGAAAGGGTTGGAAGGTTGGAAGCCATGAATTAATCCCCTGAAATCCCGCAAAAATGAGTAAGCGCAGAGCAAAAAACCACCTGCCCCTCAGGTGGCTTGTCGTTGCCTTCTAAAAATAGGTATTTGTCTAAGGATTTCAAGGGATTGCCCGCAGTGAGTTGATTAAGGTCTTGAAATCATTTGGTGTTTCGGAATCAAAGGAGATGAATTCTCCGGTCGACGGGTGCTCAAAGCCTAGGGTGCGGGCGTGCAGGGCCTGGCGCGGAAACTGTTCCAGCTGCGTGCGGGTTTCCTCTGGCAAGGTGGCGGGGGCGCGCTTGCGCTGGCTGCCATAGAGCGGGTCGCCGATGAGGGTGTGGCCGAGCTGGGCCATGTGAACCCGAATTTGGTGGGTGCGGCCGGTTTCCAGGCGGCACTCCACCAGGGTGGCAATGGCGCCGCCGGGCGGGCCGAAGCGCTCCAGCACCTTGTAGTGGGTGACGGCGTGGCGACCTGCGGATTTGACGACGGCCATTTTCTTGCGGTTGTTTTTGGAGCGGGCGATTTGGCTTTCAATGGTGCCGGTCAGTTGGCGTACATCGCCCCAAACCAGGGCGAGATAGCTTCGTTCGACAGAATGCTCCTCAAACTGTGCGGCCAGGCTCTGGTGGGCCTTATCGTTCTTGGCCACGACGATGAGACCGCTTGTGTCCTTGTCGATGCGGTGAACGATGCCGGGCCGCGCAACGCCGCCAATGCCCGAAAGGCTTGCGCCACAATGGGCGAGCAGGGCATTGACCAGAGTTCCATCCGGTGTTCCGGCTCCTGGATGGACAACGAGGCCGGCGGGTTTGTTGATGACAATGACGTCACTGTCTTCGTAAACAACGTCCAGATCCATCTTTTGCGGTTCGGGCTCGGCTGGTGCGGGCGGTGGCAGCGTGATTTCGATTTCATCGCCTTGTTTGACCCGGTAAGAGGGGTCGGTTATCGTCGCGCCGTTGAGGGTTACCTTGCCCTCCATGAGGAGCGCCTTGAGCCGGGATCGGCTGAGGTCAGGGAAATGAATGGCGAGGTGACGATCGATGCGAGCGCCCTCTGCTCCCACGACCAGATGGAGGGGGGACGTTTCGTCTGTTTTCTTATTCAGCGCTGCTTCGCGATCACACATGGAGAAACTTATGGCAAACGAGCTCAGTTCGGGCAACGACAATCAGCCGAGCGTGCCAATTGCCCTTAAGGCTCTGGTGATAGTGCTTGGGGTGATCATGGTGGTTATGCTGGTAGTGCTGATCTATATGGTGGTGACCAAGAAGGACTCAGAGCCCTATGCCGGGTCGGCGACGTCTCAGCCGGTTGTCGGGGGGGCGGTCCCGCATCTGCCGCTTGATCTGGGGCCGGGCGCCCGGGTGCGCCAAAGTACAATGGAACGCGGCGTCCTGACCCTGGTTGTCGAAACCGGTGGGGGGGACAAAGTGGTGCTTTTTGATGTGAAGGAAGGGCGCGTGCTCTCTGTCTTGGACCTAAGCGCGGCTCCGTCGCAAGTGCCGGAGTAAGTCAGTCGCCGCTGTGCGCTTCGGCAATCGCTTCGAACAGTGAAACGAGATATTTGCGGGTGTTGCCATCAAGGATCTGTGAAAAGGCGCGATTTAGTTCGATCCCTTCCAGGGAACCGGCAAATCTCAAGACACCTTCCGTAGTCTGACCATCATAGGCCTCGGTCTCTTCTTTAAGGGCGCTCGGTTCGACATTGCCGTCCAGGCCTTCAAAGAAAAAAGAGATCGATACATCCAGCGTTTGGGCAATCAGGAACAGCTTGCTGGCGCTGATGCGATTGGCGCCGCGTTCATATTTTTGAACTTGCTGGAAAGTGAGCCCCAAGACCTCTCCCAATTCCGCCTGGGTGAGCTTTAGACTCTTGCGACGGATCTTTACTCTCTGGCCCACATGAATGTCGACGGGGTCGAAACTCATAAATTCATGTTCCTTCGCCGCAGGAAAATCCTTGCCTTATGGTGGCGCCCAGATGCCCCTCCTGCGCGTAATTGTATGGGATCGGTATGATAGTACACGCGGCCACCGCAACAACTGATAGGTTATTGTCTCAGTCCGAGCAAGGAGAAAACAACTTTTCCGCGATTTAGGTTGCGGCCTCTCTTGAAAAAAACACTTTTCCGGGTGGAGGTGAAGATCGCAAGGATAAGAGGTATTTTACCAGTAGCCGATGAGGGTGGCCAAAGGCGCGGAATACTGCGGCTCTGGTCGATTTTGGACCGAAATTTCTTGGCGAATCTCACTATCATTCCCACCTATAAGGTGTGCAATTTTTTCTATGCGATGTGTTGCACTCATCTTTGATGCTTTTAAGGAGGGCACTTATGGGATTTCTTCCGCTCGTCATACTCGTTGTTGGTCTTGTCGTTTTGTACGGGACCGTCAAGCCTGTACCGCAAGGACAGGAATGGACCGTTGAACGCTTTGGTAGATACACAAGGACGCTCAAGCCTGGTTTTAATATTGTGGTTCCGATCATCGACCGCATTGGCAACAAGCAATCGATGAAGGAGACGGTTCTGGATATTCCAAGCCAGGAAGTGATTACCCGCGATAATGCGACAGTGACCGCTGACGCCGTGGCCTTTTATCAGGTGGTGAATGCGGCGAGTGCCTCTTATGAAGTCAATGATCTAACGCGCGCCATTACCAATCTAGCGCTAACAAACGTTCGGACCGTGATCGGCTCCATGGAGCTTGATGAGGTGCTGGCCAAGCGCGACGACATCAACTCGCGGCTTCTGGTGGTCGTTGATGCGGCGACCAATCCCTGGGGCGTTAAAGTGACCCGGGTCGAGATTAAAGATCTGGCACCGCCACGCGACATTACTGAATCCATGGCGCGGCAGATGAAAGCCGAGCGTGAGCGTCGGGCAGAAGTTTTGACCGCTGACGGTGAAAAGCAAGCCGCGATCCTCAGAGCTGAAGGCGCCAAGCAATCCGCGGTTCTGGAGGCCGAAGGCCGCAAGGAAGCCGCCTTCCGGGATGCGGAAGCGCGCGAACGTGCAGCAGAGGCAGAAGCCAAGGCCACGCAAATGGTGTCTGAGGCGATTGCGACGGGTGATGTTCAAGCCATCAATTACTTTGTTGCGCAGAAATATGTGGAAGCCTTCCGCGATCTGGCCCGGGCGCCAAACCAGAAGTTCGTGCTGATGCCGACAGAACTCAGCGGCCTTGTTGGCACCTTGGGCGGCATTGCTGAGCTTGGTCGCAGTGTCCTTAAAGATGGCGATGGCGGCGCGGTTCCGCGACCGACGACATCGGTACCGCGATCTTAAAGGGGTGCTTTCTAGGCGATAGGAGAGATTGTTATGATTGAATTTGTTTTGAATTTAACCACGGTCCAGTGGTTTATCCTCGCCATTGCCTTAATTGGTGTCGAGGTC
>SBHG01000093.1 GCA_006226305.1 Alphaproteobacteria bacterium | reverse complement strand
GGTTTCTGGCATGGCGCCGTCTTGCGTGCCACTTGTAGCCAAATAATAGGCGCCTGCGGCCAGAACGATGGCGGCAACGCCGCCCAGAAGAACAGATTTGTTCATGGGATCCCCTAAAGTCTTGAGCGATCTGCGTCAGTGATTTGCCCGCAGATAACCATAATCGGAGGGTTATCGCAATTTTTCTCACGGCTTTGTGTAAACTAGATAACACAATCGCCAGCCCCCTCGACAAGGGGTGACAAGCCCGCTAACACTTGGGAGTGAAAAGGGGCGGCATGCAGGACAAACGGGCCGCGTTCCAGGGGAAATCAGGGAGAAATCTGTGAGCGATTCGATTGAAGTTGTGTCAGATCACGACATTCCACCACATTACACCTCAGGGGAACTGCTAGGGCACCCCAAAGGCCTGTTCGTCCTCTTTATGGCGGAGATGTGGGAGCGGTTTTCCTACTACGGGATGCGCGCGCTTTTGATCCTCTATCTCACGAAACATTTTCTTTTTGCCGACGGCAAAGCGGCCCTGATCTATGGCTCCTATACGGCACTTGTCTATTTGCTTCCGGTGCTTGGCGGTGCGCTTGCGGATCGCTATCTGGGATCTCGCAAAGCGGTGACTTATGGCGCGATCCTTCTTGTACTGGGGCATTTCGGTATGGCCTTTGAAGGGCCGCCCGCCATTGTTGATGGTGTGGAAGTTGTCAGAAGCGAGACGCATTTGCAGATCTTTTATTTGTCGCTCGCATTGATCATCGGCGGCGTTGCTTTTTTGAAAGCCAATATGTCGACGATTGTCGGTGCGCTTTATGCACAAGGCGACCCACGCCGGGAAGGTGGATTTTCGATCTACTATATGGGGATCAATTTGGGCGCCTTTGCCGCTGCCATCGCTTGTGGTTATCTCGGCGAGACCTATGGGTGGCGCTATGGGTTTGGCCTTGCCGGGATTGGCATGTTGTTCGGGCTGATCTTCTTTCTTAAAGGGCAACATCTCCTCGAAGGTCATGCGGAGCCGCCGGACCCTGAAGCGCTCAAGAAACCTGCCTTCATGGGGTTGAGCACGGAGTTTTTGATCTATCTCAGCGGTATTGCGATTGTCGTTGTGAGCTGGCAGCTGGTTCAACATCAGGAGTTTGTTGGATCCATGCTCAATGGGTCTGGCGCGCTGGTTCTGGCTGGCATTCTTGCCTATGGGATTTGGAAATGTGATCGCGAGGAACGCGGCCGTCTTTATGTGGCAACCTTTCTAACAATTTCATCCATTCTCTTCTGGGCGCTGTTTGAGCAAGCGGGATCGTCACTCAATTTGTTGACCGACCGGGCTGTTGATCGTGAGCTGATGGGCGGTGTCATACCGGCCTCGGTGTTCCAGTCTCTCAACTCGGCATTTATTTTTACGCTCGCGCCTTTGTTTGCTGTGATGTGGGTGTGGTTGAACAAACGCCGACTTGAACCTTCAACACCTCTTAAGTTTGGCATTGCCATGCTGCTTGTTGGTGCCGGGTTCTACGCACTTGTCTTTGGCATGCAAACGTCAGGTGCCGGTAAGATCGCCATGATCTGGATTGTCGCGCTTTATTTCTTACACACTTGCGGTGAACTGTGTCTTTCGCCGGTTGGTCTTTCGATGATCACGAAGCTCTCCCCAGCGCGGATTGTCGGGTTTATGATGGGGGTTTGGTTTTTGGCTTCGGCCTTTGCGAATTACGTGGCGGGGCAAATCGCCAGGATGACGAGCTCAGAAACAGTGGGCGGTGAAATTGTCGACATGGTTGCGGCGAAAGCCAACTATGCGGCGGTTTACTCGCAAGTTGGACAATATGCGCTTATTGCCGGGATAGTACTCATTGTTCTGACACCCATTCTGAAACGCTTTTCTCACGGCATCCACTAGAGATCAGAGCAGTACGTCTCTGGCGAAACGCTGGAGAATTGGATTGTATAAATCCGGCGCAAGCCAGAAGGGCGCATGGCCGAGACCGGGCAAGAGATGTAGCTTGCCCTCCCAGAGGTTGGCGTAGTTGATTTCTTTGAGGACGTCATTGTCGACAAAAGGTTCGGGATCGCCATTGATGATGGCAAGGGGGATCTTGCTGGTTTCAACATATTGACGCTCCATGACGCCGATGCCAGCCATGAAGCTATCGTACATGATCTGCCGCGCGCGGCCGTCGGTGCGGCGCACATTCTCAATCATGAAGGGCTCGATAGTGTCGGGGACGCCGCAGGTGGTTTCGGCATAACGGTGAATTTCTTCTTCGGTGAGATCCGCTTTGCCGGTTAAATCCATATGGCCTGAGGGCAAAAACCCGGTGACGAGTTCCTCGCCAACAAAGCCGACCGGCGGCGTGCCGGTGATGACGATGCCTTTAATGGCGGGATTCATGTCCATCATTTCCAGGGCCGCATGTCCGCCGAGAGACCAGCCCAGCACAAGATAATTTTCCAACGACAGCGATGCCGTCACTTCCAATGCAATGCGGGCATAGCCTTGAACGTGGTAGGTATTTTCAGGATCGCGGGCATCGTCGGACTTCCCGTGGCCGGGCAGGTCCATGGCAATGAGGCGGAAGGTATCAGCCAGTTCACTGTTCAATTGTTTTTGAAAGATTTGGGAGGAGCCTGAATTCCCATGGATCAAGAAAAGAGCTGGGGCCGTGCCGCCAGTATCTTGGATCGCGATTTTGCCCGCGCTTGTTTCGATATGGGTCTCATTCATACCTCGCCTCCCTAACGGCGCTGAGTGATTCTACGAAACCTATCCTTTCATTCCTGCAGAAAATCATCAATGCACAGGGCAATTTCCTCAGCCCGTGACATGACGAATAGATGGTTGGCATCAGGAATGACTTTGAGGCGCGAGCGCGGGATGAAACTATTTAACAGCGTGGAATTTGCTGGCGGGACGATGGTGTCCTTGTCACCGGTGAGGATGAGCGTTGATGCCTTGATGAAGGGTAGGAGCGGCAGGCTGGACCAGCCGGCCATGGCGCCCAGTTGCATCATGTACCCTATCTGTTTGGGAGGGATGACTTTCAGGTGCGTATGTGCCGCGTGATCGCGCACTTCACCGAAAAGTGTTTCAAAGCCGTTTGTAACATTGTCGCGGCGGAGGGGTTTACGCGGATTGACCAATTTTGTGAGGGCCGTCAGGTTGCCAGGCAGCATGGTAAAACCTGGCGAGGTTGCCAAAAGGATCAAGGCTCTGACCCGGTCGGTGAATTGACTGGCGAATTGCTGGGCGATCCCACCGCCCCAGGAATATCCCACCACATCGACTGTGTCATAACCGTAGCGGTCCAGGATCTGCGCCGCGAGCTTGGCGGCCCACCAGGGCCTATAGGGGATGCGCGAAGCGGGCGACAGGCCGACCCCGGGCATGTCGAAGGTGAGGAAGTCACCATGGGTCAGCGCCTGCGCCAATGGTTCGGCGAGTTCGAGATTGGCGCCGATGCCATTGAAATAGAGCAGCGGCCGCCGGTTGGGGTCTCCCAGATGGATGGCCACTCTTATGGTTTGACCATTGATGTCGAGAAGCTCTGTTTTCATTTTTATCCGGCTGTTCTCTGATCAGGAATTTGCGAGGGCTGCGTTCAGCATTTCGATGCAAGACTCAAAGAAGTCTCTCTGACCCTCGCCAAAATAAGGGGCGAAAGCGGACATAATTTGAAAAACACCGGTGTGGATGATGCGCCCGGCATTTGCTTCGCCGTGGGTCAGTTCCTGAAAAGTCAGCCAATAGGTGAGGGTGAGCACGATAGTTTCGGTAAGCGCATTTATTTCGTGGTCGCGTGCGTGGATGACATCGGCGTCGCGAAGAGACAGGGCGATGGCGGTGATCGACTTGCGTTTTAAGTCAAGAATGCGTCGAAATTTGGCTTCGGTTGCTTTGTCGCGCGCCTGAAGGTCTGTGAGATTCTGGTAGAAAAACCGAAAGGCATAAATTTCTTCGAAGACGACGTAGAGATAATACCAGTTATCCTCAAGGCCCAGGGGCTTGTCGATGGGCGCTTGCAGAACATCGCGCATCCGATGGTCGAATTCATCGTAGAGCGCGGAAATAATGAGATCCTTGCCCTTGAAATGGTAATAGAGATTGCCGGGGCTGATATCCAGCTCATTGGCTATGTCCACAGTGGTGACATTGGGCTCTCCCTCCTCGTTAAAGAGGTCGAGGCTTGTCATCAAAATCCGGTCGCGCGTTTTGATTTTGTCCGCCATCAATTGCTCCTTAGAGGGCGACTCGTTTGCCAGATCATTCTAGGCGAAGTGGTGCTGGAAACAAAATGGCCAGAGACGCGCTGGGCGACCCTGGCCAGTTTTTAACAAGATCCCATGAAACAGGTTCAGGAAGAGGCTGCTTGACTACGCGGATCTGTTGGTTGGCCCGTTTGCCGGGCTTCTCATTATGCGGCTTTTTTAGCAGCCTTCTTTTTTGCAGCTTTCTTTGGAGCTGCTTTGGTTGAGCTGAGAGCGGCAACTTTGCGCTTCAGAGCGGCGACTTCGAGCTCAAGCTTTTCGATGCGGTCTTCCTTAACCACCTTCGGGAATGGGAAGGCGATGGATTCGCGGACCTTGGCAATGCGATCTTCGATGTTCGATGTCGCTTCGGCTTGAACTTTTTCAAGGCGCTTTTGGGTTTCGGTTTCGATCTTTTCGCCCTTCTTAACGAGGTTATCGAAAAGTTCGTTGGATTCCAGGTTCAGCTTTTCAAAGCGCTCTTGTGCGTCTTCAAATGCCTTGCCATAGGCGCCAACGCCTGCCAGCCATACCTTGCGGGCAAATTCTGCCGGCTTCAGGAATTCTTTGTTTTCGGTTTTAGCCATTTTAGTTCTCCAATCGTTGTTGCCGGGCGGGGTCTTGGGGGACTGGGTCTTGCCCGGCGCTTGATGGGGAAACTAGTCAGAAAAATTAGAAAGCGCATACTAATCCGGCAAAATTTTATTCTCTTGTAAATTCAATGGTTTACCCCAATGTTCCGGGTAAGGTCTTGGGCTTTTGGTGGTGGTTGAAGCGCGGGGATGGGCAGGGTAGTCTCTGCCTTCACTTTGATTTGGCGCGAGGAAATTCGATGATTTGTCTGACCCGTAGAGGTGCGCTTCTTGGCGCGGCGGCGGCCTCGTTTGCTGCCAGCGGAATTGTCCCGGTGCGGGCAGAGGATCAGGCCTATCTCTTTGCTACGGGTACGACGGGAGGGACCTATTATCCGGTGGGCGTTGCGGTGGCGACGCTGACCAAGGTCAAGCTTGCGCCCTCGACGGGTATTTCCCTTTCGGCGATTAATTCCGCCGGGTCAGCGGAAAATGTCAAGCTGCTGCGGGAAAACCAGGCACAGTTCGCGATTTTGATGGGGCTATATGGGGATTGGGCTTACAACGGCACCGGGGATCTGGCGCCACAAGGGCCGATGGCGGACCTGCGTTCGGTCTGCATGTTGTGGCGCAATGTGGAACATTTCCTGATCCGGTCGAAGTTCGTCAAGACCGGCACCATGGATGATCTGAGAGGGCTTGAGGGTAAACGTTTTTCGATTGGCAAGCGCAA
>SBHG01000203.1 GCA_006226305.1 Alphaproteobacteria bacterium | reverse complement strand
CAAGGTTTCTCCAGCGTGATGTCTGGCCAGCTCTCCTAACGTTTCATAGATTCGATTGGTGACCTCTGCCCCTGTTTCGCCGGAAAGATATCTCAGCTCCCTATCATTCCAAAGACGCTCCATGGTCGCAAAGAAATCCGATGGGTCTTCTATAAACCCACCTAAGTTTCGCTCACGCAGGTCGGCATAGATTTCCACCTCTAACCCTGAGACCCCCGCAAAGGGCGCAACGGTACGGCGGCACCGCAAATAGGGGCTGGAGACAATTTTGGTAATGCCAAGAAGGCCAAGACGCGGCACCCAATCGCGAGCGGCCGCTTCGCCTTTAGAGCTCAATTCCCAATCCGCCTCAGGTCGGCTCGGATCAAAAACGCTTTCAGCATGCCTTAACAGGTAAATCGTCGTCAAATCTGCTCATCCTTTAACACCTTGAGACGTTGGGGCCAGCGTAGTAGAAGTCTCTATAGGGCAGGGTCAAAACCAATTCAATCAAGGTTTGCGAGGAAAGTCATGAATTTCAGAAAATTGGCGGTGATGTTGATGGTTGGCGGCACCCTTGTTGCTTGTGACCGACTTAAGCAGCAGGCGCCGGAAGAAACCTCCACTGAGTCCGCTGCTCCGGCGGCGCCGACATTGGCGGAAATGCGCGCGGGCACTGTGGCGCCAGAAAACATCGTCTGGTCGCAGCAACATATGTCCGAACTTTTCCCAAGTCGCACGGTTTCGCGCGGCGGATACAGCCATGCTTTTCCTAAATACAACCGCGACCTCTCCCAGGTCCGTGTTCCCCTCGGAGAGACCTCCATCAGCTTTGAGGACTATCTGGATCGCTCCAGCACGCAAGGGATTGTTGTCCTGCATAAGGGAACCATCATTTATGAGCGCTATTTCGGCGATGCGCATGAGGGCACACGATTTACGACCTGGTCCGTTGCCAAGTCGATCAATTCGACGCTGATCGGCATGGCCATCAAGGATGGCTATATCAAGAGCGTCAATGATCGGTTGACGGATTATATTCCCGAGCTTGCGGGAACCGCGTATGACGGCGTTACTATTGCGCAAACGCTGCAAATGTCTTCCGGCGTTGATTTTAATGAAGAATACGATAACCCAGAAAATTCTGACATCTGGGGGTTCATGAGCGCGACACTCATCGGCAATGAAGAGCCGGCCAATCAGATGGCGGCCTCTTATCCGCGGGGAGCAGAGCCAGGCACGGTTTTTAATTACAACACCGCTGAAACGCAAGTGCTCGGGTGGCTATTGAAGGCTGCAACCGGCCAGTCTCCCGCCCATTACCTCGAAACCAAACTCTGGAAGCCTCTCGCAATGGATCACGACGCTACCTGGCTGCTTGACAGTTGGGGCAAAGACGCCATGGAAATGACCGGCTGTTGTCTTAATGCGGCCCTGCGCGACTGGGCGCGGTTTGGCCAGTTCATTCTTGACGGCGGGCAGATCCATGGCAAAAACGTGTTGCCGGAAGGCTGGATTCAAGCCGCCACCACCCCAAGCGCTGCGCACCTCAAGTTTACTTCCGAGACCGGCCTGGAGCGCGGCTATCAGTATCAATGGTGGTCCTATGAAGGTGGCCGCTTTGCGGCTGAGGGCGTTTTTGGTCAATTTATCTTTATTGATCCGGAGCATGATCTTGTGATCGCCAAAGCGAGTACATGGCCAGTCGCCTGGGATGATAGTTTCCGGGATCAGGCTGTTGACGCCTTTAAGGCCATCGCCGCAACAGTTCAATAAGTTCGAAGCGATAGTTTTTGACCATGACTGACGTGAAGCTCAAGCGATCTTTGTCCCTGTCGCTCGTGGTGCTATATGGGCTGGGCACCATTGTCGGCGCCGGGGTCTATGCCCTCATTGGAGAGATTGCTGCCACGGCCGGGGTCTGGGCGCCGCTGTCTTTTGTCTTCGCAAGCCTTTTGGCCGGATTTAGTGCGATCTCATTGGCCGAGCTTTCCTCGCGCTATCCCAAAAGCGCGGGTGAAGCCGTCTATGTGCTCAATGGATTTGGCTCCAGGTCCCTTTCCTCACTGGTGGGCCTTTTCGTTATCCTGTCCGGCATTGTCTCAGCGGCAACTGTACTCAATGGGTTTGTTGGCTATCTTCAGGATTTGCTACCGGTCAGCAGAGCGATTGCCATTGTCGGGATTGGCGTGCTGATCGGCCTGATTGCGGCAATCGGCATCGGCGCTTCAGTGGGGATCGCCGCTGTTATTACTGTCATTGAAGTGGGCGCGCTGTGCGTCATTATCTATTTTGGCTTGGGCAGCCTGCCAGAGTTGCCTCGAATGCTGTCCACCGAAGCCGAACCCTTCAGCATGGCGGTGGCCTTTGGTGTGGCCTCTGCAACGGTGCCCGCTTTTTACGCCTTCATCGGATTTGAGGACATGGTCAATGTGGCCGAAGAGGTCAAGAACCCTCGCCATAATCTGCCAAGGGCGATTTTTATCACCATGGCACTGACGGCGCTTATTTACGTCCTGATCGCTGTTGTTGCGATTGCCGCAGTACCGCTGGAAACCCTGGCTCATCACGGCGCGCCGCTCACCATCGTCTATGAACAGGCGAGCGGGCGATCTGGTGCCTGGATCTCCGGCGTGGGTATCTTTGCCATGCTCAATGGCGCTCTGGTGCAGGTTATTATGGCCGCGCGGGTGTTTTATGGACTGGCGCAGCAAGGCAGCCTCCCGAAAATCATTGGCCGCGTTCATCCCAAAACACAAACGCCGATCATCGCGACCGTTCTGGCAAGCGGGATTGTGATTGTCATCGCGCTTGTTGGCTCCCTTGGCACTCTCGCGCGTGTCACTTCGATCATCATTTTGATCGTTTTTACGCTGGTCAATCTAGCCCTGCTACGGATTAAAGCGAAAGATCCAAGGCCGCAAAGCGGCGCGCGCACCTACTCAGCACTGTGGCCGCTCTGCGGGGCGGTAGCGAGTTTTGCCGTTGTGATTTGGCAACTGAGTGTGATCTTCGCCGGCAATGCACCGCTGGCAGGGCACTGAATGTCGCCTTTTGTCTTTTCCCTGGTTTTGCTTGCTGCTCTCCTGCATGCAAGCTGGAACGCGCTCATCAAGCTCAATGATGACCGGCTCGTAGCGATGGCGCTTCTGGCCGGCTCGACGGCGCTGATCACGCTCTTTCTCATTCCTTTTGTGAATGTGCCGCCCGCGCGCGCTTGGCCCTATATCGGCGTCACGTCCTTTATTCATTTGGGTTATATGTTCTTCCTGGTGCGCGCCTATGAGCACGGCGATTATGGGCAGGTCTATCCCATCGCGCGGGGCACCGCGCCGCTGATCACTGCGCTTATCGGTCTTGTGGTTTTAGGTGAAAGACTTTCCGTTCTTCAGTGGTTTTCGATTCTTCTGATTACCGGCGGCATCATGAGCCTTGCGATCGGCAAGGACCCCAAGGCGTTTAACAAACACGGCGTCGCCTATGCACTCGCAACGGCCTGCTTTATCAGTGCCTATACACTGGTCGATGCGACCGGTGCGCGGATATCTGGAGATGTTCACGGCTTTGCCGTCTGGCTTTTTCTCCTGCATGGATTTCCGCTCTTTGCGCTCACCGCCTATCTTAGGCGCGGCCGACTGGCTGTGGGGATCAAAGCGCATTGGAAAGTAGGTCTTGCGGGCGGCGCCATGTCCTTCATCGCTTACTGGATGGTGCTTTGGGCGATGACCCAAACCCATGTGGCGCCGGTTGCCGCTTTGCGCGAAACCAGTGTGATCTTTGCGGCGCTCATTGCCGCGCTGGCCTTGAAGGAACCTTTGGGAAAGGCCCGCCTTGGCGCTGCTGCAGTGGTAGCGCTCGGGGTTGTATTGCTGACGCAAAATGGGGTCTGACCTCACCCCGCTTCCAGCAAAATCCGTAGATTTTTCAATGGGTTATACTAATACCTCTGAAGGACGCCGGTCTTCGTTTTCGGCGGCTTTCTATTGACCTTGAGCCCTAATCCATGCGACCAAAATATGGTAAAGAGCACTAGTGTTTCGGGAGGACACCCATGGCCGACAGCAATACACGCATCCTACGTCGCTCGCGCCGCACGATTTTCTCAAAATTCCTGCGCGCCCGATGGCGGTTTGGCGGCAAGACCGTCGCGCTGACCGATGCGGATGGCCGCGAGCTGACTTATGGGCAGCTGGTTCAAACCTCTTTCGCGCTTGGCCGCGTTATCGCAAAACACACCAAGCGCGGCGAAAAAGTCGGCGTTCTTTTGCCGACCGGGGCGGGCGCCGTTGTCGCCTTTTTCTCCATCCTGGCTTCAACGCGGGTGCCGGCGATGCTCAATTTCACCGCCGGGCCGCGTAATCTCAAACGAGCCTGCGAGGCGGCAGAGATCACAAAGATTATCACCGCGCATCAGTTCATCGAGGTTGCCAATCTGGAACGATTGGAAGAATCTCTGAAGAAACATGCCGAGCTGCTTTATGTAGAAGACCTTCGTGAGGAAGTGGGGCTGGTGGCCAAGCTGACCGCACTCATCGGCCCATATCTACCTTGGGCGGTGCGTTTTCCGGCGCGACCTTCAGATCCCGGTGTCATCTTGTTTACCTCCGGAACGGAGGGCGACCCCAAGGGCGTTGTGCTGACTCACTCCAATGTGCTTGCCAATGTGGAACAGATCAATGAACACGTTTGGCTTGAACCCAGCGACAAGATTTTTAATCCGCTGCCCACGTTCCACTGCTACGGACTGACGGCGGGCACGCTTTGGCCGATCCTGACCGGCCGCGCCCTCGTGCTGCACCCCTCTCCTTTGCAGACCAAGATCATTCCGCAGCGGATCAAGGAGACCAAATCCACGATCCTGCTGGCGACCGATACGTTTTTGATGCACTACGTGCGGGCAAGTGACGATCACTCACTTAAATCTTTGCGGCTTGCGGTCTGCGGCGCAGAGCGGGTGCGCGACGAAACCCGCGCCGTGGTGGAAGAGCGATTTGGCTGCGAGGTGCTGGAAGGCTACGGCGTGACGGAGGCCGCGCCGGTCATTGCCGCCAATCAGCCCGGTGATATTCGCGCCGGCACGGTGGGCAGGGTCGTTCCTTCTGTTGAAGTTCGCCTTGATCCGGTTGAGGGCCTGGACGAGGGCGGCAGATTGTTTGTCAGAGGTCCCAACATCATGGCGGGATATCTTTCTCCAGACCAACCCGGCGTGATCGTACCGCCGGAAGAGGGTTGGTATGACACCGGCGATGTGGTGACCATCGACGACGAAGGCTATATGGCGATCCGCGGCCGGGTAAAACGCTTTGCCAAGATCGGCGGCGAGATGATTTCTCTGACGGTGGTGGAAAACTGTGCCGGGGCGATCTGGCCCGGTGTGCTGCATGCGGCCATCACCCTACCGGATCCCCGCAAGGGCGAGCAGATTGTTCTGGTAACCGAAAGCGATGAGGTAGACCGCACACGGCTGCGCACCTGGATGCAGAGCCATGGGGTTCAGGAACTGGCGGTTCCGGCCAAAATTATCAAGGTCGATCAGGTGGCGGTGCTGGGTACCGGCAAGACGGATTACAACTCTGTCTCAAAATTGGCGAAGGCGCATCTTGAGGAACTCGCAGCGACGGCAGAAGCGACCTCGGAAGCACCGGCTGGACCGCCCGCAGAACCAGCCCCTGAAGAGGCACCAACGGCCAACCCCGCCGAAACGGTGGAAGAACCTGATATCTCGGAAGACGATACCCGCGAGAGCGCCTAGATCTCGACCATATCAAAATCAGATTTGGGGGTGCCACACATGGGGCAGATCCAATCCTCTGGGATTTCGTTCCAGCGCGTGCCGGGCGCGAGACCTTCGGTCACGTCCCCCTGCTTTTC
>SBHG01000140.1 GCA_006226305.1 Alphaproteobacteria bacterium | reverse complement strand
GACGAGATCCACACGGTGATTGGCGCTGGGGCGACAAGCGGCGGGGCGATGGATGCCTCCAATCTTTTGAAACCGGCCCTGTCGAATGGGTCGCTGCGCTGTATCGGGTCGACGACCTATAAGGAATATCGGCAGCACTTTGAAAAAGACCGGGCGCTGGTGCGTCGCTTCCAGAAGATTGACGTGAAAGAACCCTCGGTCGAGGATGCCATCAAAATCCTGAAGGGATTGAAGCCTTATTTCGAGGAATTTCATAATCTCAAATATACCAATGACGCCATCAAGGCCGCCGTTGAGCTTTCAGCCAAATATATTGGTGATCGCAAATTGCCCGATAAAGCAATCGATGTGATTGACGAGGCTGGAGCCAGTCAAATGTTGGTGCCAGAAGAGAAACGCAAGAAAAAGATCGGTGTTAAAGAGATCGAGAATGTGATCTCGAAGATGGCGCGGATCCCTCCGAAATCGGTTTCCAAGTCAGACACAGAGGTTCTGAAGGACCTGGAAAAGAATCTGAAGCGCGTTGTTTATGGTCAGGACCAGGCCATCGATCAGTTGTCCGCTGCGATCAAGCTGGCGCGAGCAGGTCTGCGCGAGCCGGAAAAGCCAATTGGGTGTTATCTCTTTACGGGCCCGACCGGTGTCGGCAAAACCGAGGTGGCGAAACAGCTTGCGTCAACTTTGGGTGTTGAGCTTTTGCGCTTTGATATGTCGGAATATATGGAGCGGCATACGGTGTCGCGGCTCATCGGCGCGCCTCCCGGTTATGTTGGCTTTGATCAGGGCGGGCTTTTAACCGATGGCGTTGACCAGCATCCGCATTCGGTTGTGCTGCTGGATGAAATCGAGAAAGCGCATCCCGATCTCTTCAATATCCTGTTGCAGGTGATGGATCATGGCAAGCTAACGGACCATAACGGCAAGAAGATCGATTTCCGCAATGTCATCTTGATTATGACGTCGAATGCGGGCGCGGCTGACATGCAAAAAGAAGCCATTGGCTTTGCCCGAGGTAAACGGGAAGGCGAGGATGAAGAGGCGATTAACCGGCTCTTCACACCAGAATTCCGTAATCGTCTGGATGCGGTTGTGCCCTTTAACAGTCTGCCGCGCGAAGTCATCTACAAAGTGGTACAGAAGTTTGTTCTGGAGCTGGAAGCGCAGCTTGCCGACCGCAATATCACTTTTGAACTTTCAGATGCTGCCACGGAATGGCTCGCTGGACGTGGTTACGACGATAAGTTTGGCGCGCGTCCGCTTTCTCGGGTCATTCAGGACAATATCAAACGACCACTAGCGGATGAGATCCTGTTTGGCGCGTTGAAGAAAGGCGGCACGGTGCGGGTGATCGTGGGCGACAGTGACCGACTTGCCTTTGAGATCATCGAAACGCCTGGTGGCGGCACGACTAAACGGATCGAAGACAAGTCTCCGAAACCTTTGCTGATTAGGTAATTCTTTTAAAGCTCCGCCGCGATTTTGGCGGCGAGCTCTTTAAGCTCGTCCATATCCGCTTGTTCGGTGTTGTGATGTCTGAAGTCAACACCTTCAAAAACCGGCAAAATGTGAAAATGCAGATGATAGACCGTTTGACCGGCGGGAGCGCGGTTGAACTGGGCGATGCGTATGCCATCTGGCTGGAGCACCTTGTCGATGGCCGCGGCGACTTTTCGAGTGGTCCGGATGGCGGCCTGTACGTCTTTTTCCTCAGTACCAAACAGATCTTCGCCTGCCGTTTTTGGAATGACGAGGGTGTGGCCTCTTGTTTGCGGAAAAATGTCCATGAAAGAGAAGGTGTGATCGTCTTCGTAGACTTTGAAGCTTGGCAACTCGCCGCGGATGATCTTGGCAAAGATGTTGTCTGGATCATAGGCCATTGGCTTCGTCTCCTTTAGGTGTCTGGTTCGCTTGTTTTAAAAGGGCCGTGGGCGCGCATCTCTTCGATTTCATAGTCTACATGGCGGCGCTCTTCGTCGAGATAATTTTCGATTGCCTGGCGGAAATTGGCGTCGCGCACCCAGTGAAGGCTGTGTGTTCGGCTGGGCATGTAGCCGCGCGCCAATTTGTGAGCACCTTGGGCTCCGGCTTCAACGCGTTTTAAGCCGTGTTCGATGGCAAAATCGATGGCTTGATAATAGCAGCACTCAAAATGCAAAAAACGATGATCTTCAATGCAGCCCCAGTTGCGGCCAAAAAGTGTTTCGTCGCCGATAAAATTGATGGCGCCTGCAATGTAAATGCCATTGCGTTTGGCCATGACCAACAGAACCCGGTCAGCCATGCGCTCGCCAACGAGAGAGAAGAAGGCGCGGGTGAGATAGGGGCGGCCCCATTTACGGCTGCCCGTGTCCATGTAGAACGTAAAAAAGGCGTCCCAATGCGTTTCTGTCAGGTCAGGGCCGGTCACCCATTCGATTTCGATGCCATTTTCGAGAGCGGTGGCGCGTTCTTTTTTCAGATTCTTGCGCTTGCGAGAGGCCAGGGAGGCGAGAAAATCCTCGAAGCAGGCATAGCCCTTGTTTTCCCAATGAAACTGCTGATCAGTGCGATGCATTAAGCCGGCTGCGGCCAGTCGTTCCGCCTGAGCGGGATCGACAAAGGTCAGATGCGCGGAGGAAACACCAAGTTGATCCGCGGCGCCGATAATACCGCCGAGGAGTTGGCGTTCGGTGTCCGGGTCGGCGTCACGGGGGTCAAAAAGGAGCCGTCTCCCGGTTGCCGGGGTAAAAGGAATGCTGATCTGTAATTTTGGGTAATAGCTGCCTCCGGCACGCTCAAAGGCATGAGCCCAGTTGTGGTCAAAGACATACTCGCCCTGGGAATGGTTCTTCAGATACATCGGGACGACGCCGTGAATTTCGTCGCCCTGGGACAGGACCATATGGCACGGCGCCCAACCCGTTTCGGGCACTGCGCTGCGGCTGTCTTCAAGAGAGGCGAGGAAGGCGTGGGAAACAAAAGGGTCGTGAGGCAATCCTTCAGGATTGGCGAGGCGGTCCCAGTCCGCTGCATCGATTTCCCCTATAGAATGGATGAGAGTGGCTGTGCGCTCAGCCATCAAAGGCGGCTCCTCTCGTGGCGTCAGGCAGGAAGTTCTCAAAAATAATATTGTCGGCATGGGTCGCGGCAATGCGGCGCTCTCCAATGGTTTTCACCGTCCAGGCGAGCACCGGCAGGCCGTGGCGCTTCGCGCGGCCCACGGCTTCGTTTGACAGGCCGTCTATCCGGTAAGCGACAAAATGCGGCTTGGAGATTTTGTTCAAGAGCATATGCCGCAGCACAAAGCGCTTGATCCAATTGAGGTTGAGGTTGGGGTCCGGCGGGTAGGGTTGGGAGAGTTGGCCGCGCGGAATCTCAGGCATGTTTTCGGCGAACCAGCCCATTGATTGGGGCGCAAAACATTGCACCGCTGCTTCTCCCTTGTAGGTCTGGAGGAGATCTCGTGTGCGTTGTTCCAAGGGACCCGCCACTCCGGTCTTATTCTTGAGTTCGATCAGGATCGGCACTCGACCGTTCACCAGCTCCAGGAACTCGGCGAAAGTTGGCATGGTGGCTGTGGAGCCAGAAATCGTTAGCTTGCGAAGCTCAGTGGAGGAATGTCGGTAAAGTTTACCGGCTGATGTGGTGAGCCGATCAAGTTTGTCATCGTGAAACACCATGGCCTCATGATCGCTTGTCAGCTGCAGATCCAGCTCTATTGGATAGCCTGCGGCGATGGCGGCCTCAAAGGCGGCGGGGGTGTTCTCGATAATTCCCTTTTTGACATCGTGGAGGCCGCGGTGGGCAATCGGACGTGTCTTGATCCAGGTGAGGTCCATTGGTGGTAAATGCCTTAAAGTGCGATCTCGAACACTGCGTCGACCTCGACCGCCACATTAAACGGCAGCGCGGGTGCGCCAACGGCGGCACGTGCATGTGTGCCTTTGTCGCCAAGAACCTCAACAATCAGATCAGAGGCGCCGTTGATCACTTTGGGCTGATCGCCAAACTCAGGTACTGAATTGACGAAGCCGCCCAGCTTGACGCAGCGCACGACCCTGTCGAGATCTCCGCCACAGGCCTCCTTAACCTGAGTAAGAATGTTGATGGCGCACAGGCGGGCCGCCGCTTGTCCATCTTCCAGGCTTATGTCGGCGCCAAGTTTGCCAATATAGGGGAGCTTGCCATTTTCAATCGGAACCTGGCCGGAAACGAACACCAGGTTACCGGTGATTACGAACGGGACATAAGAGGCGACCGGGGCCACCGGTTCGGGCAGCGTGATCCCCAATTCATCCAGTCTTGCGTCGATGGTGCCTGTCATATTCGGGCTGTCCTTCTTTGAAAGTTGTCAAACGTGAATCTAGCGGGCTTGGCTCCGATTGAACAGGCTTTAACGCGCGTGATGCTTGGCGGGCTGCGTTTTTCTGTCACAATGAATTTCATGATCCGATTCGATGACAGCCCTGCGGCGGCGGGCTTTTATTTACCTCCCGAATGGGCGCCTCACGAGTGCTGTCTGTTGGGCTGGCCGGTGGCTAATGACGCCATGGCTGACGTCATCGACTATGCACGCCTTGCGGCCTCTGCCCTGGCGCGCCATATCGCCGGCTTTGAGCCTGTGACGGTGGTTGTCCGTCCGGAGGACAAGGCCGAAGCGCGTCTGGCCCTTGGGGGCAGCACTCAGCTTCTGGAAATTGAGCTCGGCAGTCCCTGGCTTCGGGACACAGGCCCCAGTCTATTGGTCAAGGAAGATGACCGTGCGGCAACGGCCTGGCAATTTAACGGGTGGGGCAACCGCGCGGCGATGAGACAGGACAAGGAAGTGGCCAGCGCTTTGGCGGGGGCGCTTGGACTTACCCTGTTTGAGAGCGCGCTAATTCTGGAAGGTGGCGCTTTCGAGATTGATGGTCATGGAACGGTGCTGGTTAACCGGGATTGTATACTTGGCAAAGAACGCAATCCGACATTGAACGAAGCGCAAGTTGAGGAACGATTGGTGTTCTTTCTCGGTGCCCGGCAGGTAATCTGGGTTGATGATGGCTTTGACGGCGATGCTTCGGCAGGGCGGGTTGGGCTGAATGCCCGTTTTGTCGGGAAGGACAGGGTCCTCCTAAATACTCCGCAGGAAACTGAGGATCCTAATCGGGAGGTGTCGGAAGCCTTTCGGCGGGTTCTTTCAAATCCGCGGGACACCCATGGGTGTGCATTCGAGCTAATCGAGGTGCCTCAACCAGAAGCACGATTTACAATGGAAGGGCAGCGGTTGCCGCTTTCCTATCTGGATTTTTTGTTCGTCAATGATGGGATCCTGCTTCCCGCATTTGACGATCCCCTTGACACCCAGGTGGCGCGGCAATTTTCCGCACTATTTCCGGGGCGGGATATTTGCCAGATCAATCTCCTGCCGCTCTATTTGGCGGGCGGCGGGATTGCGCGCCTCACATTGCCTTTACCCGCGCTCTGACTTTATGCCTCGACCCTTGGCAATGGCATCCTTGCCAAATTTGCCGCGCACCTTGTCCATCGCGCGTTCGGCCTCGGCACGCTTGGTGCCTTGCCTGTCGATCAGGTCCGGAGGGTCTGCAAAATCACCATCGCAAAGGTTGGCGATGCCGATGCCGATAAGACGAAATTTATGTGCCCCCACTTCCTTGCGGAGCATGTCGGCGCCGTGAGCAAATATCTTGTCTGCCAATTGGGTGGGATCGGCAAGTGTGCGCGAGCGGCTGATGGTTTTGAACTGGTCGGTTCTGAGTTTAAGCTGAACAGTCTCGCCCGCCAGGTTGCTTTTCTTGGCGCGATGGGACACGTTTTCACAGAGACCCCAGAGGATCTCTTCAAGTTTCTCGGGATTAGAAATGTCTTCGAAAAAAGTGGTTTCATTGGAAATTGATTTCATCGGCGCGGACGGATTGACGCGGCGCGCGTCTTGACCGTGTGACAGTTGAGCAAGGCGTAGACCCATGGCGCCATATCTTTTGGCCAGAGTCTTTTCATCCATTTTTTGAATTTGCCCGATGGTGGAAATGCCATCGCGCGCGAGTTTGTTCCCCATGGATTTGCCAACTCCCCAAATCATCGATACCGGCTGGCGGGCAAGGAAGTCGAGGGCCTCGGTTTCGCCGATGACAGAAAAGCCTTTGGGTTTATCGAGGTCTGAGGCCATTTTTGCCAGAAATTTGCAGTAACTCAGGCCAACCGAAACCGTAATGCCGATTTCTTTTTCGACGCGGGCGGCAAATTTGACCATGGTTTCCGCCGGGCTTTGGCGATGCAGTCTTTCCGTTCCACGCAGGTCCACAAAGGCTTCGTCGATGGAAAGGCTTTCGACGAGCGGTGTAAGCTCGCGCATCAGAGCCTTCACCTCGGCACCCACAGCTGAATAATGACTCATGCGAGGGCGAATGACGGTGGCGTCCGGGCATGCTTTCAGAGCCTTGAACATGGGCATCGCCGAGTGCACGCCATAGGATCGGGCAAGATAGCAAGCGGTCGAGACAACGCCGCGCTTGCCACCTCCAATGATGACCGGCTTGTTGGCGAGGTCGGGATTGTCTCGTTTTTCGACCGCAGCATAAAAAGCGTCGCAATCCACATGGGCAACGCCAAGGGTGAAAACTTCATCGTGACGCAGGACGCGCGGCGAATGGCAAGAGGGGCAACGGCGCGCGTTTGCTGCTTCTATGCGGGTGTAGCAATTGCGGCAAAGGGCGGGGCTCATGGCGGTGTTACTCATGGGCCAGCGGCCAGAGCCAGGCTGCGCCGCGTACGCCGCTTGAATCGCCGTGGTGGTGTTTGACCAGTTTAACCTTGAGGTTTTCGGTTAGGACATAAGGCGCCAAAAGAGGGGGAATAGTGCTGTAGAGTCTTTCGACATTCGACATGCCTCCGCCCAGTACAATGACATCGGGATCAAGAATATTGATGGTGGCGGCAAGGGCGCGGGCAAAACGATCTTCATAGGTCGAGAGGGCTAATTCAGCCTGCATATCACCGTCGGCGGCAAGGTCGCAGATTTCCTCAGCTGAGAGGTCTCTGCCTGATGATTCCCTGAAGCGGGCGGCAAGACCGGTGCCCGATATCCAGGTTTCGATGCAGCCGTGGTTGCCGCAAAAGCAGGGAGGGCCGGGAAGTTCGTCCTCGCGCGGTCGGGGCAGGGCATTATGACCCCACTCCCCAGCAATGGCATTGGGGCCGGTGAGAATGCGGCCATGGGCGACAAGCCCTGAGCCACAGCCGGTACCGATGATGATCCCGAGGACTACATTGGCACCCTGGCCAGCGCCATCGGTGGCCTCGGACAGGGCAAAGCAATTGGCATCATTTGCGACCCGCACAGGAAGCTGCAGCATCTTCTCCAAGTCCCTGTCGAGTGGTTTGCCGTTGAGCCAGGTTGAATTGGCATTTTTCACCAGGCCGGTGGCGGGGTCCAATGTGCCGGGGATGCCAATGCCAATCCTGCCAAAGCTGCCACTTTCGTGTTGCAGGCGATGGACATGATCGACAATGGCTTTGAGGGTTGCTTGATAGTCTCCTTTTGGCGTGGCGGTGCGGTTGCGGGCAAGCTCCTGACCTCTTGCGTCCAGGGCAATGCTTTCAATCTTTGTGCCGCCTAGATCTATGCCAAAACGAAAGGACATGGGACGCGCCTTACCCTTCTTAAGGAATCAAGTCTGGTTGAGCTGGCGGGAAAGCAGATCATGCACCTCCGGCCAGGTGTCGAGGCGGTGATCACTGGCCTCTGCCTTGCCGATCAGCCGGGCAAGTCGCGGGTCGGCGATGAAATGGATCAAGGTTGCGTGGGGGACGGCCTCGCGGACAGACTGCAGGTTGGGCGGCAGATCATCAAGAAAGGTGACAGGGCCTCCGGCTGCTTCGGCAAGGGCTTTGGCCGGCGGGCCTTTGATGCCCTGGTTGGCGACTAGCGGGTAGGGCATACCATGCTCGGCAAGGGCTCTTTCCCGATCCTGACGTTGGGCCAGGGGCAGGTTGGACAGGATGACGATCTGGGCGTGATTGGAAAGGCTTTCAAGCGCCGCTGCGGCACCTTCGACCGGCTCGAGATGTTCGGTTCGGTGCTGAAAGAAACTGTCGAGGAGCTCCTTAACCCGCATGCCATCAACGACTTCATCGGTGCCCTTTTCTTTGACATTACCGGTCAGGCGAAAGCTGGTCATGTCGAGCCAGTAACCTTCATTCTCGAGGTAATGCTCGAGCCCTTCGAGAAATTTAAACAACACCTCATCGGCGTCGCAAAGGATGAGGGGACGGCCTTCTTGGAGCTGAATTGCATCGACCTGGGCTTTGATTTCAGGGACAAGCGGGATCATGTGTGTATCCTTACATCCAGATGCCCGACGTGGCGCCAGGCAAAGCCATCCGCGCGCGGGCAGGCAGCTCAGGCGGCCAATCGTAATTTTCACAACAAGCCAAAAGTCGGTTTTCGTCGCCCAGCAGAAAATCCATCACCGCGCCCAAAAATTCCGAATCAGTGGCATTGGCCTTCATCTCGTCCGGCGAAAGGCCGCTTTGTGTCAAAAAGGCCTCTCGTTCTGCCTCATCGCCCGCCAAATAGGCGAGGGCCTGAAGGGCCAGAATTTGGGCTTGGTCTTCTGTCATAGGTCGAGGGATTCTCTTGGTTTGACGAGGTTCGGGAGGTTTTGTTTACCACGATTTTGCCTCAAATTGTCCACGCTTCAATGATTGATTAACGATATTCAGGGCAATATGGGCGGCGTAGGAGGCTGGGCATGGCTCGGTCTTGGGTGCTGCAATGTCCCACAAATTATGTGGTGCGGGTGTCAAATGGGTGCGTAGTTCCCGGCATCCAAAATAGGGGCGAAGAGTAGATGGACGTGATGTCGAAAACGGTTCTCATTGTTGAAGACAACGAGCTCAATATGAAGCTCTTTCATGATCTTCTGGACGCGCACGGTTACCAGACGCTGCAGACCAGAGATGGCATGGATGCGCTTGCCATGGCGCGAGAGCACCATCCAGATTTGATCCTTATGGATATCCAGTTGCCGGAGGTCTCCGGTCTGGAAGTGACCAAATGGATCAAGGAAGACGAGGAGCTGTCCTCGATCCCGGTTGTGGCGGTGACAGCTTTCGCGATGAAGGGTGACGAAGAGAAGATTCGAGACGGGGGGTGTGAGGCTTACATCGCGAAGCCAATATCCGTTGCGAAGTTTCTTGAAACAGTAAAAAGATTTACGGACTAAGGGGCTCGGGTAAATGTCAGCGCGTATCCTGGTAGTTGATGATGTTCTTGCCAATGTCAAGCTGCTGGAAGCAAAACTCTCAGCGGAATATTTTGAAGTTCTGACCGCGTTAAACGGTCCGGACGCACTGAAGATCGTCAAGGAAGAAGACCCGGATCTTGTTCTGCTTGATGTGATGATGCCCGGTATGGATGGGTTCGAAGTGTGTCGAACGATCAAAGGCAACCCAGAAACAGAACATATCCCCGTGGTGATGGTGACGGCGCTTGATCAGCCGTCTGATCGCGTGGCGGGAATTGAAGCCGGAGCCGATGATTTTCTGACCAAACCGGTTAACGACATTGCGTTGATGGCGCGGGTGAAAAGCCTTGTGCGCTTGAAAACCATGACCGATGAAATGCGCATGCGTGAAGCTACCGGCCGTACGCTGGGCATTCTTGCCGGTGGCAGCAAAGAGGCTGACGCGGCGCCGGGCCGTATTTTGCTGGTGGAAGAGCGGGCGGTCACCGCCAAGCGGGTGGCCGATACGCTGGGCAGCACTCATGAGGTTTTTGTCGAGCAGACCCAGGAAGGGGCGCTTGACGCCGCAAGGCAAGGCGAGTTTGACCTCATCATTGTGTCCTTGTCGATCCAGGGCTTTGACGGTATGCGGCTCTGTTCGCATCTGCGGACCTTGGAGAGCACGCGCAATGTTCCGCTCCTGGCCCTGATCGAAGACGGAGACATGCCTAAGCTGGCGCGGGCGCTAGAGCTTGGCGTCAACGACTATTTGATGCGGCCGATCGATCGCAACGAGCTGTTTGCGCGGGTAAAGACCCAGCTTAAGCGCAAGCGCTATGCGGACCGTCTGCGGGAAAATTTCCATCTCAGTCTGGAAATGGCGATTACCTGTCCGCTGACCGGACTTTACAATCGTCGCTACATGACGGGGCACCTGGAGACCCTGTTGGAAAAATCCAAGGTCTCGAAGCGAAATCTGTCCTTCCTGATCATCGACATCGATTTCTTCAAGCAGGTGAACGATACCTATGGGCACGATGTCGGCGACGAAGTTCTGAAGGAGTTTGCATCTCGGCTGGCGCATAATACCCGCGGCGTGGATCTGGCCTGTCGTTATGGCGGCGAGGAATTTGTCGTGGTGATGCCAGATTCGAACCTGGATGGCGCAATCCCGGTCGCAGAGCGTTTGCGGCTTGAGGTCGAGGCCAAGCCTTTTGCCATTCGAAATGGCACGGACAAGATCGATATTACGGTGTCGATCGGGGTCGCCGAATCTCGTGGGGAAGAGGATGCGGTTGACGCACTCTTGCGCCGGGCAGATCAGGCGCTTTACCGCGCCAAACAAGAAGGCCGCAACCGGGTGGTGACTGCCGCCGCAGCCTGATTTCACTGATCTGGAAGCATTAAAAAAGCGCGCCTGAAACCTCATGGCGCGCTTTGACTATTCAAGATAAGATATTGTTCTTACTTGATTTTTCCTTCAACGAACTCAACATGCTTGCGAACGACAGGGTCGTATTTCTTGACCTTCATCTTCTCGGTCATGGTGCGGCTGTTCTTCTTGGTGACATAGAAGTAGCCGGTATCCGCGGTGCTGTTGAGCCGGATTTTGATTGTCGGTTGCTTGGCCATTGGCCTCACTCCATCAGCTGGGGCAGGGCTCGCAGGCCCTACGAAAACTCGTCAAATGAGGGGCGGACTTTACTCATGAGCGGGGCAAAGTCAAGCTGAAGCGGCGGAAAATCGCCGAAAAGTAGGCATTTGGAGTCTCAAGGGGGCAAAAAACCCCAAAATCAAGCATATTTCAGGGTCAGTTTGTTGTGGCGATAGCTTAGCAAGGGCGCCGAGCCCTGCGCTGTCAGGCCGTTGGGGCTGTCCTTATCCACAATTTCCTGCACCCGGCTTAGCATCCATTCGGTGACGTCAATCATGGGCAGTTTCCGTGCCTCGTCCAGGGGGCGCCAGTCAATCTCCAGGAGCTCCGGGTTGGGGGTGAGGCAACCGGTCCAGGCGGCGTCCAGGACGGCAAAAAAGCGCGCATGAAACCGCATGGGGCTTACGGGCGGGGTAATCGCCCGGCCAAGCAGCACGAGGGCGCTATGATCCGGTGCCAGGCTCTGCTGGGCAAAGGGCTCCCAGGCTTTGTCGAGGCCCCGACCTGGATTGCCGGATCGTGCCAACATCAAACCGGTTTCCTCGAAGGTTTCGCGGATCGCGGCATTGGCCAGGGCCCGAGCGCGGCCGGGCGTGCAGCGGCGGGTGGCCGAGGTGACCTGGGCGACCTCAGGCCTGAGCTCGCGGGACGGGGATACAGCAAAATCATGGGCGTCGAGTTTACCGCCAGGGAAAACAAAGGCATCCGGGATGAAGACCGAACGAGGCGGGCGGCGCCCCATCAGTACCTCCAGAGTGCCCTTGTTTTGGCGCAGGGGCACCAGGCTCGCGGCATCACGGGGGCGGACAGGCGGTGACGTTGTCACACGAGCCCCCTTAAGGGTTTGCCGTGACGGAAACGAACAAAAGGGCCGGGCTCGTTAAAGGGGGACGTCTGTCCGAGGCGGCGTTTGGCCTCGCCCAGCACCATGCGCGTGATGTTGGGGAGTTCAAGCTCCATGGCCTCGGGCAGAGTGAACCAGTGAAGCTCCAACAGCTCTCCGGAGGCTTTGGTGGTGTCGTGTAAATCGCCCTGGATGGCTTCGGCGGATGTCATAAAAAAGCGGGCGTCAAATCGGCGGCTTCGATAAGGCGGCGTGATCGCTCGGGCGATGAAGTGGAGATTATCAAGGGCGGGTCTTACACCATGTTCCATGAAAGGGCGCCAATGGGCGGAGCGGGTTGTGATCGGCGCGTCGCTTTTCTCGCCAATCAGCAGCCCCGCTTCTTCAAAGGTCTCGCGGATGGCGGCGAGGGCGAGGGCTCGCGCCTTGGCGGGGGAGCAGCCTTCGGACAAGCGGGCCATGACATCGGGGTGCAGATCTTTGTCGGGGATGATGCGGCTGTCGCCCGCATCGACCCTGCCGCCTGGAAAAACAAATTTATTCGGCATGAATTTGTGGCCCTGAGCGCGGCGCCCCATGAGGACGCGCGGGCGCTCATCATCCTCTCGGACGATTATGAGCGTTGCTGCATCTTTTGGCCGCACAGCGCGGCCCTTCTGCCGGATCTCCTGACCGGATATGTATTTCGGATCGTAGTCCGTCTTTTTGTGGTTCACGCGAAATGACTCCCTGCCCCAAGGGTGACATGGAGCATGGGGGACGGCCAAGATTTATTTTCTTTTCCCGCGTTTGCCGCCACGATTGCTTTTAAATGCGCGGCCGCGCTTGCCATCGCGGCGGGCGGTAAATTTCTTTTTCTTGCCCGGTCGCGGTGGTGTCAGGACATCAAAGAGGAGGCCGCCGGTGAGCGGGATGGCTTCCTCGAGGCGCACCTCGACATTGTCGCCCAGGTGATAGCGATTGCCGGTTACCTCGCCGACAAGAGCATGTTCAGTTTCCACATGATGGTAGTATTCGTTGCCGGGCAGGCGGCGGATGGGCACGAGGCCGTCGGCGCCGGTTTCGTCAAGTCGGACAAAAAGGCCAAAGCGAGTGACGCCGGTGACCTTGCCGGTGAAGGTAGCGCCTATGCGATCCTTCAGAAAGGCGGCAATGTACCGGTCGTTGGAGTCGCGTTCTGCTGCCATGGCTCGGCGCTCGTGGCCGGAGATTTCTTCTCCCACTTCCGGGAGCTCGTCGATCTCACCATCCGTGAGGCCGTCCTTGCCGAGCTTCAAGGCGCGAATGAGGGCGCGGTGAACAATAAGGTCGGCATAGCGCCGGATAGGTGAGGTAAAGTGCGCGTAGCGCTGTAGATTGAGCCCAAAGTGACCCAGATTTTCCGGGCTATACATGGCCTGGCTTTGGGAGCGCAACATGACTTCATTGACCATGGATTGAAAGTCGCCGCCTTCAACCCGTTCCAGGATCTTGTTCAGATGCGTTGTGCGCAGCGCCTGACCCCGCGCCAGTTTGATGTCGAGGGTCTCGAGAAACTCCTGGAGGGCCCAGAGTTTTTCATCGCTTGGCGGTTCGTGGACCCGGTAGAGAAGCGGTGTGTTGTGCTTTTCCAGGGTTTCGGCAGCGCAGACATTAGCGGCGATCATGAAATCCTCGATCAGCCGATGAGCTTCAAATCGCTCGCGCAGGCCAACCTTTGTGATGTGACCCTCAGCATCAATTTCGATCTTGTGTTCGGGGACATCCAATTCAAGGGGCTGGCGTTCGGCGCGCGCCTTTTCAAGAGCCTTATAAGCTTGCCAGAGGTGCAGGACAGTTGCCGCGTTAGGGGCATTCACGTCATTGCTGGCGATGATACGCTGGGCTTCCTCGTAGGACATGGAAGCGCGCGAGCGCATGAGGCCGCGAACAAACTTATGCTGCTTTTTGTGGCCGTGGCGATCAAAAGTCATGCGGACCGCCATAACGGATCGGTCGACATCCTCGTGCAGGCTGCACAAATCGCCCGAGAGGCGGTCAGGCAGCATAGGCACGACCCGGTCCGGGAAGTAACAGGAGTTGCCGCGGCGGCGTGCTTCCTGGTCGAGCGCCGTACCAGGGCGGACAAAATGGGCGACATCCGCAATGGCGACCCAGACGATCCAACCACCCTCATTGTCCGGGTTGGTGTCGGGCTCTGCATAGACCGCATCGTCATGGTCGCGAGCGTCAGCAGGATCGATGGTGAGGAAGGGCATGTCAGTCAGATCCTGGCGATCTGAGTCTTCTGGCGGCTTTACCGTTTCGACCTCGCTGAGCACGCGCTCGGGAAAGTCCATGGGGATGCCGTGGGTGTAAACTGCGATGAGCGAGATGGTGGACGGATCTTCGGTCGAGCCGAGGGTCTGTGTGATTTTGGCAAGCCGGGCGCCATAGCCGTCTCTTGGCATGAGTTCGGCAAAGACCAGATCACCGGTTTGAGCGCCTGCCTCATCGCCTTCACGTACACCAAAGTCGCGTTTGGCCCGGCGATCGACCGGTTTGATGCGTCCATCGCGGCCCACCTTTTCATAGACACCCAGGATGCGTCCTTCTTCGCGGTCGAGGCGGCGCATGACCCGCGCGACATAAATACCATCGCTTTTCTTGGCGATCCGGCACAGGGCGCGCTCGCCAATGCCCAAAGCGCGGCCCGTTCGGCCATGACCCATGCCAGAGCCGGGGGCGAGGATGATGTCAGGATAGGGTGTGTCCGCCTCCCAGGCGGTGGGGCGCATTTTGATCTCGCCGTCGGTGTCGATGCTCACCACTTCAAGCACCGTAACGGAAGGTAGCTCGCCCTTGCTTAGAAAGGTTTGGCCACGACGCTTTTCGATGAGGCCTTCTTCGGCGAGGTCCTTTAAAAGGTGCTTTAACGGAATACGGTTAGCGCCCGTCACACCAAAGGCCCGCGCGATGTCGCGCTTTGTGGCCTTGTCCGGATTTTCCTGAATGTAAGTGAGCACCTGTTCCCGAGTTGGGACCGGGATGTCAGCTTTGCCAGATTTCCTCTTCCCGCTTTGGGGCTTCTTGCTCACTTTGGGTTTTTAACCATCCGCTTTTGCCGTCTTTTTGGCCGCCGTTTTCTTTTTGGTCGTTTTCTTTTTGGCGGCTTTTTTCTTTGTCGCCTTTTTCTTTGTTGCCTTTTTCTTGGCGGCTTTCTTTTTCGCGGGGCCTTTGGCTTCTTTTTTGGCGATCAATTCCAGCGCCAGCTCCATGGTGACGCTTTCCGGCGGTACATCCTTGGGCAGGGTGGCATTGACCTTGAGATATTTGATGTAGGGACCAAAGCGTCCATCCATCACACGAACCGGCTTGCCGCTTTCTGGGTGATCGCCCAGCTCCTTCAAGGCGCTGGATGAGCGTCCGCCTCCTTTGGCCGCCTTTTCCGCCAGAACCGTCACGGCGCGATTGACGCCAACGGTAAAGACTTCTTCTGAGCTTTCCAGATTGGCGTATTTGCGGTCGTGCAGAACAAAGGGTCCGTAGCGCCCGATACCGGCGGTGATTTTCTTACCGGTTTCCGGGTGGGTACCAACTTCGCGTGGCAGCGCCAGGAGCTTGAGCGCGTATTCGTAGTCGACTTCATCCATGGGCTTGTCTTTGGGCAGGCCTGCGCGTTTGGGCTTGTTGCCGTCTTCGGCCTCGCCAACCTGGACGTAAGGCCCAAATCGACCGTTCTTCAAGGTGATGTCGAGACCTGTTTCGGGATCTGGACCGAGAACTTTGTCTTCTTCGGCGGCGTCACCTTCACCGGGGGTCAGCGGTCTTGTGAATTTGCACTCAGGGTAATCTGAACAGCCTACAAAGGCGCCAAAGCGGCCGACTTTCAGACTGAGTTGACCGGTTTGGCAGCTTGGACATTGGCGCGGGTCGGTGCCGTCTTCCTTTGGCGGGAAGACATGGGGCGCCAGGATCTCATTTAGTGCATCCAAAACCTCAGAAATGCGCAGGTCCGCGATGTCGTCGACATTGGTTGTAAAGTCTCTCCAGAAGTTCCGAAGGAAATCCTTGTACTGAAGTTTGCCATCGGAAACCTCGTCAAGCTGCTCTTCGAGACCTGCTGTAAAGTCATATTCTACCCATTTGGCAAAAAAGCTTTCCAGGAAGGCGGTGACGAGGCGGCCCTTGTCTTCTGGATGGAACCGTTTCTTTTCCATGCGCACGTAGGCGCGATCTTTCAAGACCGAAAGAATTGAGGCATAGGTTGACGGACGGCCAATGCCGAGCTCTTCGAGTTTTTTAACCAGTGTGGCTTCAGAATAACGGGGCGGCGGCTCGGTAAAATGCTGACTTGGTTCGATCTTGGTCTGGTCGAGCGGATCGGCCGCGGTCACCTTGGGCAGGCGGCCGCCGTCTTCGCTGTCGGCCTCATCATCGACGCCTTCCTGATAGAGCTTCAAAAAGCCGTCAAATATCAGAACCTGACCGGTGGCGCGCAGGCCAACATTTCCCGATTCATTGCCGATCTCAATTGTGGTGCGCTCAAATTGTGCGGCTTCCATTTGGCTGGCGATCGTGCGTTTCCAGATGAGCTCATAGAGGCGGCGCTGGTCGGCGTCGATACTCCGCAGATATTGTGGGAGACGACTGAGACTGGTGGGGCGGATCGCTTCATGGGCTTCTTGCGCGTTCTTGGCTTTGGAGCGATAGGCGCGCGGGCTGTCTGGCAGATAGTCGCGCCCGTATTGCTCCTCAATAACGTGGCGGGTTTCGCCCATGGCTTCAGGGGCGATCTGTACCCCATCGGTCCGCATATAGGTGATAAGGCCGACTGTTTCGCCGTTCATTTCGACCCCTTCATAGAGGCGCTGTGCGACCTGCATGGTGCGGCTGGCGGTAAAGCCAAGCTTGCGCGAGGCTTCCTGCTGGAGGGTCGAGGTGGTGAAGGGGGGCGCTGGGTATCGGTTGGCAGGTTTTGAGGTAACCTCGAGGACTTTCAGCGCTCCGGCCTGAATGGCTTCAACGGCTTTTGTCGCGGAGGCCTCGTCCGGCAGGTCGAATTTGTCGAGCTTCTTGCCGTCCAATGACACCAGACGAGCGGTGATGGCGTCGCCCGAGGTTGTCGAAAGAGCCGCTTCGACGGTCCAATATTCCTGTGGACGGAAAGCTTCGATTTCCAGTTCGCGATCGCAGATGAGGCGTAGGGTCACCGATTGCACACGGCCCGCGGATCGCGAACCGGGCAGCTTGCGCCAAAGGACCGGTGAAAGCGTAAAGCCAACCAGATAGTCAAGGGCGCGGCGGGCCAGGTAGGCGTCGACCAGCTCCTGATCAATACCACGTGGGTGCTCCATGGCCTCAAGAATGGATTTCTTGGTGATGGCGTTAAAAACAACGCGCTCTACGGAAACGTCCTTGAGCGCGTTTTTCTTATTGAGGACATCAAGTACATGCCAAGAGATTGCCTCACCTTCGCGGTCGGGGTCGGTGGCAAGGATCAGTTTGTTCGCGCCTTTGACTGCCTTGGCGATCTCATTGAGCCGTTTGTTGGATTGGGCATCTACTTCCCAGGACATGGCAAAGTCGTTGTCCGGCTCCACTGAACCATCCTTGGATGGGAGATCGCGGATATGCCCATAACTGGCCAGCACAGTGTAATCACTGCCGAGATATTTGTTGATGGTCTTCGCTTTTGCAGGAGATTCAACGATGACAACGTTCATTCGTAACTCGTCTCTTTTACTGGTTGAGCAGGCAGAAATTTTGCTTTGCAGGTGGCATAGACAGCCGACATACAGAAATTTTGGGAGAGATTGCAAAGACTTTCTTTAAAGAGTGGTGAAAAGCGGTGGCGGCTTGGCGGGTTCAAGAGGGCCAAAATACCTCAAACGTGACCAGAAACACACGGTATAAGGGAGGTGAGTGGTGCTGCACGTTTTGCTTTATTTTTCGGTTTTGGGGCGTTAAGTTGCAATTGGTAGTGTGTGGCCATATCCACACCCCTGAGTAATCATTTATAATCATAAAGTGCAGAAAACTGCAGAAAAGTTAACCTCTGTGCCGAACCGAACAGACCGAGAAGGCCTCGCCAACGATTCTCTGGATGGCCTGACTGATCATCAGGCTGTCACTTATATATATGAGCTGACGATGGCCCTTTCCCAAATTGCGGCAGCGCGCAAGCAGCCTTTTTTGAGTTATCTTTTGGAAATGGCTGCGGTAGAGGGCGCCAATCTGATTGGCTCAAAGGATCTTTAGTCTTCGATCAGTGAAACCTGTTTGCCCGGCCATCGCTCAATGCGGCCCGCCAGGTCGAGTTCCAGCAAAATCACCGAAACAGTGCCGGGTGTGCAACCGGATTGGCGGATCACCTCATCGATTTCTGTGGGGGAGGGCCCAAGGAGCGCGATGATCTCTTGTCGGTGCCGCTCCAGCTCGTCATCACTAATGGTGATGGGATGATCGGCAAGGGGATCAGAAGGGCCAGTCGGGTCAGCCATGATACGCGGCACAAAGGTCTCCAGATGCGCTATGACGTCGTCGCCGTCTTCAACCAGTGTCGCCCCCTGCTTGATAAGATGATTGGCACCGCGGCATCTTGGATCAAGGGGAGACCCAGGGACAGCGAGAACTTCGCGGGACTGCTCCAGTGCATTGCGGGCGGTGATGAGGGAGCCGGACCTTAAGGCGGCCTCAACAACCACAACGGCAAGGGAAAGCCCGGAGATTAGACGGTTGCGGCGCGGGAAATCCTTTGCTCGGCCTGTGTGCCCCAGAGGCATTTCGGACATGACCAAGCCTTGCTCCGCGATGGCGGCGTAAAGCCCTTCGTTTTCTTTTGGGTAGACTGATGTTACGCCGCCTGCGAGCACGGCGATGGTGCCAGTCTGCAGGGCACCGCTATGCGCCGCCGTGTCTATGCCCCGGGCCATGCCGGAGGTGATCACATATCCATGTCCGCCGAGATCCGTGGCCATGGCGGAAGCGATTTTTCGAGAGTTGGCGCTGGCATTGCGGGCGCCGACGAGTGCAACGCTGCGGCCATCTAGGAGGTGACTATGACCACGTATAGTTACAAGCGGCGGAGCAGGATCAACCGCTGCCAACATTTTTGGGTAATCCTCATCGCCGAGCATGACGAAACGGGCGCCGACCTTGTGTGTGGCACGCCATTCTTCCTCTATCTCTTTTAAGTGAGCTGGCTGAATGGGTTTGGCTCTTCCGCCTCGGCGGGAAAGCTCGCCAATGTGATCAAGCGCATCACTGGCCGAACCAAAACGCGAGATCAGGGCGGCAAATGTAGCCGGCCCGACATGATCGGTGCGGATGAGACGCAGACGTGCAAGACGCTCTGCTTCGGAAAGGGCCAAGGCGTGCTCCCTCTGCGCTGTCAATATGCACGCAGAAGGATAGTTTGGTTGTATAGGAAACGCCAGGGTTTATTTCTGTCCGATCTTACTCTCGGTGCCTTCACGCAGGCGGCCAATATTTTCTTTGTGCCGCCAGAAAACCAGGAGACCTATGAGGGCCATGGCAAAAAAATGGTTTGGCATGCCAAAGACCAAAAATGCCAGAGGCATCAGCGTCACCGTTATAAGGGCGGACAGGGACGAGTAACGCGACAGAAAAGCACTGGTCAGCCAAATGACACCAGCAATGACACCGATCGCCGGGCTAAAGGCAAAAATGATGCCGAAGTAGGTCGCAACCCCCTTGCCACCCTTGAAATCAAGCCACACAGGAAAACAATGCCCGATAAAGGCTGCAACTCCCGCCAGAATGGGTGCGTAGATGTTTGTAAACAAGGTTCCAAAAATGGCGACCGCCACCAGACCTTTGGCCATGTCGAGGAGGAGCGTGGCAATCGCGATCTTCTTGTTACCAGTGCGTAGGACATTTGTTGCGCCAATGTTACCTGAGCCAATGTCGCGAATGTCTCCCATTCCTGCCCATTTTGTCAGCAACAGGCCAAAGGGAATGGACCCAAGCAGGTATCCTCCGACAACAACGATAATCAGCGTAAAAAGGCTCACCAGCGTCTCCTTTGATGTTTAAGCAACGCGCGCGCCTGCGACATAGGTGCGGATCGCTTTGCCCTGGAACAGCCGACCGTCATAGGGGCTGTTCTTTGATTTGGATTTTAACGTCTCGGCATCAAATTTGTAAGGGGTGTTGAGATCAATGAGAACGAGATCCGCCGGGGTTCCCGCGGCCAGGCGGCCAGCTTCCAGACCCAAAATTTCAGCCGGGCGCTGGGTGACGGCACGCAGCGCCTGCACCAAAGAGATGTGGTCGTTGTGAACCAGTTCCAAAAGTACCGGCAGCAGCGTTTCCAGTCCGACCGCGCCGAAGGCTGCCTCGGCAAAGGGCAAGCGTTTGTCCTCGGGGCCGCGTGGGTCGTGAGAGGACGTAACGACATCTATGGTCCCGTCCTTTAGCCCCTCGATCATTGCAAGGCGATCCTCTTCGGAGCGTAGCGGCGGCTGTGTTTTGAAAAATGTTCTGTAGGTCGCAATGTCATTTTCATTGAGCGCCAGATGCTGCGCGGATACGGCACAGGTGACAGGCACATTTTTGGCTTTTGCATCTGCGATGACGGACAGAGAAGCGGCGCACGAGATTTGCGAAAAATGTCCAGCGGTTTGGGTGAGGTCCAGCAATGTGAGGTCGCGGCGCACGAGAAGCGTTTCTGCTTCTCTCGGAATGCCGATGAGCCCAAGGCGCGCGGAAAGCTCGCCTTCATTCATACAGCCGGGTCCGGCAAGATTTGGATCTTCCGTATGCAATACAACCAAGGCATCGATGCCGGAGGCATATTCCAAAAGGCGGCGCATGACCTGCGCGTTCATAATCGTTCGGCGCGGGTCGGTGAAGGCCAAGGCGCCCGCTTCTTTTAACAGCGCCATTTCTGTCATGGCTTCGCCCTTCATCCCCTTGGTGAGGGCGCCCATGGGGTGCACATTGACAATGGCGGTATCGCGGGCACGGCGTTCGATGAAATCAACTAGCGCGGCTTCGTCGATCACCGGGTCGGTGTCGGGCATAACGATGAGCGTGGTGACGCCGCCAGCGGCAGCGGACTCGCTAGCCGACTTCAATGTTTCCTTGTGTTCGCTCCCAGGCTCGCCGACAAAAACGCGCATGTCGATGAGGCCCGGGGCCAGGACATGTCCTTGGCAGTCTACACTGTCAAAATCTCCGGACGGCGCACTTGAGAGATCGGCGCCGCAATCCGTGATTAAACCTTTCTCACAAATAAGACCGCCGGGACCATCGTAGTCGGTTGCCGGGTCGATTAGTCGAGCGTTGTAAAAAGCTGTGGCCTTGCTCATCGGCGGGGCCCTCCGTTGTCGAGCCGTCGGGAGAGCGTGTCAAGCACAGCCATGCGCACCGCCACGCCCATTTCAACTTGCTCCTGAATGAGCGAGCGGGTTGGGTGGTCGGCGACAGCGCTGTCGATTTCAACGCCGCGGTTCATCGGCCCCGGATGCATGACAACGGCATCGTCCTTGGCGCAGTCCAGCTTTTCAAGATCCAGACCGTAAAGGTGAAAGTATTCCCGAGTGGAGGGCATGAAAGAACCGTTCATGCGTTCGTTTTGAAGGCGCAGCATCATGACAATGTCGCAGCCTTTTATGCCTTCTCGCATGTCATGAAAAACTTCGGCGCCGAGACGGTGCGCTTGTGGCGGCAACAGTGTTGGCGGGGCGATGAGGCGCACGCGGGCGCCCATGGCATTGAGGAGATAAAGGTTGGAGCGTGCAACGCGGCTGTGCAGGATATCTCCGCAGATGGCGACTGTAAGCCCGGCTATCTTGCCAAACCGACGGCGGATGGTCAGGGCATCGAGGAGAGCCTGAGTGGGGTGTTCGTTCTGGCCGTCTCCGGCGTTGACGACGGCGCAGTCAACTTTTTGCGCCAAAAGGTCGACGGCGCCTGAGGAGGCGTGACGGACAATCAGGATATCGGGCCGCATGGCGTTCAGCGTCACCGCGGTATCGATTAGGGTTTCGCCTTTGCTGACAGAGGAAGTTTTGACCGACATGTTCATGGTGTCAGCGCCGAGCCGCTTACCCGCCAGCTCAAAACTTGCCTGGGTACGGGTGGAGGCTTCAAAGAACAGATTGATGAGCGTGCGGCCCTTTAAATGGCTCGTTTTCTTTTCCACCTGACGGCTGAGATCCACATAGGTTTCAGCCAGATCTAAAAGGTGTTCAATCTGCGGTGGGGTCAGGCCCTGGATCCCTAACAGATGCCTGTGCGGAAACGCGTCAGCACCGGTTTGGGGTCGGTCTGTTGATGTGTCGTTTTGCGATGTCATTAAAGTGAGGCTTATAGGGCCTCTTCGGTCCAATCACAAGGGGTAAACAGCGCTCAGGAGCTCAAAGCGATGCTCAGGGGCAGGGAGATCAGGGCAATGAGGGTTGAAATGGTGATGATGGCGGCCATGAGGGCGTGATCGCCGCCAAGCTGGCGCGCCAGGACATAGGATGAAGAGGCGGTGGGAACCGCGCCGCACATGATGGCAACCTGCCGGGTGAGACCTTCGACCTCATAAATCTGGCAGAACAGAGCGACCATGAGCGGTATCGCGACGAGCTTAAGGGCGCAGGCGATCAGGATGAGCAGTTTGCCGTCGGCGGCCGCGCGAATGTCGAGGCTGGCGCCGACGCTGAGAAGCCCCAGGGTCAGGGCGGCACGGCCCAGGAGATCCGTCGTGGGTTCAAAGGGGCCTGGCAGTCCGACGCCGGTAAAATTGAGGATGAGCCCAAAAAAACAGGCGAGAATGAGCGGATTGCGGGCAAGAAGGTTTAAGATCCGCACCACATCTGAGGGCTGGTCGTTTGCATGGCGGGAGAGGATGAGAACGCTGAGCACATTGACGGTGGGCACCAATACGGCAATGGCAAGGGCAGCAGCGGTAACGCCTGTTGGGCCGTAGACGACACCAACCGCGGCAAGGGCGACAAAGCCGTTCCAACGCAGGCTGCCCTGAAACACACTTGAATAGGCGGGTCCGACAAGGCCGATTTTGCCACCAACCGTGCGGCGCAGAACGGTAAGTACAAAAGCAGCAATAAGCAGGGCGCTTAAAAGCGCGCCTGCCATAGGCAGCACTTGAAGACTGGCAAGGTCCGCCGTTGCCAGCGTATTCAGGATCAGGGAAGGAAAGAGAACAAAATAGACGATCCGCTCAACGAGGCGCCAAGCCTCTTCCGTGGTGAATTGAACTAGTCTGAGGCCATATCCGGCAAGAATGACCAGGAACACCGGCATCAGGGATGAAAATGATGCAATCATGGCCGAGTGCCCTTTAAGTGGCGCATTCGGTCCAGGGCCCCTTGAAGGATGTAGGCCGCCGCCATTTTGTCGACGACTTCGGCGCGGCGCTTGCGACTGGCGTCGGCATCAAGAAGGGTGCGCGTGACCGCAGCGGTTGAAAGACGTTCATCCCATAGCAGAATGGGCAGGCCGAGGGGGCTGTCGATATTGCGAGCGAAGGCCCGAGTGGCCTGGGCGCGTGGACCTTCGCTGCCATCCATATTGCGGGGGAGGCCAAGCACGATGCCGCAGACCTTGTGATCGAGAACTGCCGACTTCAGGTTTTGAAGATCGACCGCAAGCTTGGCCTTTTTAAGGGTGACATCTGGAGAGGCGATCATGCGGCTGGAATCAGACAGGGCCAGGCCGATGGTTTTGGTGCCCAGATCGAGACCAATCAGTGGCCCGTTCGGCGGGAGCGCGGCCACAAAGGGCTCAATCTCGTCGTAAATCATGCAGGACGCTCGGCGATCTCGATCTTGTTACCGGCAGGATCGCGAATAAAGAAGCGTTTTAAACCGTTTGGCTCGGTTCCTTCATCTTCTATCTGCACCAATTCGGCCTTTAGGGATGCGCGCGCGGCGGCCAAATCCTGAACCAGATAGCAGATGTGGCGCTTGGACCGGGAAGCTTGCGGATCGGGCTCAATGGAAAGGTGAACCTGAAGGTCGCCCAGCTGAAACCAGGCGCCGCCACGGGCGCGCAGTGGTTCCGGCTTTTCAATCCGTTTAAGCCCCAAAACCCCTTCATAGAAGGCGATCGAAACCGTCTCCATGTCCGGGGGGACGGTCACCTGAAGGTGGTCGATGGCATAGGGCTTGAGCGGCAAGTGCGGTTTTTCCTTTAAGAATGGCCCCGAATGAGGGGTTTTTAGCCCTTTTATGCCTCCCCTTGGGTCCTGTCAAACAAGGCGGAAAGTCTTGCGCCGGCCGCTCGCAATTGCTACTCGGTAGCGCTCTGATTGAACCCCATGAGACAAAAAGGACAGTCCATGTCAGTCGATACGGAAACAGTACGCCGTATTGCGCATTTGGCGCGTATTGCAGTGAAAGAAGAAGCGCTTGAGCCGATGACCGGCGAGCTCAACACCATCCTTGGCTGGGTGGAACAATTGGGCGAGGTCAATACCGATGGCGTTGAGCCCATGACCAGTGTGGTCGATGCCAAGCTGCGGTGGCGACAGGATGAGGTGACGGACGGAAATTATCCTGAACGGGTAACAGGAAGTGCGCCGGATGGGGATGACGGGTTCTTCACCGTGCCCAAGGTTGTGGAGTAAGGGGCATGACAGAATTTACCAAACTGACGATGGCTGAGGCCCGGGATGGTCTCAAAGCCAAAGATTTTACCTCTGTAGAGCTGACTGAGGCGCATGTAAGCGCGATGGAAGCGGCGCGGGTCTTGAACTGCTTTGTGACAGAGACCGCCGAGAGGGCGCTTATGCAGGCCCAGAAGAGTGACGAAAAGCTTCAGTCGGGCACTGGTGGGCCGATGGAAGGCCTTCCGCTGGCGATCAAGGATCTGTTTTGCACTGATGGTGTGCAAACAACCGCCTCCAGCCACATTCTGGAAGGGTTCGTGCCACGCTACGAGTCGACGGTCTCGTCTAATTTGTGGCGGGATGGTGCTGTCATGCTGGGCAAAACCAATTTGGATGAGTTTGCCATGGGGTCATCCAATGAGACGAGCTATTTTGGCAATGTCATCAATCCCTATCGTCGTCCGGGCGATGAAACGCCGTTGGTGCCGGGCGGTTCCTCGGGTGGTTCTTCTGCCGCCGTTGCCGCCCGCCTGGCGCTTGGGGCGACAGGGACCGATACGGGGGGCTCTATTCGTCAACCGGCAGCCTTTACCGGGATCGTTGGGATCAAGCCGACTTACGGCAGATGTTCGCGTTGGGGCATTGTTGCCTTTGCGTCGTCGCTTGACCAGGCAGGGCCAATGACACGGACGGTACAGGATGCGGCGATTATGCTCGGTTCCATGGCGGGCTATGACCCGAAGGATTCCACCAGTGTGGATCGACCGGTGCCGGATTATGAAAAAGCGCTGACGGGTGATGTGAAAGGTCTGAAGATTGGCGTGCCAAAAGAATATCGCGTCGACGGCATGCCAAGTGAGATAGAAGCACTTTGGCAGCGAGGCATTGATTGGCTGAAGGACGCCGGTGCTGAGATCGTTGATATCAGCTTGCCACACACCAAGTATGCGCTGCCGGCCTATTACATTGTGGCGCCGGCGGAGGCGTCATCCAATTTGGCCCGTTATGATGGGGTCAAATATGGCTTGCGCCACGACGGCAAAGATATTGTCGAAATGTATGAGCAGACCCGCGCGGCGGGATTTGGGGCCGAAGTTCAGCGCCGTGTCATGATTGGCACCTATGTTTTGTCGGCAGGCTATTACGATGCCTATTACCTGAAAGCGCAAAAAGTGCGCAGTCTGATTGCCGGGGATTTCAAATCGGTCTTTGAAAAAGTGGATGCGATCTTAACGCCGACCACACCGAGTGCGGCCTTTGGAGCGGGGGAAAAGTCTGATGATCCTCTGTCGATGTATCTCAATGACGTATTCACGGTGACAGGGAACCTGGCGGGCCTCCCGGGCATATCAGTTCCGGCGGGCGTCGATGGTCAAGGCTTGCCGCTTGGCTTGCAAGTGGTGGGCAAGCCTTTTGACGAGGAAATGGTGTTGAGAGTGGCTGACGTGATTGAAAAAGCGGCCGGGCCGCAGGCGGCGCCGCAAGAGTGGTGGAAGGCGTAAGCAAGATGGGCGAGACAACAAACAGCAACCTGCTGCAAGGCGTGACCGGCGACTGGGAAGTGGTCGTGGGCATGGAGATCCACGCGCAGGTTCAATCCAAAGCAAAACTTTTCTCGGGCGCCTCAACAGAGTTTGGCGCAGAGCCAAACGCGAATGTTTCGCTTGTTGATGCCGCCATGCCAGGCATGTTGCCGGTTATCAATGCCTATTGCGTCGAGCAGGCGGTGCGGACGGGGCTAGGCCTGAAGGCCAAGATCAATCTGCGGTCGATTTTTGACCGCAAGAACTATTTTTATCCGGATCTGCCGCAGGGCTATCAGATCTCCCAGTTTAAGGACCCGATTGTGGGGGAAGGCGAGGTCATCGTCGATATGCCGGACGGAATCTCTTTTACGGTCGGGATCGAACGGCTGCACCTTGAACAGGACGCGGGTAAAAGCATTCACGATCTGCACCCTTCAAAATCCTATGTCGATCTCAACCGGTCGGGGATTGCCCTGATGGAGATTGTTTCCAAGCCGGATATTCGCTCGTCCGAGCAAGCGGCGGCCTATCTGCGCAAGGTCCGCGCAATTGTGCGCTATCTGGGAACTTGCGATGGGAATATGGAGCAAGGGTCGATGCGAGCGGATGTGAACGTTTCTGTGCGGCGCCCTGGCGACCCGTTGGGCACGCGCTGCGAGATGAAGAACATCAACTCCATGCGGTTCGTGCAGCAGGCAATTGACTATGAAGCCATGCGCCAAATCGAAATCATTGAAGCGGGTGGCACGATTGATCAGGAAACCCGGCTCTTTGACTCGCGCAACGGGGAAACCCGAACCATGCGATCTAAGGAAGAGGCGCACGACTATCGTTATTTTCCGGATCCGGACCTTTTGCCTTTGGAATTCGATCAGGCCTGGGTTGATGAAATTGCCGCTGGTTTGCCCGAACTGCCCGATGACAAGAAGGCCCGATTTATCTCTGACCTGGGCCTTAGCCCTTATGACGCATCTGTTCTGGTGTCAGAGAAAGCCCGAGCGGAGTTCTTTGAAGAGGTTGCTGCCGGCCGTGATGCCAAGCTTGCTGCTAATTGGGTGACCGGCGAATTTTTCGGCGCGCTTAACAAATCAGGGCTCGGCATTGATGAAACGCCGATCAGCGCCGGCCAATTGGGCGCTCTGGTCGATTTGATTAGCGACGACACGATCTCCGGAAAAATTGCCAAGCAGGTCTTTGAGATTATGTTCGAGACAAGTGAGGACCCGGCCAAGATTGTTGAGGATAAGGGCTTAAAACAAGTCACCGACACGGGGGCGATTGAGGCAGCGATTGATGAGATCATTGCCGCCAATCCAGACAAGGTGGCCGAATATAAAGAAAAGCCAAAAATGTTTGGCTGGTTTGTCGGTCAGGTTATGAAGGCGACGCAAGGCAAGGCTAATCCGAAAGCTGTCAACGATATCCTCAAAGCGAAGTTGGATGGCTAAGTATTACGGGCGGTCTCGGGAGTATCTTATTCGGGAAGCGCTGGACAGTGATGGGCCATGCGTGCAGCGGCTGATTGCTGACATTTTTTCAGAATACGAAGGGGTGGTTTTTGTTCTTGATGAACTACCCGATTTAGAAGCACCGCGCCGCGCCTTCAAGGAGCGGGGCGGTTGTTTTTATGTCGTGGAGCATGGCGGAGAGGTCGTTGCCTGTGTTGCCTTTGTGATGGAGGCGGACCTTCTTCGTGCGGAACTTTATCGTCTTTATGTCGACAAAAACCATCGCGGCGAGGGGCTTGGGCAGCATTTGCTGGAGAAGGTCGAGCGAATCGTTCGGGCAAAACATGTACAAGAGATGCATTTATGGACCGATGTTTTGTTTGTCGACGCCCACCGCCTGTACATGCGAAATGGGTACACTAAACTTAAAGAAAACCGAGCACTGAACGATGTTTCAGACACAATTGAGTTCCATTTTACTAAGGTTCTTTAACTTCTTAGTAATTTTTGGCTTGCAAAAGGGTTTTATCAGTAATTAGTTTTTGATTCTCAGTGTTTCGAAACCTTTAGAGAGGGGACTTACGAAAATGGCTCGTAAGACTACGAAGAAAAAGGCCACCAA
>SBHG01000122.1 GCA_006226305.1 Alphaproteobacteria bacterium | reverse complement strand
TATTCGGTGAAACTCGCCCTTCGGCCGGAGATGCGTTACGGCTCCGACGAGATGTGGGATCAGGCGGAAGCCGAGCTCAGGGACGCGGTGGTGCGTGCAGGCATGGCGACGGAAGAATTCGGCTGGGAAGAGCTGCCGGGTGAGGGTGCTTTTTATGCGCCCAAGCTCGAGTGGCACCTGACGGATGCCATTGGCCGGACCTGGCAGGTGGGCACGATCCAGTCGGACCGGGTCCTGCCGGACCGGCTCGATGCGGGCTATTTCGGCGAGGACAGCTCCAAACATCCGCCGGTTATGCTGCACAGGGCGATTTTTGGCTCATATGAGCGCTTTATTGGCATTCTGATTGAGCACTATGCGGGCAAATTCCCGCTCTGGCTGGCGCCGCGTCAGGTGGTGGTGGCCCCGATTACCTCAGATGGGGATGCCTATGCCGAGGAGGTGGTCGCGGCGCTGAAAAAGGCTGGATTGCGCGCAGAAGCCGATCTGAGATCAGAGAAAATCAACTATAAAGTGCGCGAACACTCGGTGGCCAAAGTGCCGGTGATGTTCGTGGTGGGCAAAAAAGAGATGGCGGATCGGACTGTGACCATTCGTCGCCTGGGCGATAATCCCCAAGAAACACTTGATATTGAGACCGCTATCCATAATCTTAAAGAGGAAGCGACGCCGCCAGACCTGCGCAAATAAGCGGTCCCGGTGATTTGGCTTCTTTCCGTTCATCGCTAGAGGAGAAACAAACATAGCTAGACGACCACACCGTGCGACGGCGACCAAGGATAAAGGTCCCCGCGTCAATCAAGCGATCGAGGTGCCGGAGGTGCTTTTGATCGATGAAGAGGGAGAAAAAAGAGGCGTTACGCCACTCGACAAGGCTTTGGCCATGGCTGAGGCAGCTGGTTTGGACCTGGTAGAGGTCTCACCAACCGCAAAGCCGCCTGTCTGCAAAATTCTGGATTATGGGAAATTTAAGTACCAGGCCCAGAAGAAGGCAGCAGAAGCCAAGAAGAAGCAGAAAGTTGTCGAGGTCAAAGAGATCAAGATGCGGCCTAATATCGACACTCATGACTATGAGGTGAAGCTTCGGGCCATGCAGCGATTCTTTGAAGCCGGGGATAAGGTGAAAGTAACCTTGCGGTTCCGCGGCCGGGAAATGGCCCACCAGGATCTCGGTATGAAACTCCTTCAGAAGGTGCAGGAGGAAGTGGATGAAATCGCCAAGGTCGAGCAGCATCCCAAACTCGAAGGTCGTCAGATGATGATGGTGATGGCGCCCCGGTAGCCCCTGAATTCAGACAAATGAATCATGGTTACCAACAGGTAAACGACAAGCCCGCTGAAATTCGGCGGGCTTTTTGTTTTTGTCGAAACGCGAGTCTTTCTGCGGGCTTGCGCTGGTACTACCGGTAGTGATGACTCGGGTTAGCATTATATCGCTCGCGGCCAATACCTTCGGCATGGCCTCACGCGGGCGCGCCCTGACCGGGCGGCGGTGACTTGAATTTCCGCTGAAGGCTCTTTAGTCGAAGCTGGAATCAACCGCGGAGGAAACCGCGTTGCCAATGTTCTGCAACGGCCCAAGTGGGTTCTTGCGATCTCTGAGCTCGTCGATACGCTGGGTGCCCTTCCAGAGTTTATAGACCACCATATCGTTGTGCAGAACGAAGAGTGCCTCGGCTTCCCAGCCGAAACGTTTTTCCGTGCGGCGGAAATAGAGGGTATCCATAAACCAGTTGCCAACCCGATCCTTTTTGATGCGGCTTGGCTTGACCAGATAGCCGCGGCATTCAAGGCGGGCTTCCAGGCATTGACGCAGACCCGGGTCGAGATCGCGCAGGGTAATGGAATCGCGGGGCAGGAAACGGGCCAAAAGGTCGAGGTAGGTCAAAACCTCGACGTTGGGGAAAGTGGAGATGTTGTAGCCAGAGTCAAAAAGCTCAGCCAGGTCGGTCTCATAAGGGGTCACCTTGTCGAAGGCCGCCTCGGCCTCTGCATAGGTGTCAAAAGGTGAGGCGACCACCGTCTTTTCCTGCGGCAGCAGATTTGAACAGCCGGTGAGCAGGCCCAAGGACACAAGGGTACTTACCCGCGCGAGCCGTGATGGCTCTAGCGTGCTCCAAACTCGACGGAGATTTTCTCTGATATTTCTAAACACCGGTACTCAAATTCCCCCAGTTTTGGGCCCCCGCCCAAACCATAATACCCATTACCTAGCCCGGAGGTTAAGGGAAATACACTTTCCTGGCAACGACTGTGGTCCATGCCAGTGCATTCGGTGGGACTTGCCGGGCCAATGTTGCAAAAGTCCCACGTTTTGGCCAGTTTCGGCCCTTTTTCACGCAAGGATTGTGCCATTCCTTTTTTTAAGGACCTGCATCATTTTGGGATGACAGATCGCAAAATCAGAGTAGTCTCTAACCCTGTTTTTCGCGGATTTCAGCCAGTTTTGAGGAGAAAGGGAGGTCCCCCATGGATGTACGTGCCGCCGTTGCGCACAAAGCCGGTGCGCCGCTCACAATTGAGACGGTTCAGCTGGAGGGGCCCCGGGAGGGCGAGGTTCTGGTGGAAATTAAGGCCACCGGGGTCTGTCATACGGATGAATTTACCCTCTCCGGTGCTGATCCGGAGGGTATTTTCCCGGCTATCCTCGGTCATGAGGGGGCCGGGGTGGTGGTTGAGGTGGGCGCGGGGGTGACGTCCGTTAAGCCCGGTGACCATGTTATCCCGCTCTATACGCCCGAATGCCGACAATGCTCCTATTGCACGAGCGGTAAAACCAACCTTTGCCAGGCGATCCGCGAAACCCAGGGCCAGGGGTTGATGCCAGATGGCACGTCGCGCTTTTCGCTCGGCGGCGAAAAGATCTTTCACTACATGGGGACATCCACCTTCGCCAATTACTCGGTGATGCCGGAAATTGCCGTGGCGAAGATCCGCAAAGACGCGCCCTTCGACAAGGTTTGTTACATCGGCTGCGGGGTGACCACGGGCCTGGGCGCTGTGATCAATACAGCCAAGGTGGAGCCGGGCGCCAATGTGGCGGTCTTCGGGCTCGGCGGTATCGGGCTTAATGTGCTGCAGGGCGCGCGCATGGTCGGCGCCAACAAAATTGTCGGGATTGATCTCAATCCGGAACGCGAGGCTCTGGGCCGCAAATTCGGCATGACGGATTTCATCAATCCAAAGGACGTGGGCAATGTGGTCGAGGCGGTCATTGATGTAACCGGCGGCGGCGCGGATTATTCCTTTGAATGCATCGGCAATGTGGACGTGATGCGCCAGGCGCTCGAGTGTTGTCACAAGGGCTGGGGCGAAAGCGTGATCATCGGCGTGGCCGGCGCGGGTCAGGAAATTTCAACCCGGCCGTTCCAATTGGTGACAGGCCGGGTGTGGCGCGGCACGGCCTTTGGCGGCGCCAAGGGGCGCACGGATGTTCCCAAAATTGTCGACTGGTATATGGACGGCAAGATCAACATTGATGACCTCATCACGCACACCATGCCGCTCGACGACATCAACACGGCGTTCGACCTGATGCATGCAGGGACAAGTATCCGCTCCGTGGTGGTGTTTTAGTCTTTAGGGCGTGATGATACCGCTGCCCTGATCCTCGTTGTCATAGCCGAGGATGAAGTGGCTGCTGCCCGGCTTTTCCGGCGCCAGGGCCTCAATTTTATGGGCGGCCATTTCCTTTAAACGCAAGGGTGTGCTGTCGCCGTCCAGACGCCAGCCATGGCCGTCGAAGTCAAGGTGGTAGCCGGTTTTGTATAGAGTGGAGCAAAAGGCGCTCGTCCCCTCGGCATTGACCCCTTCAAAGGAGGAGGCGGTGAGGATGTCGCCTTGCCGGGTGACCAGAATGTCAGACAGGTCGCGCCATTCACCGCGCTCATATCCGGCCTGACCGACACAAGCGGGCCTTACCGCCCGGCCGAGCGGGCGCACATCGACGATGGCTTCTGAAAGGTTGGGCAGTTGACGCGGTCTTTTTTCCCAGGCGCTGAAGGACACATCGCGAAACAGGGCAAGTAGGCCAACGTGATCATCGGCGCTTGGGGGCAGGGAGTGTTGACCGCGATAACCGATCAAAATGGAATAGCCGCCCTGGGTTTGTTTGCGGCAGGCGATGCCCTCCGCCTGAATGTGATCCATCTCCAGCACATGGCCCCCCAGATCATAGTCGTTTGGCAGCGCTATGGCACCCATGACCCTGGCATGCCAGGTGGTTTCCTCGGAGGTGATTTCGATCAGAAAAAGCTGTCCGGGGTCCGCCCGCTCATAATGGGTGCGGTGACTTTCCGCGGCAATGACAGTGAGTTTGCCGTCTTGGGGGACGGCGCCGCTTGGCAGGCAAATCGCCTCAATGTCGCTGGGGGCGAGTTCGCGCTCGAGGCCTGCCTGTGTTTCGACGGTGAGTTCGACCGGGTTCAGTTTTAGTCCCGCCGCCGATTTTTGCGCAATCGCCAGCGGCACGCGGGCAAAGCTGTCCCCGCCAAGGGCCCCGAAAGTGATGCCGTCATAATTTTTGGAATCCCGGGCGATGAGCAAGGTTGTCTCATCGAGCCAGGCAAGCCCGCCAATGGCGCCGTTCGCCGACACATCCTCCAGGAGGGTCGTGCGCGGCGGGGTCTCGGGTTTGTCTAACGGCCAAACCTCAAGTTTTTGCACATCAGCACAGGCGGTGAGCCCACCCGAGGCAAGGAACAAGGCAATGATGAGGTTCAGACGCATGGCGCATCCCCCGAGTTTGCTGTGGTCTGGATCTTCAGCCTACCAACGGGCTCGGGGGCGGTCCAGCGGAAGCTGACGCCCTTAAGACGATATTCCCAGCTCTTTCTCCGCGAAAGCCCGGGCACCCTTGTAATCGGCCTTGCCGTTAGGCGCGCGCAGATGATGAAAGAAGTGTACGCTTTTGGGTACCTTATAGGCCGCCAGATGCTCGCGCACATGAGCCTTGAGGTCTTCTTCCAAAACCTCGGCCGAAGGCGCCACTACGGCCACAACTTTCTGCCCCCATTTGTCGTCGGCGATACCGACGACAAGAGCATCGTGAACATGGGGGTGGGTTTTGAGGACTTCTTCCACCTCCTCGGGGTAGACTTTTTCACCGGCGGTGTTGATGCAAACCGATCCGCGTCCGAGCAGGATGAGAGTTCCGTCTTCGGCGACTTTGGCGAAATCTCCGGGTACGGAATAATTCACACCGTGAATGGTTTTGAACACGCTGGCGGTTTTTTCCGGGTCTTTGTAATAGCCGATGGGGATGGGACCCGTCACGGCCAGGAAGCCGGTCTCGTCAGAGCCGGGGGTGACCTCCGTCAGATCGTCTTTAAAGACCTTGGTGCGTGGACCGACGGTAAATTTTGCTGTCTTGGTGCCGGTTTCCTTGTTGGTCTGGGAGACCCCAAAGCCGAAGCCTTCCGAGGCTGCCAGGGAATCAATGAGGGTCACCTGGGGCATGTGATCGATGAGCCCTTGTTTGACCTCTTCGCTCCACATGACGCCGGACGAGGACATGCGCTCGACACAGGAGACATCAAACCTGCCGGGGTTTTCGTTGAGAACATTCAGGAGTGGCTTGGCAAAGGCATCGCCGACGATGGACATGGCGCTGACCCGGTGTTTATCCACTACGCGCCAAAGCTCCTCCGGGTCGAAGCGGTGATTGCCAAGGGTGACGGTGGTCGCCCCGCCGGTGAGCGCGACAATGGCGCCCATCATGCCGGTGCCATGCATCATAGGGCAAGCGGGCAGATAAACGTCTGTGGGCGGGCTCTCCCGATAGATGCGGGCATAATCGGCGGCGCTCTCAGGCACCGGGTCGCCGGCCACGGCGCGGGCATTGAGCTGGTGCTGATTAAGATCCGGCAAACGCCACATCACCCCCTTGGGCATGCCGGTGGTGCCACCGGT
>SBHG01000054.1 GCA_006226305.1 Alphaproteobacteria bacterium | reverse complement strand
GAAGAAATCGGCAAACAATATGTGGTGACGGCGCGCGCGAAAGGCATGTCGGAAGATCGTATTCTCTATGGCCATGTTCTAAGAAACGCCTTTCTCGTGATCCTGGCCGGTTTTCCGGCCGCCTTCATGGCGATCCTATTCACGGGGTCGCTTCTAATCGAAACCATCTTCTCACTTGATGGTCTGGGGCTCTTGGCGTTCGATTCCATCGTAGGCCGCGACTATCCGGTCGTTTTCGGATCGCTCTTTATCTATTCGCTGGTCGGCCTCGTCATAAACCTGGTGGTGGATGTGAGCTTTACCTGGCTCGATCCGCGCATCACCTTCACGGCCCAGGAGGTGTAATCCTTGCGGGCGGTTTTACCTAAATTCAGTCCTTTGACCGAGCGCCGCCTGCGGGCCTTTCGCGCCAATCGCCGGGGCGTCTGGGCGCTTTACTTTTTTGTGATCTTGTTTGGTGTCTCACTCTTTTCAGACCTGATCGCTAACGACCGCCCTTTGCTGGTGCGCTACGATGGCGCCCTCTATGTGCCGCTGGCAAACGCCTACCCGGAAACAACCTTCGGCGGCGATTTTGCGACTGAGGCCGATTACAAGGACCCCTACCTGAGGGACTTGATTGAACAAAAGGGCTGGATGATTTGGCCGCTGGTGCCCTTTCGCTTTGACACCATCGACAAGGCCATGGAGGTTCCCGCGCCGGCGCCGCCCTCATTTCGTCATTGGCTGGGCACCGACGATCAGCACCGCGATGTCCTGTCGCGTCTTCTGCATGGCTTTCGGCTCTCGGTTTTGTTTGGGCTCACCCTTTCCGTTCTGTCGTCGGTGATCGGCGTGTCCGCCGGAGCGGTGCAAGGATACTTCGGCGGCTGGGTGGACCTCATATTTCAGCGGCTGATTGAAATCTGGACATCGGTGCCCTCGCTCTATGTGCTCATCATCTTTGCAGCGATCTTCAAACCTTCCATCACGTTGCTCATCCTGATCCTTCTTCAGTTCAGCTGGGTGACGCTGGTTGGCCTGGTGCGGGCGGAGTTCCTCAAAGGGCGCAATCTCGACTATGTGACAGCCGCGCGGACCCTTGGCCAGTCTTCAGGTGGTGTCATCTTCAAGCAACTGCTGCCTAACGCCCTGGTGGCCACCCTCACGCTCTTGCCCTTTATCGTCAGCGGATCGGTTTCAACGCTGGCCGCCCTCGATTTTTTAGGCTTTGGCTTGCCCGCGTCCTATCCCTCCCTTGGCGAGATGCTGCGCCAAGGTAAAAATCATCTGGAAGCCCCCTGGTTGGGCCTGACCTCTTTTTTAGCCATTGCCGTTCTCCTAAGCCTCTTGGTGTTCATCGGCGAGGCGGTACGCGATGCCTTCGATCCGCGGCGCTCTCGTTGAGGAGGGCGTCTTTGTCAGAGGATTTGTTACACTGCCATTATGCAAGCAAATGATTCGCCGCCCACCATCCTGGAAGACGCCTTAAAAGAGGGTATTTCTCTTGAAAGCCTGAGAGATCTTGCGGCGCGGATCTGGCAATGGATCGATGCGGTCCTTTTGACCAAGGAATCGCTGATTGAGCTTGGCGTTATCGCGCTGGCCTTTGTTCTGGCCTTTGCGCTTATGGGCTGGACCCGCAAGCTCATTATGGTCATTCAGCGCTATATCTTAAAGAACATCGATGAGGCGGAAATCCATGACTATGTCATGCCGGTTCTCTACGCCTTTGTGACCCTGGTCTTTGTGCTCATTGCCTCGATGATCTTTAGTGGATTGGGTTGGCCCACACCGCTCATGTCCGTCGCCAGTCGCCTGCTGGCGGCCTGGGTGGTCATTCGGGCCGTTTCCAATTTGATCGGTGAGCCGTTCTGGGCCCGCACCGTGGCCATCATCGCCTGGGGGCTGGCTTTCCTGAGCATTCTCGGCCTTCTGGGTCCCTTGGCGGACTTTCTGGATGCCATCGGGTTTACCTTTGGCGAGGGGCGCATCTCTGTTCTTTTGGTGTTACAGGCGGTCTCCCTTGTCATCGCTTTGCTTTGGTTGGCAAACTTCCTCTCAAAACTTTTGCAAAGTCGGATCGATAAGCTTCCCGCGCTCACACCCTCGGTGCGCATTCTTGTCGGCAAGGTTTCGCGCATTGGGCTGATTGCCCTGGCGCTCTTTATCGCCTTGACCAGTGTCGGGATTGACCTTTCAATCTTCGCGGTCCTGGGTGGCGCCATCGGCATCGGTGTTGGTTTCGGTTTGCAAAAGATCGTCGGGAACTTTGTTTCCGGGCTCATCCTATTGATGGATCGATCCATCAAGCCGGGTGATGTTATTGAAGTGCTTGGGACCTACGGCTGGGTCAAATCTCTTGGGGCGCGATATACGTCTGTTGTCACCCGTGACGGACATGAGTTCTTGATCCCGAACGAGGATTTCATCGTCAACACCGTGACCAACTGGTCCTTCTCGGACCGTCTGGTTCGGGTCAAGCGCCCCGTGGGCGTTGCCTATGGTACAGATGTATTAAAGGCCATTGATCTGGTCATCGAAGCGGCGGGGCGCGTCGAGCGTGTCCTTAAGGATCCGGAGGTCAAATGCCTTTTGACGGGATTTGGGGACAACTCCATTGATTTGGAGGTGCGCTTTTGGCTGCGTGATCCTGAAAGCGGGGTGGCAAATGTATCCAGCGAAGTGCTGCTTGAAATCTGGAAGACCTTTGACGAGCATGGCATTGAGTTCCCCTTCCCGCAGCGCGATATTCACATCAAGGAGCTGCCGGAAGGCTTTGCTGGCCTGACGTCCTAATTGACTTTGGAGAGATCATCGAGGATGGGACAGTCCGGCCGATCGTCCCCATGACATTTATCCGACAATGTCTTCAAAGTCTTGCGCAGCCCGGCCAGCTCGGAAATTTTCTGATCTATTTCCGCCACTTTTGAAAGCGCTAGCGCCTTTACATCGCCGCTGGAGCGATCCGTATCTTCGTAAAGAGACAAGAGCAGGCGGCATTCGGGAATTGAAAAGCCGAGGCTGCGTGCGCGCCTTAAAAAACTGAGTTTGTGAATATGAACGTCGCTATAATCACGATAACCGTTGTCGCGTCGATCTGCGACGACAAGCCCAATGTCTTCATAATAGCGAATGGTTTTGGTTGGCAGTCCACTACGCTCAGCTGCCTCACCGATATTCATATCTATTCTCCTTCAGGTTTGGACCGCGCTAGCAATAATGAATTGCTGACAACGCTGATCGAGGAGAGCGCCATGGCCGCCGCCGCAAAGGTCGGCGCGAGGAGGCCGAGCGCAGCAAGCGGGATGCCGATTATGTTGTAGATAAAGGCCCAGCCCAGATTTTGCCAGATCTTGCGGTGGGTCGCGCGGGCAATGTCAAGAGAGCGAGCAATGAGCCTGAGGTCATTGCGCAGCAGCGTAATGTCCGCGGTCGCCATAGCAATGTCAGTCCCTTCGCCCATGGCAATACCCAGATCCGCCTTTGCCAGAGCAGGGGCGTCGTTGATGCCGTCCCCAATCATGGCGATATGATCGCCTGAGGTCTGTGCCTTTTCGATCCAGCGCAGCTTCTCATCGGGTTTGAAACCGCCTTCCGCTTGATCAACTCCGAGCTCACCGGCCACTTTGCTGACAATGTCAATCCGGTCTCCCGACAGCAGCACAGTTTGAAGGCCGCGTTTTCTAAGGGCTGCCACCGCATCGGCGGCTTCAAGGCGCAGAGGGTCAGAAAGATAAACGGTGCCAACAAGGCTTTGATCGCGTCCGACAAATATTTCCGTCCCTTGGCCCTCAATTTCAATGCGACCCTCAAGCGCAATGCCAGATCGGGCCATAAGGGCGCTGTTTCCGATCGCGACCTTGGCGCCCGACACCTCGGCTGTCACCCCTTCACCAACCACGTAATCAAAGTTTAGGGCGATCGGCAGATCAATGTTTTGCGCTCGCGCGGCCCGCAGCAGCGCGCGGCCAATAATATGCTCACTTTGCATCTGCACCGCAGCGGCGAGGCGCAGGACTTCCTGAGGGTCATCGCCTTCAATGTGAGTGACCTCTGGATGACCCACCGTAAGCGTGCCTGTCTTATCAAACACAACAGTGGTCAATCCTCCAGCCCGCTCAATGGCTTCCATGTCGCGGATCAGAACGCCGGATCGGGCGGCGACGCCAAGGCCGGCGACTAGCGCTGTCGGTGTCGCCAGTCCGAGCGCGCAGGGGCAGGCGATGACCAGAACCGCGATGGCAGGCAAGAGCGAGGCTTCAAAGCTGTGCCCGTTGAAAAGCCATGCAGCCAATGTCAGCGCCGAAATACCAAGAACAACGGGAACAAAAATTGCTGATACCCGGTCCACCAGACGAAGGATTGGCGCCCGGGAAAGCTGCGCCTCTTCGGTGAGTTGAATGACCCGGCCGAGCAGCGAGTTGTCAAAACCCGCAGTGACAGCGATCTCCAGGGCGCCCGCGCCGTTGAGCGCGCCGCCATAAACTTTGTCACCAGCACTGACCGTCACCGGCACGCTTTCACCGGTCACATGGGAGTTATCTGTCTCCGACGTGCCAAGCAGCACATCACCATCTACAGGCACCCGCTCGCCGGGTTTGATGAGAACCACATCGCCTTCGAGAACGCCCTCAACATCAACGTCAATATAGTCATTGCCGCGCTTGAGATGGGCAATCTCCGGTCTGAGCTTGGAAAGAAGACGCAGTGCTTCCGCCGCGCTTTTCTTGGCCCGGGATTCAAGCCATTTGCCGGTCAGAACCAGGGTGATGATCACCGCTGCTGCCTCAAAATAAAGATGCGCTTCGGGCACGTTGATCAGGTAGAGGCTGTAAAAATAGGCAGCACTTGTGCCCAGCGCCACGAGCACATCCATATTGGCGCTCCCTGAACGCAGCGAGCGCCAGGCGCCAAAATAAAACCGCCCGCCGATCAAAAACTGCACGGGCGTCGCCAGGGCCAGTTGCAGGAGCGGGGGCAGCATGGGGACGCCAATTGGCAACATGGGCAAGACCAAAGGCAATGACAGCAGGATCGACAGACCAAGCACGCTGCCTTCACCGATCCGGCGTCCTGAAGGTTGATCGTCCTTTTGCGCCTCCTGCCAGTTTCGACCTCCATAGCCAGCCGTTTCGATCGCCTGGATCAAATCAGCTTCAGTGGTGGACGTGCCGGTGATGCGGACATCGGCTTTTTCAAGCGCAAAATTGACTTGCGCCATGTCCACATCGCGAACAGCCCTGAGGGCCTTTTCAACAGACTTGGCGCAATTGGCGCAGGACATGCCATCGACTTTGAGGCGGATATGGTGAAGGTCGGATTGGGGGGTATCAGTTTTCATGATCACATATATGTGGCTTCCAGTCACTAGAAGGTCAAGAGGGAGAATACGGTGGCGACAAAATCTGGCAAAACCGCTCGTTTTCTGCGGAATTTGGCCTATAGTAAGGAAAAAAGGACCGGGAATGAAATCGACCACCAGCACCTTCAAGGAGAATGTTCACTCCGAGCTTCAGAACGAAAAATTGAAGCAGGTCTTTGGCGGCATTCTCCTGGTCCTGCCGCTTGGCCGCGCGATGGCCAAGGCGAATTTGCCGGAATTTGACGCGCTGCGCGATCAGGCCCGCGACATCAAAAACCACACCCTTGAAAACCTCGATTTCTATCTTGAAGCTTTCGAGGCGAAGGTCTTGGAACAGGGCGGCCAGGTCCATTGGTGCGAAACCCACGAAGAAGCCCGCGATGTGGTCCTCAAGATCTGTCAGGACGTCGGTGCAAAGACGGTGACCAAGGGCAAATCCATGATCACCGAAGAAATGGGGCTGAACGACTATTTAGAGACCCATGGCATCCAGCCCATCGAAACAGACATGGGCGAATACATCATCCAATTGGCAGGCGAAACGCCAAGCCATTTGATCGGCCCGGCGTTCCACAAAACCAAAGAAGATGTCACCGAACTCTTTTATGAGCATCACAAGACCCAGCG
>SBHG01000057.1 GCA_006226305.1 Alphaproteobacteria bacterium | reverse complement strand
TCAGAAGATTTTGCGGGTCTGAGCCGCGTCGAACGTCAACGCCGTGTTAACCACGTTTTGGCCGAGGAACTTGCCGGCCCGATCCACGCGCTGGCCCTCAAGCTGGAAGCGCCTTAACGATCAGGTCTCTGTTTCGCTGGACTGTTCCATGGGCGGGGTTACCCTGACCGCCGTGATCTGATTGCGATGTTTGCGCAGGATCTCGAATTTAAAGCCATAGAAATTAAAGGCCTGGCCTTGCTCAGGGATTGTCTTGGCTTCATGAATGACAAGTCCGGCAAGTGTGGTGGCTTCTTCATCCGGCAGATCCCAGTCGAGCAGGCGATTTAGATCGCGGATCGCGATCGCGCCATCAATGTTGAAGGTGCCATTGGGGTGGGGCCGAATGCCCGCATGTTCAATGTCATGCTCGTCGACAATCTCGCCGACGATTTCCTCGAGAATATCTTCCAGGGTGATGAGCCCCATTAGAACACCGTATTCATCGACCACCAAAGCGAAGTGATTGCGCTGGGACAAAAAGGCATTGAGTTGTTCTTGCAGGCCTGTGGTTTCCGGCACGAACCAGGGCTCGTTGGCAATGTCGAGAATGTCGATCTTCGGCACGTCACCGCTCACATCGCGCATGGCGCGCAAGAGATCTTTCGCATGCAGAACGCCGACGATGTTTTCCTGCTGCCCCTGCCAGAGGGGTACGCGGGTAAAGGGGCTTGAAAGCATTTGCTCGACGATGTCCTCGTTTGGTAAATCGGCGTCGATCATGCGCATGGATTTGCGGTGCACCATGACCTCTTCGACCTGAAGGTCGTTGAGATCAAGAATGCCGCCGAGCATGTCGCGGTGCTCTTTGTCCACGCCGCCTTCGGACATGTGCAGATCAATCGCGCCTCTGATTTCCTCGTGGGCGGACAGCACAGACGTGTCTTCGTCAATGTTGTAACCGAAGGCGCGCAGGGTCTTGCGCACGACCCAGCTGATGGCCGCGACGACCGGGGCGAAAAGAACCACGACAAGGCGGATGACGGGCGCGACAGCCATGGACGAGCGTTCGGCATTTGTAATGGCGTAGGTCTTTGGCAACACTTCGGCAAATATGACCACAAGCGCGGTCATGAAGAAGGTGGCGTAAAGAACGCCAGCCTGGCCAAAAAGCGTCAGAAACAGCGTGGTGGCGAGTGCGGAGGCCAGAATGTTGACCAGATTGTTGCCGAGCAGAATTGCGCCGATCAGCCGCTCGCGATTGGAAATCAGAATATTGACCTGATGCGCGCGTTCATTGCCATCTTGTTCCAGGCGGTGCATGCGGGCCTTGGAGGTGGCTGTAAGCGCGGTTTCCGATCCGGAGAACAGGCCGGACAGAAGCAACAATATCAAAATCGCTATGGCGACCATGATCAGGGCGCTGTGAGACAGGAGTTCGGTTTCCATGGGGATCACACTCGGGTTGAGAGAAAGGCTTGAAGCTTTTCCGGGGCAATATCGCGGGCAATAAACGCCTGACCAACGCCGCGCGACAAAATGAAAGTAAGGCGGCCGCCCTGAACTTTTTTGTCCTGAAACATGGCGGCGAGCAGTCGCTCCGGATCAAGGGGGGGGCCGTCTATCTGGCTGATATGGGTTTTCAGTCCGGCCCGTGCAAGGTGCTCTGTCGCCCGGGTCGCTTCCTGGACTGGGCAAAGACCCTCTTCGGCGGAAAATTCCATAGCCAGTGCCATGCCGATGGCAACGCTTTCCCCGTGGGTCAGGCGTGCGGAATATCCGGTTTCGGCTTCAAGGGCGTGACCAAAGGTGTGGCCGAGATTGAGCAGGGCGCGCACCCCCTGTTCTCGTTCGTCCTGTGTCACGATGGCGGCCTTGGCCATGCAGGAGCGACGCACGGCTTCGGCGCGCACCTTGGTATCGCCGTGCCTAAGAGCGTCGAGATTGAGATCAAGCCAGGAGAAAAATGCCGGATCGTTGATCAGCCCATATTTAACCACTTCGGCATAACCGGATAGAAAATCACGCTCCGGCAAGGTGTCGAGGCAGGACACATCCGCCAACACCAGGCGCGGCTGATGGAAGGCGCCGACTAGATTTTTACCACTTGAGGTATTGATGCCGGTCTTGCCGCCGACAGAGGAATCGACCTGCGAGAGCAGTGTGGTTGGGATCTGAATAAAGTTCATTCCGCGCCGCGTGATTGCGGCGGCAAAGCCGGTTAGGTCGCCAATGACGCCGCCGCCAAGAGCAATAACGCTGTCTGAACGCTCCAGACGCGCGTCGAGGATAGCTTCACACAGGTTCTGCAATTGGGCGAAGGATTTTGAGGCTTCGCCGGCGGGGAGTACATGGGAACGGGCCTCGATACCAGCGCCTTCGAGGCTCTTTAAGAGGGTCTCCAGATGCAGAGCCGCGACGGTGCTGTCGGTCACAACGAGGGTGCGCGGCTGCCCCAAAAGAGGGGCAATGTGCGTGCCTGCTTCCGGCAAAAGATCCGGACCGATCAGAATGTCATAGGACCTGTCGCCGAGATCAACGCGGACGCGGGCCAGAGGAGGTTCCAGGTTGTGAGAGGCCGCGGTCATGGGACGACATTTTCCTGAGGCGCCTGGCCGAACTCTTCAAGCGCCGTCAAAATCTTTTTGATGGTAATGGTGTGCGGCCCTGACTGGCTCTCGACGGCAATATCGGCCTCGGCGTAGTACGGTTCGCGCTCTTCCATAAGGCGGCGCATGGTTTGTTCCGGATCCCCCTTCTTGAGGAGGGGGCGGGTATTTCTGCGCAGAACGCGCGCCATCAAAAGATCCAGATCGGCCTTCAGCCAAACTGAGATCCCCCGGTCTTTGATAATCTGTCGGGTTTCTTCGTTCATAAAGGCGCCGCCTCCGGTCGCCAGAACACATTGTTTGCCTTCCAGGAGCCGGGCGATCACCTTGGCCTCGCCGCGGCGAAAAACCTCCTCGCCGCGCAACTCGAAGATTTCATTGATTGTTTCACCTGCGGCCCGCTCGATTTCGGTGTCGGCATCGTAAAAAGGCAGATTCAGTGCGTTGGCAAGACGTCTTCCGACGGTTGATTTGCCGGACCCCATCAGGCCAACGAGCACAATTGAGCGCTTGTTGGCGTCGAGGGGGGCTGAATTGGGTAATGAACTCACGGCTCCTGAGTTTTCCTTTTTTTTCAAGGGCCGAGGGTTGTCCTTCAAATGGGGGTTTCTCTGCCACTTCACGTTTGGATTTACACCAGATTTCCCCAGAAATCTACGCCAAGAGGGGCGCGGGAGCCTAATAAGCCGGGCATTTGCGGCATGATCTTAAGGAAATCGGGGGAGTTTTGTGTCAGACCCTTGGGAACAGCCGGGCACCTGTGCTATGTCCTTAACCTTAAGCGGGGAAAGTGGGGCAAGCCGGGGGCGGCTTGGCAGAAATTTGAACAACCTAAGTCGAACAGAAAAATATGCGTCTCTTTATTATCCTTGCCGGACTTCTCTTTTTGGTATTCGCCGGGCTCGTTGTCTACGCTTATACCCTGCCGACGCCGCAGTCTGAGGTGGAGCAGGTAATATCCAATGACAGGTTCTCTCAATAAATTTTCCAGCCTAGTGGCCGCGATCCTGGCGGTGGGGCTGAGTGGCCCCATCGCCGCCGAGACGGCAGCTGACGAAGGTGGGGTGGCGCCGCCGCTTGCGCGCGCGCAATCCGAAGAGGACGCGGCAGACGGCTCTGAGGAGGCAACCGGCGCGCCGATCGGGTTGATTGGCGGCGGATTTGCCGCGCCCAAGGAGGAAAAGAAAGAAAGCGGCCTTGAGTCTCTTCGTGCCGCGCCGGGGGCGGAGAATGCCGTAGAGGTTGGCTCTCTCGATATGCTGGATTCGGTCATCCTTGGGTTGGTGGATGAATCACAAGGGGGGTTTGCCGCTGATCTTTGGACCGGGTCCAAACGCAAGACCGTGGCCACCTATTTGCCCCAAATCCCCGCACGCACCCCCTCGCAGGCCATGCGCGATCTGACCTATCGACTTTTGGCGTCGAAATCGCTGGCCCCGGAAGGCGAGGTGGACGGCGTGTCTATTTTGAGCCTGCGCCTTGAAGGTCTTTACAAGGGAGGCTTTATTGAGGCGGCCGATGATCTCTCACGTCAGGATCTGACCCCGGGCGGTGATCCGGACGTCATGATGGTTTCAGCCAAAGTGGCCTTGCTTGGCGGTGACGCGCAAACGGCCTGTGCCCAGGCCGCCCGCTCGCGCGGTCTTTCTGACAGTAATCAGTGGCTGAAGATTCGTGCCTATTGTTATGCGGTTACCGGGGATCAGGCTTCTGCCCGTCTCTCAGCAAATCTTTTGCGCGAAGACGGCTATGAAGATCCGGTTTTCTTCGGGCTCTTGTTGACCGCGCTGGACCAGCTGCCCGCCGAGGTCGATGACTATGGCGAAGCTGACGAACTGACCCTGGCGCTTTTGCGGCTGGCGGAAGTCGGGTTGCCGTCAGAGGCGATGGGTGGGGCCTCCTTGCCGGTGCAGCTTGAAATCGCCCGGACGGGAATGGCGGGCGGCGCGGCGGCAGATCTGATGACGGCCCGCTTGCCGGTGGCAGAAGCAGCGGCGCGGGGCGGCGCGCTTGAGCCACGCAAATTGGCGATCCTTTATCGCAATGTGCCCTTCTTGCAGTCCGAAGTGATGGGGCTGGTGGAAAAGATCTACGAAGATCCCAGTCCCGAGGCGCGTGCGGCGCTGTTTCAGTATGTGGAGGCGCAGGAGGTGCCACAAGCGCGAGCGAGCCAGATCAAAAAGGCGCTTGATGTAGGGCGGCTGTCGGGAACCTATCAGGTGGCCATGTCGATTTATGGTCCGATGATTGGAGAGTTTGAGGTGGGACCGGCCTTTGCTCCCTACGCGGGAGATTTTGTGCCGGCGCTCTATGCTATCAATCATTATGCTCAAGGCGAGGCCTGGCTGGATCTGGCTCTGGCGCAGGAGATGCAGGCGGTGGCAAACGGGGCGCCGAGGTCGCAGCGGCTTCAAACTTTCGATACTTGTCGGCAAATTCGGAACCTGCCGGGGCAGGACACGCTGGTCACATGGGATCCGGTGGGGCGTCTTGCCAGCGCCAAGGATGACGCCAGTTTCTCCCTGGCGGTTCACGAGATGCGCCTCATGGAAATTCTGGGTGTGGCCGTGCCGATGGAAGCCCGTCAGTTGATCATTGCGCGGCCGCTTGATGTGGAAGGCCAGATGCCGCCCACCGGCGTGCTGTCGGGTCTTGAGGCGGCGTCGCGATCCGGGCGGCTTGGCGAAACCGTGATGTTTGCACTGGTCGCGCTTGGGCCTGAAGGGCCGCAAGGGGCGCCGACCCCTGTTGTCGAGCGGGTGGTGGCGGCGCTGGCGCGTGTCGGCCTTTATACAGAGGCGCAGGCGGTGGCAATCGAATCGCTGATTGCCCGCGCCTCTTAACCGCAGGGCGGAAGAATTAACGTCGGTTTTGACCTTATTTGCCCGGATTTCTTATGAAAATTCTTAAGACAAGCCCTTAAGGATTAACTGTTTTTTAACGGTAACGGATCGATAAGGTTTACATGGCCCTACTCGATCAAGCACATAAGCAAATGGACGGTTTTCACCATGTGGAAGCCTTTCTTGAGATGCTCTCCGCTGAGCGGGGCGCTGCCCAGAACACCCTTGAAAGCTATGCCCGGGACCTGACGGACTTTGCTGTCTATGCGGCGGAGCTCGGTCTGAATGCGGCAAATGCCGACTCCGATGCGGTGCGCAGCTATCTGCGCAAGCTGGAGATGGCTGGCCTGGCGGCTTCGACCGCGGCCCGGCGACTGTCGGCGCTGCGTCAATATCACAAGTTTCTTTATTCGGAAGGCGTGCGCACAGACGATCCCTGCTCGGTGATCGACAGCCCGCAGCGCGCGCGTCCGCTGCCTAAGATCCTGTCAGAGCGCGAAGTAGACGCGCTGCTTGAGACCGCCTGGAAGCGCTCTCAAGATGGCCGCGACCCGGAAGGGGTGCGCCTTTATTGCCT
>SBHG01000131.1 GCA_006226305.1 Alphaproteobacteria bacterium | reverse complement strand
TTGACGGGGCCGGTAGAGCCTGTTTGCACGCGATGGTGCCGCTCCTTGGACACTGCTCTGTAGGGGCACCACATTCGCGCATGACACATTCAATCCGTCTGGGGGACTTAAATGTTACGCAAATCACTTACTCTTTGCACCGCAATGGCGCTCACCGCCTGTGCACCGGCAGTCTATAAGGACACGGTTTATGTGCCCGTCAAGGTGTCCCAAGAAATCAAGACAGTATCGATCGACGTGGCCTGGCCAGAGGGCTCGCCTGATTTTCATGGTTATGCGCGCAGCCGCGGCGAAGCTGCGGGCGAAGCTGCAGGCAGCGTGGCAAGCGAGGGAACCGAGGCCGCCATCGAATCTCTGGTCAATGATTGCAGTGGCGGCGACTGCATTCTCATCCCGGTCATCTTGCCCTTTGCCATGGCCTTTGGCGCCATCGGCAATGCGGCGCTCAGCGACAGCGCCGAAGAGGTGAAGGCGGCGGAAGCAAAAATCACAGGGCGTCTTGCTGACGCGCAGCTTCCGGAGGTTGCCCAGACCGCCCTGGTGCGTGCGGTGCGCGCCCGCACGCCCTATCAAATAGTCCCGTCTGGGCAAGGGGACGCGGCGTTGACGGTCGACGTGCACCCGCTTGAAGTTTCCGGCGCGAGACATGAACGGCAGAATGTGACCGTCAACTTTGTGATTGATGCCAAGTTCGACAGATTGGACGCGGACGGCGCGGCGCAGACGTTGCACTCCAGGCTTTACTATGAGCCTTATGGCACCAATCGGCGCACTGAGGGCCCGAGCCTTCGCCTCAGCAAACTCGCGAGCGAGATTGATGAGGTGGTAAATTGGCTGCCGCAAGCCATCGAGGTCTTGTCTTCCCAGGTCGCTGAAGACATCTATTCCGGTTTTGAGGTGGACGCGGCGCGATTTGTGATCGACCAACCCAACACCGATCTTCAATGTATCCTTTCGGACTGCAAACCGGCGCAGGTCACCACTCTGCAGCCGATCCTGAGCTGGTCGCCGATTACGGCCGAGGACCTCTCTTTTGGCCCTCAGGACCACCTTACCTACAGCGTGCGGATCGTCGCGTTTCCTGACCCTCCGAAGTTTAATTTTAACAACCTGACGTCGATTGGACTTGCGGAAGCGGCGATGGACCGCGCGCCGGTCTACGAAGCCCATCAGATCAGCGGAGTTCAGCACCAGGTTACCGAACCCTTGAAAGCCTGCATGAGTTATCTCTGGCAAGTGCGCGCCAGCCTGTCGGATGGCACGCAGGCACGCGTCTCTGACTGGCAGGGCTATTTTGTCGAACGCGACGGCGGGGGCAATATTCGGCGGCGCATGCCCTGGTTTATGACGCCGTGCTGATTTTGTTACGGCCCTGGCCCGTTTAAGCTAATCTGTGCTCTGCAAAGGCGCCAGGCGATGCCTGGACGACATGGGGAGACGAGGATGGATTTTGATCGCATCGGGAAATGGCTTGGCCTCGGCGCGAACCTGGGCGTGCTTTTGGGTCTTGCTCTTTTGATCGTGGAGCTATCGGAAAACCGCTATCTCATGAAAGCGCAAATTCGACATCAGCTTGCCACCGGGATTGTCGATATTCTGCAGGCGCCCGCCAACAATCCGCAGCTTGCCGAGGCGCTTTATCGGGCGCACGCAGGCGAGGCGCTTAGCCCCGCAGAGGCCTATCAGGTGCAACTGCGCACCAACGCGCTCTTTCGCTATTGGGAAGACGTGCACTATCAGTATCGCGCAGGACTTTACGATGATGCTGAGTTTTCACGGCAACGCGAGGCGTGGAAGGCTTCTTTTGCCGCCTCGAAGTATCAAGCGGGCTATTGGTGCCGGGTGCGCGGCAGCTACTCACCTGAGTTTGCGGCGGAGATCGATGGGCTGATTGAAAATGGGTGCTGATAAAGAGTTTGAAGTATTAGCAAGTGGTGCCCAGGGGCGGAATCGAACCACCGACACGCGGATTTTCAGTCCGCTGCTCTACCAACTGAGCTACCTGGGCCCTGGCCATGGCCGGGTTTGGTTGGACCGGCGACGGGCGGCGCATGAGAATTGCGCTGGATTGGGACGAAAAAGCCCCGAAAGAAGCCGGTTTATAGGCGATATCGCCGCCCCTGTCTAGGCATGAGTTTCGGCAGAAAACAGGGATATTTGGTTAATGCCGGGTGGCTGCTTTGGCCTTTAATGCCGGGTGGCGTCCGGATCATCCAAGCTTGATTGCGCTCACGGCACATGAGCTTCGCTCATGCCTGCGCGGGCGCGCCCAAAGGGCGGCAGCCGGTCGGCTGCTTTGGCCTTTAATGCCGGGTGGCGTCCGGATCATTATCCTCGAGGAGCGGCTGGCTCTGCGAGGCCTCATCCCATTCGTCCGGCGGCTCGACCGCCGGGATGCGATAGGTTCCCTTGAGCCAGCGCGAGAGATCCACATCGGCGCAGCGCTTGGAGCAAAAAGGCTTGAGTTTTTCTGTAACCGGCTTGCCGCAGATCGGGCAACCGCCGGTGGCGGGCGCATCCGCCATCAGACTTCTCTCACATCGAAGTCGTCGCGCGCCTTGGCGCCATCGCTCACAAGGGTGACGCCTGAGAGCAGCGCTTCCTTGCTTTCCTTGTCCATGGCGTCGAGCACATCGATGACGGCGCTTTCAGCGCGCACTTCCCACAAAGCGCCGGGGCTGGCGGCGCGCTCACGGGCAAGCTGGGCGAGCACCTTGTCGGCAACCACATTGGCCCGCATCTGGCGAGCGGGGACGCCGGTTTCCTCGGTCAGGCGCTCCAAAAGTCCGAGGCCATCGCGGCGGCGGGTCATCTCCACCAGACCAAACTCGGAGATCGCGCCGATGCGTAGCGGCGAGGGATCAGAGGCGAAGGCTTTTTGCAAGGTCGCAATGAGTTTTTCGCCGGCGCCTTCATCGCGCAGACGCAAAAAGTCGATGACGATGACACCGCCCAAAGAGCGCAAGCGCAATTGCCGAGCGATCTCGTAAGCGGCCTCAAGATTAACTTTGAGCGCGGCGCGGTCCTGATCGCGGCCTCCACCACGCCCGGAATTGACGTCGATGGCCACAAGAGCGCGGGTCGTCTCAATGGCAATCCAGCCGCCGCCGGGCAACTCGACCTCTCCATCCAGCGCTTCGTCGACCTGTTCGTCGACATATTCGGCCTCGAAGGGGTCGTCGTCGTCGAGGGTCAGTTTTTCGGCCAGCGCCGGGTTGGTGCGCTCCCAGACCGTTTTTAAGTCCTTGAGGATATCGCGGTCGGTTACCCGAATGTGTTCAAGCGACCGGTCGGCCAATCGTTCGATGCGAAGCGCCAGGCGCTCCGCTGGGTCCGTGAGAATGGCTGGCGCCTTCGCCTTTTTCGCCGCCTTGACGAGCGCGTCGACGCGGGCCTTTAAATCCTCAAATTCTTTTTCGATGTCATCGTCATCGGCCTCTTCAGCGGCGGTGCGCACGATGCAGCCCCAGGGGCCTTCCTCTTCAGGAAAGCCGAGGTCGTCCACAATCTCTTCCATGAAGCGCTTCAAGTCCTTGCGCGCTTCTTCATCGGTGATCTGGCGAGAGATAAAGATGCCTTCGCGGCCACGCACAAAGGCAAGGCTTTCGCCGGCGATGGACAGGTTGGTGGAAAGCCGCGCGCCCTTATCCTCAAAGGCCTCGGACGCCACATTGACCAAAATGGCGGCCCCTTCGTGCATATCCTGATCAAGCCCTTCGAGCTCCTTGAGCGGCAGGAAGCCATCCTTCTCGTCGCCAATGTCGACAAAGGCAGCCTTAAGGCCCGGCACGACATTCTTAATGCGCCCCAGGACCGGCGTGTCGCGGGTCAGCGCGTCCTCGCCTTCGTCAATAAAGTAATCGGTGAGTTCTTCGTCGTAAATGCGGGCGATGCGGGTGCCGGCGGCGCCCGGGGCAATCAAAATATCAGAGTGAGCCATATGTCTTTTCGGTCGTTTGTCGTGCTTGGGTGGAGTTAAAGAAAAAAGGTGTCTAATAGAGTTGGTATCCGTGGCCGGTCAGCAAATTGACGGTTTCATGAAGCGGCAGACCCACCACGTTGGAATATGATCCTGAAATTGTTCTGACAAAGGCCTCAGCGCGGCCCTGGATAGCATAACCGCCAGCCTTGCCCTGTCCTTCCTGGCTGACAATATAGGCGTCAATCTCGGCCTTCGACAATCTCTTAAAAATGACACGGGTCATAACGGTGCGCCGGGCTATCTGGCGGTCCGGCGTCGTGAGCACCACGCCGGTGAAAACCTGATGAGCGCGGCCGGATAAAAGCTCAAGAAACCGGCGCGCCTCGGCGTCATCGGCTGGTTTGCCGAGGATACGCCGTCCCACCCCCACCACCGTGTCGGCGGTGAGCACGAAAGCGCCCTCCGCCTCGGGCAGGATGCGCGCGGCGGCGGCTTTGAGGTCGGCGAGCCGCGCGGCCATTTGGCGCGGTGTTTCCTCGCCAAGCGGGCTTTCGTCCACGCTTAAGTGCAGGATTGTATCGGGTGTAATGCCGACCTGAGCCAAGAGGTCGCGTCTGCGGGGGCTGGCGCTTGCCAGGACGAGTTTTTGTCCCTTCTCGGCCGAACCCACGTCTTTACTGCCTAATTTAACGGAAACGGTAGGTGATGCGCCCTTTGGTGAGGTCATAGGGCGTCATTTCAACCAGAACCTTGTCGCCTGCCAGAACGCGAATGCGGTTCTTGCGCAGTTTGCCCGCGGTGTGGGCGATAATCTCGTGATCGTTTTCCAGCTGCACGCGGAACGTCGCGTTGGGCAGCAGTTCGATGACGGTCCCGGGAAACTCCAATAAGTCTTCTTTTGCCATGTGGCTCCTTTTCGCCATGGGAAACAGTGGCTTGGTGCGCTCCCATGGATTTGCTCGCGCGGAGAATGCAAAGATGGGCTGGGAAAAGCAAGGGGCTAATGCGCTAAAAAGGGCTGAAATTGCCGCTTTTTCATCCTATTGAGCCCTATTTGACCCGATTTCGCGCGGTTTTGGTGTTTCAGGGCAAAAAATAGGTTTTGATCCGTTCTAAAAGCCCGTCTCGCACATTGCGATAGGCCTCCAGAATTTGCGCGCGGCTACCGGTTGTTCCCGTCGGATCAAAGGTCGGCCAATAGACCGCTTCAATCGCAGACGCACGGGTCAGCTCCAGCGCCCTGTGATGGGCTTCCGGGGACAGGGAAATCACCAGATCGAAGGATGTGTCGTCCAGATGGCTAAAGTCTCGTGGGCAGTGATTGGATATATCGAGACCGATCTCATCCATGACGGCGATGGCGAAAGAATCAGGCTCTCCGGGGTGAACGCCAATCGACTCGACATAAGTAAAGTGACCATAGAGATGGCGCATCAGACCCGCGGCCATGGGCGAACGCACGGCATTCATGGTGCAGGCAAACAAAACGCTCGAGGGCAGGTTTTCTCCATTGGGTCCGAGCATAACGGCATTCAGCCCTTAATATGCAACACGCAAATCAGCGTGAAGAGCCGGCGGGCCGTGTTGAAATCAACGGTGATCTTGCCCTCGAGGCGCTCTTTTAAGAGTTCCGACCCTTCGTTGTGCAGGCCGCGCCGTCCCATATCGATGGCTTCGATCTGACTGGGGACGGCGGTTTTGATGGCTTCAAAGTAGCTCTCGCAAATGAGGAAGTAATCTTTGACGATGCGCCGAAATGGCGTCACCGACAACAGAATCTGGCCATGCTCGGCACCGTCTTCAAGACGAATATCGAAGAGCAATCGATTGTCCTGGATGGACAGAAAAAGCTGATAAGGCCCGCCAGGAGAGCCTTCTGGTTCAAAGTAGTTTTCTTCAATGAGATCAAAGATCGCCACGTTACGCTCGTGCTCGATATCTGGCGAGCGGGCGACAAAATGCTCCTCATCAAGAATGATCTCGGCGATGCGAAAGAGATCTGGGTTTGCGGACTCTGCCATGCCTGTCACCGCCTATTAAGGCGCAGGGCGATGGATCGGCCATGGGCGTCAAGCCCCTCTTCACCGGCAAGCTCAAGAGCCGCCGGACCGATGCGGCCCAGGCTTTCAGCGGTGCAGCCGATGAGGGACGACCGCTTCATGAAATTGAGCACCGAGAGGCCGGACGAAAATCTTGCCGCGCGGGCGGTGGGCAGCACGTGATTGGCGCCAGCCACATAATCGCCGATCGCTTCGGGGGTATAACGCCCTAAGAAGATCGCGCCCGCATGGCGTACTTTTGCAGCCAGTTTCAGTGGTTCTTCCACAGCGAGTTCAAGGTGCTCAGGGGCGATGCGGTCAATGAGACCAACCGCCTCAGCCGCCTCGCCGACGACAATTATGGCGCCATGCGCCTGCCAGCTTTGGCGCGCGATTTCAGCTCGGGGCAGTGTTGCCAGCTGGCGCTCGACCGCCTCTTCAACGGCGCGGCCAAAGGCCTCGTCCGTTGTAATCAAAATGGATTGAGACGAAACATCGTGCTCTGCCTGGCTAAGAAGATCAGCAGCGATCCAGTCCGGATTGTTGTCAGCATCCGCAAAGACAAGAATTTCCGAAGGACCGGCAATCATGTCGATGCCAACCTGGCCATAGACCTGGCGCTTGGCGGCGGCGACCCAGGCATTGCCCGGCCCAACAATAACATCAACAGGCTTGATGGTTTCGGTCCCAAACGCAAGGGCGGCAATGGCCTGCGCGCCCCCCACCCGGTAGATGCGCGTGACCCCTGCTCTCCTGGCAGCTGCCAGCACCAGCGGGTTCACGATGCCCTTGGGCGTCGGCACGGTCATGACCAACTCATCAACGCCAGCGACGCGCGCGGGCAGCGCGTTCATCAGAACCGAGCTTGGGTAATTCGCGGTCCCGCCGGGCACATAAAGCCCCGCGGCGGCGACCGGTGTCCATTTGTGCCCCAGCGTCACGCCCTGATCGTCCTCGTAAAGATCATCTTGCGGACGCTGGCGCGTGTGGTAAGCCTCGATGCGCTTGGCTGCCAGGTCGAGCGCCTTTAATGTTTCCGGGGCGCAGCTGGCAACGGCGGCATCGATCTCTCGATCGGAAATTTGAAGACCGGTCGCGGAAAGATCCACGGCATCATATTTCTGGGATAACTCCGCCAGCGCCTGATCGCCGCGCGCGCGCACATCCGCGATGATGGCGCTCACCTGAGCGTCCACCTCCGCAGATAGTTCCCGCTTCATGGAAAGAAGGGTCGCGAAGTCGCGCTCGAAAGCGGCATCGCTTGTGTTCAGCCAATGGGTCATGAGCCAGCCAGCCTTATTGTTCGCCTGTTTTGTCGCCCTCTTCATGGGTCGGCAGGTTCTTTGTTGTCCAGGGAGCGCCGCGATCGACCAAATGAGCGTCGATACATTCAACGTTCAGCCTTAGCGAGGCACCTCCTGAGAAGATCAATACAATCGTTCCCGCGCCGTCTTCTCCCGGCTCGAACTTCAAATCGAGTAAATTGAGAAAACTGCTGCGATTGGATTGAGAAATATTCTTCGACTGCACGTTCAGTACACTGTCAAAATGCAAGCCTGACGTGGTTCGGTGATAGCGCCAGCCCAGTTCCGGCTTGCCGGTGGCAGGATCGATCTCCTCCCACCGAAACCGGTTCAGCGACAAGGCAAAACGTTTGTTCTTGGGTAGATAAGCCATATCGGCCACCTGAACAATGGCGTCCTGGAGCGGCGCGGCAAAGACCTCCAGGTCCTCAGGCGTTTCGGCTTTAAGTCGCAGGGGCGGTTTCACAGGAGATCAGATCCCTCAGGCAATCAATGTTTTTCGTTTGTGGTTCATCATAATGATTTATCAGAGCGGGCCAACTCTTTAACCCCTGATGCGGCGAATCTGGGCCCCGACTTTCGACAGCTTATCTTCGATCTTCTCAAAGCCGCGATCCAGATGATAAACCCGCGAGACCGTTGTGGTGCCCTCTGCTCCCAGAGCCGCAGCAATCAGAGACACCGAGGCGCGCAGATCCGTCGCCATGACCGGGGCCCCTTTCAGCTTGGGCACGCCGGTTACCGTGGCGGTTTGGCCGTCGATGGCAATGCGCGCACCCATGCGGCCAAGTTCGGGCACATGCATAAAACGGTTTTCAAAAATGGTTTCGGTGATGTGGCTTTTACCCTGGCAGGTTGACATGAGCGCCATGAACTGGGCTTGCAGGTCCGTCGGAAATCCCGGATAAGGCTCGGTGGTGACATCCACACCCAAATGCTGGCCGCCGTTTGAAACCGTCACCTCGCCGGGCGCTTCCTTGACGGTCAGACCGGCGTGGGTCAAGACCGGTATCACTGAGCGAATAAGGTCGGCATCGGTCTGCCTTAAACGCAGCTGCCCGCCAGCTGTGCCGACCATCATCGCGTAGGTGCCCATTTCGATGCGGTCAGGCAAAACCGTGTGACGGGCGCCGGTCAGGCGGGAAACGCCGGTAAGCTTTACGGTCGAGGTGCCAAGACCCTCAATTTTTGCCCCCATCGCAATCAGGCATTGTCCCAGATCCACGGTTTCTGGCTCACGGGCGGCATTGCGCAGGATCGTGTCACCTTTTGCTAGGCTCGCGGCCATTAGGAGATTTTGCGTTGCGCCAACCGAGACGAAAGGAAATTCAATTTCCGCCCCCTTGAGGCCCTGCGGCGCGGAGGCCAGCACATAGCCGTCCTCGAGTTCGATCTGCGCGCCGAGGCGCTCCAATGCATTTAAATGTAGATCAACCGGCCGGGTGCCAATGGCACAGCCACCAGGCAAGGAGACCTTGGCCTCACCGCACCGGGCGAGCAAAGGGCCGATCACCAGAAAGCTCGCCCGCATTTTCCGCACCAGATCGTAATGCGCCACGGTGGAGGTGATTTGCCGCGCGCTTAGTGTCAACGTCCGCGCCGTGGTCTCTCCGGCAATTTCAGCGGTAACCCCATGAGCGGCCAGAATCTCACTCAAAGTTCTGATATCGGCCAGATCCGGCACATTGACCAGCGCCAGCGGCTCATCGGTGAGCAGGCTGGCGACCATGAGCGGCAGTGCGGCGTTTTTGGCGCCGGAGATGGTGATCTCTCCTTGCAGGGGCATACCGCCAGTGATTTCAATGCGATCCATGTGGGGCTTTCAACAGAGTTGGTTTGGTTTGTGCGAGCTTGGATTTTAGCAATTAAAAGAGACAGAAATCAGGAGGTTTCTGCCTCATTTGCGCCGGGTTCCGGGGGCCTCTCAGGCTCACCTTGCTCGGCCTGGCGTCCCCGGCTTTGGCCTTTGCGGCGCTGCAAATTGGCGCGCAAGGCCTCTTTCAGGCGCTTGTCTCGGGCCAATTGGGCGGCAGATTTTTTGGGTGTTTCTCCCATCCGGCAGGACTTTCCAGCTCGTTCTTAGTGGTTTGCAGGCGTGTTTTAACCGGGCGGGCTGCCAATGGCAATGGATGGGCTATCCCCTCTGGTTGGGAAAACCCTCAAATTAAAGGATTTTCCCCTTTTCAAGGCTCGTCGCCTGCGCTATGAAGCCGCCTCCAAGCCCTCGTAGCTCAGGGGTAGAGCACTCCCTTGGTAAGGGAGAGGTCAGTAGTTCGAATCTACTCGGGGGCACCATTTTTCAGCATTAAAATGGTTCGCGATCATATCGTCGGGTGACAGGAATTGTTTTTCCGAAGCGACTACATTGCGCCAATGTCGCCCCCATCCATTTCCAACACATTCAATTGATGGTTTACTAGCCCCCCGTTACAAAACTTTAGGGGCAAGAGATGCGTTCATTTTGGATAGGTGCGGCGATCGCGTCGATAATATTCTTCCCTCTCTCATTGGTCGGCCCGCACTGGGCGAGAGAGTTGGCTGATCAAGCAGGTTTTAGTTTTGATAGCTTTGATCACAATGGCAAAAGGGCAGATTTTGATATCGCCTTTTCTGCGGTCACCCACTTTCGCCTTTATACTACTGAATGCTTTGGCCCTTGCCCTGTCTACGACATAGCTGTTTTTGAAGATGGGACGCAGATCAATTACGGGCGCCACCACGTTCCCGAGGAAATGGCAGGGCTGACCGTCGACGCGAGCAACCCTGATCACCTGAAAAGAATTGGCCGAATCCTCGAAAAACATCGTTTCAATAAGTTTGAAGAAAAATACACTGATCCAAACCACTGCAGCAATTGGGTAACGGACCACCCCTCCATTATGATCGAAGTGTCAGATTTTCTCACCACTAAGAAAGTTTTTTACTACTGGGGGTGTTGGGGTTTCAGCGGTGAAAAACGCTTGCAGGGAATGATTGAGGAGTTGGACAGAGAACTCAGAACGGATCGGTTTTTGTTGCCCGAGGCCCGATAGACGCCAGAAACAAAAAGACCGCGGAACTTCCCGTCCCGCGGCCTGTTGTTTTCGCAGGAGTGCTGCTGGTTAGAGCGGCATTCTCCAACCGACAATAATCTCACTTGCGGTGTAGTCGCCATCAAAGCTGGCGCCGCCGCCAAAGTCGAATGACAGATCCGGCACGGCAAAATACCGGTATTCAAGGTTGATGCGGCCAGAGCCCATATTCCAACCAACGCCTGCGCCCAGCTGATAGGCGAGACCTGAGTCATCGGCCTTCAAGGTGCCCGCGCCAAAGTCGACCTTGGCCCAGCCAATGCCGCCACCCACATAGGGCTGCATGCCGCCCGAACCCTGTCCCAGATCAAACCAGGCATTGGCCATGATGGAGAAGGTTTTAAAATCGCCGCTCTCAGAGGCGGTCGTTGAATACCCGCCGACGCCGCTGGTTGACGAAACGCCTGCCGAGCCAACGGCTGTCACGCCAAAACCGATCGTCGAGCTTGCGATCACCGTGGCGGTTGCCAGGGAACTCACGTTGGTCACATGGGTGAAGGACGACTGCATCAACTGCGTGTAGATTGTGGAGACATAGCTGGTCGACACATAAAGGTTGAGATCTGCGTCTACATTGTGCTTGCGGTAAGCGGCCTCGACCTCGACATTCCAACCATTGGTCAGTTCTTTACCCATGGCCGCACCGACAACAAATCCAGTGTCAGCCGACAGGTCCGCGTCCACACCATAAACATAAGCGCCGCTGGTCACTGTGGTGCGCTGATTGAACTGATAGACATATTGAATGCCGGAATAACTGCCGAACGTCTGTGGCCCGGATGTCACCAAGGTCCGGCCTGTTGTGCCGGATGTGGATGAGGCAAATGTTCCAGAGGTGTCAAATATGTGATCGCTGGTGTCATCCAGGAAGCTGACGCCTCCAAACATCGTGAAATAGTTATTCGCCATGGCGGGCGTCGTTAAGGCGAGCGCCGCACCGGCCGCAGTCGTCATCAAAAGATGATGTTTCATGTTTCGGGTCCCTTAGGTTTGATCATCAAAAAAGGGGCAAATCGCTGAGTGGGGTTTTGGGGGGAGACTTTGCAATTGAAACAAAGCGTCAGCGATTTGCCATAATCGATCTTAGACCCATCCCTTAAACCGCCTGTAAATCGAACCGGTCAAATTTGAGACAAACTGCACCAAGGTTGGCGAGGCGTCAGAGATCGGTTAAAATTGCCGATCAGTTGGGGTTTTGAGGGTCGGGGGGCCAAACTCATGAAGTTTTTCACACAATTTGATGCCTGGCAGGGACTGATTTTTGTCATCAGTCTGCTTTTCACCTTCGGCATCCTGAACGGACTTTATAGCGTGAGCCGGTTGATCCGGCGGGGCGGCCTGCCGGTTCATCTTTGGATTTTGAATGGATTTCTGGCCGTTCTGATCGCCCTCAGCATCGCAGAGCGCAGCCACTAATCAATGGGTAACTCTGTTTTCTTGCGGACAGTTCTAAGGGCAAAACTGGACCGCACCCGATCAACCCCCGGCAGGCGCGTTAGGAACTCCCGGTGGAGCCGCTCATAGTCCTGAGCATCCTTGACAATAACCCGCAAGATATAGTCCTGATCCCCGGACATCAGATAGCACTCCATGACTTCCGGACAGTCGTTGACCTGCGCTTCGAAGGCCTCCAGATCATGACCTTCCTGGCTTTTCAGCGTGATCTGAACAAAGACATTCTGCGACCTGCGGGTCATGTCCTGATTGAGCAGCGCCACATAGTCCTGAATGATGCCGCTGTCCTCCAATTGGCGAACTCGCCGCAGGCAGGCCGAGGGCGAAAGACCCACACGATCCGCCAGATCCGCATTGGACATACGGCCCTGATTTTGTAACTGATGGAGGATCGAACGATCTATTGCGTCAAAGTCTATTTGTTGCATATTATTGTGTATCGTTAATCTTTTTTCGTATTTTCTTCTATTATTCTGCATTTTCACGCACCAGAAAGCAATCTCATTCTGCGACATTTAGGGTAAACTCATCGGCAATTTTCGATCGAACTGTTTGAAGGAGACAGTCATGCTCGTGGGTGTACCCAAGGAAGTTAAAATTCATGAGTACCGGGTTGGTTTGACGCCGGGCAGCGCGGCAGAACTGGTGGCTCACGGCCACACGGTTTTTGTTGAAAGCGGCGCCGGTCTTGGCATTGGATGCGCCGATACCGATTATGCGGCTGCCGGGGCAACGATCCTGAGCACCGCAGACGAAGTCTTTGAGCGCGCTGAAATGATCGTGAAGGTCAAGGAACCGCAGCTGTTTGAATGTGAGAAGCTGAGAGAAGGCCAATTGCTCTTCACCTATCTGCACCTGGCTCCCGATCCTGATCAGGCCCATGCTTTGATGAAATCTGGCGCCACCGCGATCGCCTATGAAACGGTGACCGATAAACGCGGTCATCTGCCCCTACTTGTCCCGATGAGCGAAGTCGCGGGCCGAATGTCCATTCAGGTGGGCGCGCACTGCCTTGAAAAAGAATCGGGCGGCGCCGGCGTCTTGCTTGGCGGCGTTCCAGGGGTCAAGCCCGCCAATGTCACCGTCATCGGCGGCGGTGTTGCGGGCACCAGCGCCGCACGCATGGCCTTTGGCCTTGGCGCACGCGTGACAATTATCGACCGTTCCCTTGATCGCCTGCGCGAGCTGGATGATCTTTGGGGCGACAAGGTCACCACCCGCTATTCCACCAAGGAAACCATTTCTGAATGTGTCATCGATTCAGATCTGGTTATTGGCTCGGTCCTGATACCGGGCGCCGCCGCTCCCAAGCTTGTCACCCGTGACATGATCAAGGCGATGCGTCCAGGTTCCGTGGTTGTTGATATTGCCATTGATCAGGGCGGTTGTTTTGAAACCAGCAAACCGACAACCCATGCCGAGCCAACCTATGTGACGGATGACGTTGTCCACTATTGCGTCACCAATATGCCGGGCGCGGTCGCCCGCACCTCCGCTTATGCGCTTAATAACGCAACCCTGCCCTTTGCCCTGGCCCTTGCCAACAAAGGCGCGGAACAAGCCATGGCGGATGATAAGCATCTGGCAGCTGGTCTTAATGTTTACAAAGGTGAGATTGCCCACGAAGCGGTTGCGCGTGATCTGGGCGAGATCTTTCATCCGGCAAGCTTCCTTGCCGCCTAGCGAAACAGCCGACTTCCTCGCAATGACAAAGGGCCGCTCGGATCAAAATCCGGCGGCCCTTTCTTCACATCACCTTACGGTCATCTAGTAACGCAGCCGCAGCCCGACAAAGAAATTTTGTGGTTTACCCGGACGCAGACCCGCCGGGCTGCGCGAGGCTATATAGGTTTCGTCGAAAAGATTTTCCGCCGAGGCAAAGATTTGCGCCCGGCCGCTCAGATCAAGTTCAACACTCCAGTCAACCAACACCCGCGCCTCAATCGAATCGCCTGAAGCAATCGCACCCTCCCCAGCTGTGGCGCGCGCTTTGCTGACATAGTTGGCGCTCACATTGGTGCGCCAGTGATCGAACTCGAGGCCCAGACCAAGGTTAAGCTGATGCTCAGGAATATAAGGCATTTCATCCCCGACATTAACCGACCCCCAGGGCCCGTAGCCGCTGACAAAGCTGGTCTGAAATTCAGACCGGGTAAGCGTGTAGGCAAGGGTTAAAGGCATAGCAAAGCCCAGATCCTGTCCGGCGACGAGATCCGCGCCCAGGGTCGCCTCCAGACCAAAGACGTCGACCTTACCGCCATCGAACTGGTCGCCAATAATGCAGCCGCCGCCGGTCGAGGCCGTACAGGTGCCGACCAGGTTTTCATAGTCGTTGAAAAACGCGATCATATCGCCGGTCAGGGAATCGTTGCCAAATCGAAGGCCAAACTCATAATTGACCGACTCTTCGGCATCCGATGTCGAGCCCGGTGACGGATTGGTGAAGCCCTTGTAAACCCCGCCCAAAACCATCCAATTGTCATTTACGGAATAAGTAAACCCGATCCCGGGGATCCAGACGTCTACGGAGTGGGTTTTGACCGTGAGGCTGGCGCCCGTGCGATCCGGATCAAGTTTGCCGTAATCTTTGCGCTCCAGGTCGATCCCTTCGTAACGAAGCCCTGGCACAATGGTCCAATTTCCAACAGAGATCTCATCACGTACAAAGTACGACCAGGCCTGAGCTGAAGAAATTCGGTTTGAATCTGTACCCGCAACGCCTTCGCTGGTCAGCACCATGACCCCATTGTCCATGCGAAATCCGTCAACCCATTGGTAGCGATCTTCTTCGTCTTCATGGTGTCGAACCGAAAACTCAAATTGATGGTCGGTGGCGCCAAAGGTTGCTGAATAACCCAAAACGACTTGAATACCTTCGCTCTTGTATTCGCGATTATTGTTTTTACCAGAGAGCGCATCATCGGCGCTGACAAATCCAGCCGAGCCGACGATTGTGTCGTAGGCCTGTGCGAAGGTTTCTGGATCTGACAAGACACTTGAAATGGAGCGCAAGGCACCCCCGTCCAGCACTTTGTCGAGCTTGTACCAGTTGCGTTGGAACTGGTTTCGGTAGATCACCGTGGTCAGATCCCAGGCCGGGGTCAGTTCAATGGTGTGATTGATCTGAACCGTATTATGCTCGGCATCCATGGCATCCATCTGGCTACCGCGGTAGCGACGGAAGGCATCTTTATTATAGTCCTCCTCGGTCAGCCCAAGGTAGGTCTCGCTGGAAAGCTCATCTGAATATTGCAGCTTGATCTGCAAACGCTGAGGGCGATCGGCGCCATCCCTGGATGCGATGGAAAATTTGGCTACAAAATCATCGATATCGAATCCGGTGTCACCGCCCCCATCGAGGTTCTTAAAGCCGCCGCTTTCCACATGAAAACTCTCCAGCAATGCGCCAAACTTTGGCCCCTTCTTTGCGAAAGTATTGCCCACCATGACATGGGACATCCGGTAGTCATCTGTTCCCGCACGCGCGGTCAGCTGGGCGAGGGGCTCGTCAGGGATCGCGGTCGAAAACAGATTGACCGCGCCGCCAGTGGTCAGCGGCCCATATTTGATCGCCGAGGGACCTTTGACAACTTCAACCGCCGACATGCGGCCGGCGACCGGGAAATAATAGGCGGACGGGGCGGCGTAAGGCGCCGGGGCGGCCAGCACGCCATCCTCCAAAATCGCCACCTTGGAGGAGCGATCAAGGCCCGTGCCCCTCAGGCCAATGTTGGGGCGCAGCCCAAAGCCGTCTTCTTCCTGCAGGTTGACCCCGGGGACGGCGCGAAGAATGCGGTTAACGTCCTGATACTCAAATTTTTCCAGTTCGACTTCAGAAATATACTGCGCGGCGCCTGCGGTTTCCCGGGCCTGAAGCTGCGAGCCCACCACAACGATCCGGTCGAAAACCGGGTCTGCGGCGGCAAGCTGATAAGTGTCTTGCGGCTCCGTCTGGGGGAGGTCTTCGGCGCGGGCTCCCGAGACGGCAAGCAGGGTGATCAAAGCGAGCGCACTGGCGCCGCTGTTCCACATTTTACGCATTCGTTTTCCAAGTTTGTCTGTCGTGGTTTTTGCGAGTGGTTCTTAACAACTTGGCAGTATATTGTAAATGCAAATCATTCGCATGTAGCAAATTGTCGCAGGCCCGCAGATCGAGTCCTGGCATGGGAGCCGTGCCTCATCTATAACCTATTGTTTTTATTTTATTTTTTATGCGGCGGGGAAAAGGCCCGCCTTGGCAACCAGGCCCGGTATGGGGTGAGCCACAGCGGATTCCAGCCACTTCGAGGTTTCCAGAAGCGCAGCCAGGTCAATCCCTGTGTCGAATCCAGCCCGTGTAAGCATGTAGGCCAAATCCTCGGTGGCAATATTGCCGGTCGCCTTTGGCGCGAAGGGGCAGCCGCCGATCCCGCCGCAGGAGGCGTCAATAATGCGAACCCCTTCCTCCACCGCCGCGTAGGCATTGGCAATGCCGGTGTTGCGGGTGTTATGGACGTGAAGCCTGAGCGGCACCTTTGCGATTTCTGCGCTCACCGCCTTGACCCGCTCGCGCACATCCCAGGGCGTCGCCACCCCGATGGTATCGGCAATGGCAATCTCACAGGCGCCGATTTCAGCAGCGCGCGCGGCAACATCTACCACCCGAGCCACGGGCACTTCCCCTTCAAATGGACAGCCAAAACTTGTCGTGATGGTCACCGAGCAAGGTGTGTCGGTCTCCTTGGCGCGGCCGACCATTTTCGCGAAGGTCTCCAGGCATTCTTCGGTGGTGGCGTTTTGATTGCGGCGGCCAAAGGCATCGGTCGCAGGCACCACATAATTAACCTCATCGCACAAGGCATCGAGGGCCGCTTCAAGTCCCCGGGCATTGAGCGCCAAACCGATGTAGCGCACGCCGTCCTGGCGCGGCACCTCTGCCATAACCGCTGCGCTGTCGGCCATCTGCGGAACCAATTTAGGATTGACGAAGGAGGCGGCTTCCAAACGCCGAATGCCGCTTGCCACCAAGCGACGGATAAACTCCAGTTTGAGCTCGGTTGACAACATAGAGGGATCATTTTGCAATCCATCCCTGACACCAACCTCGACGATCTCGATTTGACTGTTCGACATTTTCGCGCACCCTCATTCTCATCTGGACCTAGATTTGGCCTGTGATAGGGTCCGGGTCAACCTCTAACTCCTATAAAGTCTTATGTCATGGGCCCGCTGAACGATTTACGTGTTTTAGAACTTGGCGTTCTCATTGCGGGGCCGTTTTGCGGTCAATTGCTGGCGGATTTTGGCGCGGAAGTCATCAAAATTGAGCAGCCCGGCGTGGGCGATCCCATGCGGCAATGGGGCGAGGTTTTGGTGGACGGACAGTCGCTCTTTTGGGCGAAGATCGGGCGCAACAAGAAATCGGTCACTTTAAATCTCCGCGTTCCTGAAGGCCAGGCACTCTTTAAAGAACTGGTCGCCAAGAGCGATGTGGTAATTGAAAATTTTCGGCCCGGAACCATGGAAAAATGGGGGCTCGGCTGGGAGGTTCTCAAGGAGATCAACCCGAAACTCATTATGACGCGGGTATCGGGATTTGGGCAAAGCGGGCCTTATGCCCCACGCGCGGGCTATGGTTCTATCGGCGAAGCGATGGGCGGCCTTCGCTACACCACAGGCGATCCGGACCGATTGCCAAGCCGCACCGGCTGGTCCATCGGCGACAGTCTGGCGGCGACCTATGCGGCGCTCGGCACCATGATGGCCTTGCACCAAAGAGACAAAACCGGCGACGGTCAAGTTGTTGACAGCGCGATCTATGAGGCCGTGCTTGCTTTGAGTGAGAGCCTGATCCCGGAATATCAGATTGCCGGACACATTCGCGAACGCACCGGCGCGGTGCTGCCAAGGGTTGCCCCTTCAAATGTCTATCCGTGTACGGATGGCATGGTTTTGATTGCGGCCAACCAAGACACGGTCTTTGAGCGCCTCTGCGCGGCCATGGAACAACCAAACCTAAAGAAAGATCCGCGTTTTTGCACCCATTTGAGCCGCGGCGCGCATCAGGAATTGCTGGACGGGCTGATCGCTGACTGGACGACAGGATTTTCGCTCGACGACATGGAAGCCCTCTGCGAGACCAATGGCGTTCCTTGCAGCCGCATCTACCGGGCGCCGGATATGTTGGAAGACCCTCATTTTGCCGCCCGGGAGGCCATTACCGAAGTCATGCATCCGGTTCTTGGCCCTTTTAAAATGCCCTCGGTCTTTCCCAAGCTGTCAGCCTCACCTGGATCGATCTCCCACACGGCGCCGGAGCTTGGCGAGCATAATGACGAAATCTTAGGTACCGGGCTCGGGCTCACCCGTCAAGCCCTTGAATCCTTTATAGAAAAAGGTGTCATCTGAATGAGGCGCCTTGGTGTTTACAAGTAAGTTTAAAGTGATAGGTTCGCCCCATCCTTAAACTATATCCGGCGCCTGAACGCCGCGCCCAGGAGCATAACCCTCATGATCATCATCCGCCCGATCCGGGAGGAAGATCTCGACCGCCTTTTTGAGCTAGCGAGCACTGTTGCCGGTGGCGGCATGACGACCCTGCCTGCGGACCGCGGCGCCCTGGCGGCAAAAATCGCGTCTTCAGTCAGCAGCTTTTCGACGGCGATTTCGGAACCAGGGCCAGAGGCCTATATGTTGGTGCTGGAAGACACGGAAACCGGCGCGGTGGGCGGCACAGCCGCCGTTTATGCTCGGATCGGTATCGACAAGGCCTTTTATTCCTACAAGCTGACCAAGACGAGCCATATGTCGGTGGAACTCGGTGTCTACAAAACCCATGAGGTCTTGCATCTGGTAAACGACTATCTGGGCTACGCCGAGGTTGGCACGCTTTATGTCGCTCCCGAGTTTCGCAGGGATCAAAATGGACGCACCCTGGCACGCAGCCGCTACCTGCTGATGGCGGACCACCGGGATCGTTTTCCCGAAGATGCGGTGGCCGAGATGCGCGGCTGGCAGGATGAGGCGGGTCAAACCCCTTTTTGGGACGCGCTTGGCGCAAAGTTTTTTGATATGAGTTTTCATCAAGCCGATCATTTGAGCGCGGTCGGTAACAATCAGTTCATTGCGGACCTGATGCCCAAATTCCCTGTCTATGTGGATCTTTTGCCAGAAGAAGCCCAGGCGGTGATCGGCAAGGCTCACGAGGATGCAGCTCCGGCGCTCCACATGCTGTTTCAGGAGAATTTCCGGTACAAAGGACATGTGGATATTTTTGATGCGGGCCCAACCGTCGAGGCGCCGATCGATAGCATAAAGACAGTGCGGGACAGTCAAAAGGCCGTGGTGGCGCAAATCATAAAGGACGACGCGGCGCAAGAGGATCCTCATTTTCGGCTGGATCTTGTCAGCGCAGGCCGAAATGCCGCGTTCCGCGTGACCCGTGCCCTGGTGAGGGTTCTCGACAATGAAACAGTCGCCATCAATGAGAGCGCCCTTGATGGCCTTGGCATTGGCGAAGGCGACCAGATCCGGCACATCGCACTTAGAGACGAAACATGACCCACTCAGCACATTTGATCGGCGCAGACTGGACCGAAGGTCAGGGGCAGACGTTCCAGTCCTATGATCCGGCAACCGGAGAGGAACTCTGGCAGGCAAAAGCAGCCAGTGCAGAACAGGTTAAAGCGGCGGTCATGGCGGCGCGAAGTGCTTTTGGCGCCTGGGCCCGACGCACTTTTGAAGAGCGCGCCGAAATCTTGACGCGCTACGCCGGACTGCTTGACACCAACAAGAACGCGCTTGCCCAAACCATCTCAAAGGAGAACGGCAAACCGCTCTGGGATGCACTCGGCGAAGTGACCGCTATGGTGGGAAAGATCGCCATTTCCATAGAGGCCTATCACGCGCGCACGCCGACCCGCGTCGAGGGCGAAGGCAACAATCGGACGGCCCTGCGACATCGCCCGCATGGTGTGCTGGCGGTTTTTGGGCCCTATAACTTCCCGGGTCATCTGGCCAACGGTCATATTGTTCCGGCCCTCCTCGCCGGCAACACAATTGTCTTTAAGCCTTCGGAGCTGACGCCGCAGACGGGCGAGCGCATGTGCCATTTCCTTTTGGAAGCTGGTGTTCCAGAGGGCGCGATCAACCTTGTACAGGGCGGTGCTGAAACCGGGCAGGCGCTCGCGCAAAATCCGGACCTCGACGGGCTGCTTTTTACGGGCAGCGCGAAGGTGGGCCAGTTGCTGCACAAGCAATTTGGCGGACAGACAGAAAAAATACTGGCTCTGGAGCTGGGCGGCAATAACCCGCTCATCGTGGGCGAGATCTCGGACAACAAAGCCGCCGCCCTCGTGACAATACAGTCCTCTTTTTTCACCTCCGGGCAGCGCTGCACCTGCGCGCGGCGACTTATTGTGCCGAGTGGCGCAAGGGGCGAGGTGTTTTTGGAAACTCTACAGGAAGAAATGGCTCGTATTCGCGTCGGCGCCTGGAATGATGAAGAAACACCTTTCATGGGTCCGGTCATCAACATGGATGCGGCCAAGATGGTGCTCACCGCACAAGACCAGTTGCTGGCCAAGGGTGGCCAAGCCCTGGTTGCCACCCAGGCCTTGCGCGAAGGGCTGCCGTTCCTGTCGCCTGGTCTTATTGATGTCACGGATGTTCCGGATCTTGAAGATCGAGAAATCTTTGGGCCCTTATTGCAAGTCATCCGCTCCGACTCGCTTGAATCCGCGATTGAAATTGGCAACAAGACGCGCTTTGGCTTGGCGGCCGGGCTCCTTAGCGACCGGTCAAGCGATTGGGATCTTTTCCGCGAAAACTGTCGAGCAGGCATTGTCAATTGGAACAAACCGCTGACGGGTGCCAGCTCGCGTGCCCCCTTTGGCGGGATTGGTCTGTCGGGCAATCATCGCCCGTCTGCCTATTATGCGGCTGACTATTGCGCCTGGCCCATGGCCTCCATGGAAGCCCCTGAAATTGAAGCGCCTGCCTTGCAAGGATTGCGCTCATGACCGCGATGGAAGTCAATTTCGACGGGCTTGTTGGCCCAACCCATAATTATGCCGGCCTGTCCCATGGCAATGTGGCGAGCCAGAACAACCTTGGCGGTGTCTCCAACCCGCGCGAGGCGGCGCTGCAAGGTCTTGAAAAAATGCGCTCTCTTGCAGGACGCGGCTTGCGACAGGCGGTTTTGCCACCCCATGCGCGACCTCATGTGGAAACCTTAAAACAACTCGGCTTTACCGGCTCCCTGGGCGATATGTTGGCTAGCGCTTTTGCCGCATCGCCGCCTTTGCTCGGCACTGTTATGTCGGCAAGCCCCATGTGGACCGCGAATGCGGCAACGGTTTCGCCGAGCGCGGACACAGAAGATGGCCGCGTTCACTTTACACCCGCCAATCTGGTGGCCATGCCGCACCGCTCGATTGAGGCGCCGCAGACAAAGCGCGCACTGGAAGCGATCTTTTGCGATGAGGCGCGCTTTGCGGTCCATGAACCCCTGCCCCATCACACGCATTTTGGCGACGAGGGGGCGGCCAATCACACACGCCTGTGCAAAGGATATGGTGACAAGGGTCTCGAAATTTTTGTTTACGGGCAGACGGCTTACGATCCGCGCGCGCCGCGCCCTCTCAAATATCCGGCCCGGCAGACTTTGGAGGCCTCACAAGCGGTGGGCAGGTTGCATGGGCTTGAAAGTGATCGCACCGTTTTTATTCAACAGGCCCCGGATGTGATCGACGCGGGGGTTTTCCACAATGATGTGATCGCGGTGGGCAATGGTCAGGTTCTCTTTTTCCACGAAGATGCCTTCCTGAACAAGAGACAGATTTTGCAGGAGATCGCGGAAAAATTCGGTGACGGATTTGAACCGGTCGAACTGCCGCGAGACGCGGTCAGTGTGTCAGACGCGGTGTCGTCCTATCTGTTTAACTCTCAGCTGCTTTCCATGCCCGGGACAACGCGCATGACCCTTATTGCGCCGATGGAAGCGCATGATACGCCCGCGGTGAAACAATATTTGGATGCGCTCACCACCGGCCAGGGACCGATTGGCGAGGTGCTTTATTTTGACCTTAAACAAAGCATGCGCAATGGCGGCGGACCGGCCTGCCTGCGTCTGCGCGTGGTCTTAACCGACGAAGAGTGCGCGGCAATCAAGGCGCGTGTCTTTATGGACGACGGTCTTTATACCGACCTAAAGGGCTGGGTGGAAAAACACTACCGCGACCAGATTAAGCCGGAAGATCTTTGCGATCCTTTGCTGGCAGAAGAATCCTTTACCGCCCTCGATGACCTGACACAGATCATGGGTCTTGGACCCATCTATCCGTTCCAGATGGCTTAATTTGCGCCAATCGCGTCGAGAACAATTTTCTCGGTCAGGATTTGCGGCAAGATCTGCGGCTCACTGACCCCTGGCGCAAAATAAAGATAGAGCGGCACGCCGGCGCGATCATATTCGGCCAAGGTGCGCGTGATCACCGGATCGCGGTTTGTCCAATCGCCTTTGAGATAGGTGATGCCTTTGTCGTCAAAGGCCTTGGCGATGGCGTCTTGCGTAAACACAACGCGCTCATTGACCAGGCAGGAGATGCACCAGGCGGCGGTAAAATTGATAAAGACCGGCTTGCCTTCACCGCGCAGCTCAGTAAGGCGCTCAGGCGAAAAGGCGCTATAGGCGAGACCGCCGTCATTGCCCCCTTCTGCGGAAGCTGCGGGCTTTGCCTGCCCGTCGTATTGGAAGAGTGAAGCGACCACCAACACGATACCCGCAATGCCGATGATATGGCCAATGAGCGGCCATCGCCCGCTCTTTGTTTCTGACGCACCGAGCACCCAGAAGGACAGACCCAATATCACCAGCGTGAAGAGGAAGACGAGGAAGCTTTGCGCATCGACCTGCTGGCCAAAGGTCCAGGCGAGCCAGGCCGCCGTGGCATACATGGGGAAAGCCAGGAACTGCTTAAAGAGATCCATCCAGGCGCCGGGCTTTGGAAGTTTTTTCACCAGAGATGGCGCAAAAGACAAAAGCAGATAAGGGGAGGCCATTCCCAGACCTAAAAACAAGAACACCGTTAGTGCTGTGAGGCTTGTTTGGGTGAGAGCAAAGCCCAAGGCCGCGCCCATGAAAGGCGCCGTGCAGGGCGTGGCCACCACAGTTGCCAGCACGCCGGTAAAGAAGGAGCCAAGGCCGCCCTCCTTTGACGCTAGGTTGGAGCCGAGATTTACAAAGCGACCTTCGACTTCGTAGACACCAGAAAGGTTAAGCGCGATCGCCAGCATAAAGGCGGCGAGGAAACCGATGACAACAGGCGACTGAAGCTGGAACCCCCAGCCGATCTCCGCACCACCGGCGCGCAGCCCAATAAGCACAAGGGCAAGCGACAAGAAGGAAACCACAACACCAGAAGTATAGAATATTCCCTGCATACGGATCGCCCGGTGAGAGGCATCCGCGGCAGACACAAAGCCAAGCGCCTTCATAAACAAAACGGGGAAAACGCACGGCATGATGTTGAGGATCAAGCCACCGAGAAAGGCGAAAAATGCGGCACTTAACACAGTCACGCCGCCAGAGCCCTTACGGCCACTGCCTACAAGAGCGCTGGCCGATCCCTCCGTCGCTGTAAACTCAAAGGCGCGCTCAAGGGTTCCCCCATCCAGTTCTTCCTCAAGGACTAAAATACCTGACAGCTCGTCCGGCACGATTGCGCCGTCCTGCAGATCCACCGCCAGAGTAAACCCTTCGTCCTGGCGGGCGAGCGCCTGTTGCGCCGGGTTTGAAATGATGTTGCCTTCATAGGGGAAGAAAGTAACAGATGCTTTTTTTGCGGCGCCCAAAGCGGCGGCCATGGCGGCGTCTTCAATGCTCAGGGTGAGGGTGCCGTCCGCCACGGAAAATCCAACCGGCCAGGGCGCGGCCGCAGGCAAATGAGAAACAGTCTGTGCGATCTTCGGTTCCCAGATCGTGTCCGTCTTGCTGGCGTCAGCAACGGTGAGGGCAAGTTCAACCTCCGCACTTTCAGGAATACAAATTTTGTAACAGACAAGCCAGCGGGCCTTGCCCTTTAGGATGACTGTTTCACCGGGGGTCCACCGATCTCCCAAAGTGAATTGCATCGGCAGCAAGAGTTCATTTTTATAGGCGAAGGTCATGAGCGGGCCCTCGGCCATACGCTCGGGAACCGGCCAATTAAACTCACCGACGGTCACACCTTCCGGCAGGTCCCATTTCACACTTGGCGGCGTGCCGGCATCACCGGCATTGCGCCAATAGACGTGCCAGTGCTTTAGAATATCAAGACGCAGGCCAATCCAGAAAGTTTCACCGGGCGTTACGTCCTTCTTTTCACTGACAATTCTTGCTTGAACGACTGGACCCTCAGGCAAGTTCTGGGCATAGGCCGCATTGACGACCATGCAGCTCATGGCGAAAACCGCCAGAGCCAGAAATGTTTTGCTAAGGGGGTTTACTGAAAATGCGATAACACCATTGCGCATGGGGTCTTTACTCATCTCTCACTGCAAGGTTTGCTATAGATAGGGGCTCTTCTATATCTTCTTTGTAATTGGCTTGTCTTCCCTTTTCACGGAAAACTTAATGGTCGGCTTGATCCGCACACAACGCGCTGTCTCTTATGGTCCAGAGGATCGCCACAAACTCGACCTTTATGTTCCCAAAGGCCGGGAGGCACCGCGCCGTCCGCTCATTGTCTTTTACTATGGCGGCAGCTGGAAATCAGGCGACCGCAGGCTTTATCCGCTCTGGGGACGCAGCCTTGCGCGGCTCGGCGCCGTGGTCGCCATTCCCGATTACAGACTGTATCCGCAAGCGACCTTTCCGGATTTTATTCACGATGGCGCGGCCGCCCTCACTCACCTCATAGCGCATGCGGACCGCCTGAACATCGATCCCTCGCGCGTGGCCCTGATCGGCCATTCCGCTGGGGCTCATCTGGCGGCGAGCCTCGCGCTTGACCCGATTTATCTTCAGGATGCACCGCCGCACCATATCTCGCACCTTTGCCCAATCTCGGGACCGCTCTCGACGGATCTTCTGCAATTTGACTCGGTCAAAGATATCTTTGAAGGGTCGGAGCCGGAAGCGCGGCGCCCTATCAAGCTGATCCCCAAGGCTAAGACACTGCCCAAAACCCTCCTTTTGCATGGCGGTAAGGACACCACCGTGGGCCCGCACAACAGTGTTCACTTCGCTAATGCCCTCAAAGATGCCAAGGCAGATGTCAGTCTGGAGATCTTTGACCAATTTTCCCATGTGGACATCCTTGTCCGGTCATGGCCGCTCCTGCGCGTGGGCGCTCCGGTTTGGCCCAAAATCCGCACATTTCTGCGAGATCTTTAACTCCACCTTCCATAACCCGCCGCAATGTTGCCGCAAAAGAACCTTTGGCGCGCCGCGCTTCCGGCTACAAGCCGCCGCTTTTTGAGCCGAGCCTTGAGGGACTGAAGAAAGCAAATCTGGGAGGGTTCCCACATGTCAATTCAATCTGTCGCTCTTAAAACCGCCCTACTCATCGGCCTCTTGTTGACCGGCATTGTGCTGGACCCGGCCCAGGCCCTGTCTGACGAGGTAGAGGGATCAACACCTTATGATGAGAACTCTTCCGCGGAAAACGATGAGGATGCCTTCGACTTCGATGCTCTGCCCGAAGAAGAGGAATTCTCCGATGGTTTTGAGGATCTGATTTACGAACCCTTTGAGGAAGAGCCCGGCCAGCCTGAAAATATCGCCTTAATGGTTGAGACCAGCGACAATGTTTTTACCCAGGAAATTTATTTTCCTGCGGCAAGCGCTGAGCTAACCCTGCCAGCGCAGTTAATCATTGCCGAGCTTGCCTCCGCCCTTGAATTGCAAGAGCAAGGCCGTGTCACCGTCGTCGCCCGCTCGCGCCAGATTTCACAACTGGATGCAGCGCGAATCACGTCCATCTCCGCGGCCTTTGGTGATCAGGGTGTGCCCGGCAGCTGGGTGCAGCTCAGCCGCCCCATCACGCTTGCCGCCGCCTATTAGAGAGAAGTTTCTCCCAGTCCTTGACGGACGCCCCTCCGTTGGGACACTCTTAAAAGGTGACCTCTCCCTCCAAGGAAGGTCACCTTTTTTCATGGGTAGAGATTACATGTTTGTCCGCACAAATTCTTGCTTGTCTGCTTTTGCGCTGACGGCCACTCTTTTGAGTATCAGCAGCGCCGCGCAAGCGACGGCTTACATAGAAGGGGTCCGGTTTGGCCGCCATGAGGGCTATGTCCGCCTTGTTGTCGACAGTCAAACCCCTCTTCTTTTTGACTACAAAGAAGGTGCCTACCCTTTCGTCGTGACCCTTAAGGATGCGAAAGGGCCATCGATGGACGTCACCTTTGCCAAATCCTATGCGCCGCTTCATCATCTGGTGATGGAAGCATTGGAAAACGGCTCGACCGCTCTTACGGTTACGGCGACAGAAAATCTCTCACCACGCTTTCTGCAACTCGACAAAGATGACCGCGGCCTCTACCGGCTGGTGATCGATCTTTCCGGGACCGAAAACCTTGAACATTTGTCTATTGGTCAGGAGGGCCTTAATTCGCAGCGCGTGCGGGTTCAATTTGGCGATTCCCTGACCGCAGGACGTTGACCCTCGTGCGAGAGATGCCCCCCGATTATGCGCCTGTCGCAAACGAAGGCTACAACGCTTACCTCGGCTCAATTTACAAAAAAGACGCCCCGGTTGGCACTCCTACTGGGCATTTCCTGTTTGACCTCAAACCCCACCACCTGAATGGCGGCGGCACGGCACATGGCGGCCTCATCATGTCACTGCTGGACACTTCCTGCGGCGCCACAGTAGCGCAGTTGGTTGGCGCCTCCGGCTCGACCGTTTCCTTTAACTGCGACTTCCTGGATGGTGTCCAGGTGGGTGCTCGCCTCGAGATCGCCGCTCGTGTCACTCAAAAGACCAAGACTGTTGCCTTTGTCGAGGGTCAGCTGATGAAGGACGGCAATGTTCTGGCCACCGCCCGCGGTATCTGGCGGATATTTCCCGAGAGAGCCAGCGCATGAGCTCTCATCTGAAGCCACTTCCTCCGGCCCGAGAAGTTGCGGCTCCGCCCGGCTATGAGATCATGACGCTCTTTGATCCATTTGAAGCCTTTGTCGGTCCTTTTTTTGATAAACGCGTGCCGCAGGACGGTCCAGGATTTGATGGCAAGGGCGAGCTTTGGGCTTCCTTTTTTATTGATGAACGCCATGTCAACACGCAAGGCATATGCCATGGGGGCATGCTTATGAGCTTTGCCGATGCAACGCTCGGCATAATCGCCTGGCGAATAAACAATCAAAATCCCAGCGTTACCCTCAGTATGCAGACCAATTTCCTGAAAGCCGGCAGGATAGGCGATCTCGTAGAGGTACGCCCGAGGCTTGAGCGCAAAGCCTCGGGCATTCTGTTCGCCAGCGGTTCGTTTGAGGTAAACGGGGAACCGCTCTTTACCGCGACCTCTTTGTGGAAGCTCAAAAAACCTAGCTGATCTGCCCGAGGGCTTTGCGCAAGGGTTTCAGGTCCGGGAAATCACCCTCACGTTTTTCCATTTTGGCGGCAAAGGCTTCCTGCATTTCCAAGGGCTCGAACATCCCGGTCTGCCAGAGCGCGATATAATCCAATCCGTCGTCAATGGAATGATCGCGGGCATAATTGATCATGACCTTGGAGCCCGCCACGGCGATAGGCGATTTGGAAGCAATCTCCCGCGCGGTCGCCATGACAGCTGCGATCATTTCTTCCTGGGTGGCATAGACTTCGTTCACAAGGCCGATCTCTTTAGCCTTTGCTGCCGGCAAACGGCGACCCGTGTAGGCCATTTCGCGCACCCAGCCCTGCGGGATCAGGTGACACAAACGCGGAAATGTCCCGACGTCCGCCGTCATGCCAATATTGATTTCCTGGATGCAGAAGAAAGCATCTTCCGTGCAGTAGCGGATATCGGCTGCAGAGCAGAAATCCACCGCGCCGCCGACAACCCCGCCTTGGCAAGCCATCAGCACCGGCATGCGCGCCTTGTCGAGACAGGAGAAGGTTTCCTGCAGTCTTCTGACCGTGTGGCGAAAGGTTTCATTGGTCATGGCGCGGGTGCGCTTGTCCGGTTTGGCATCTGGATCGGGCGCGAAAACCGAGAGATCCATGCCGGCGCTGAAATGTTTGCCCGTGGACGAAATTACGATCACCCGCGCCTTGGCGTTATCGGAAATATCGTTCACGATTTCGGGTAGCTCGCGCCAAAAATCCGGGATCATGGTGTTCATGGCTTCCGGCCGGGACAATTCGATATGGGCAACGCCCTCTTCGATTGAGACGTTGAAACAGTTGTGGCTCATGGGTCTTCCTCCCCCTTTTTTGCTGCCAGCAGTTTTGCCAAAAGCCTAGCACGGGATTTCGGGCCTTGTCAGGCTGAAGAATCCGCGCTTGAGTAACAGACAATAAGAAACGGGAGGAAATGTGATGGCACTCGACTATCAAAAGGCTTTGGCCATGAAGTCGGAAGGCGTGGAATCTGCCTATACCGACAAAGATGTGATGCTTTATGCGCTCGGTGTTGGCATGGGGCGCGACCCGATGGACCTCAACGAGCTGCACTATACTTACGAAAAAGATCTCAAGACCGTGCCGACCGTGGCGACGGTCCTTCAGCGCGGTGGTGTTCGGCTGGGCGATCTGGGGCTTAATTTTGT